>JAYZFV010000045.1:0-10288 GCA_036336595.1 Thermoplasmatota archaeon | reverse complement strand
CAGTGGATGCCCGCAGGGTCATCCTTCTGGATATGGTAGCACCGGCAGAAGCAACCGGTTCGAGCAGCTCGAGAATTCTGATTATCGGGCTGTCGCTAATCTTACTGCCCCTGTTAGCATACGTGCTCTACAACAGAGAACAACTTGTTGAGGAGTGGTTCGACGGACAGAGCCTGACTGAGAACAGACTCAGAAGGATGGTTTCGCTCTGCGTCCTTTACTTCGCCCAAGGCCTCCCATGGGGGTTCGCGACTGTCGCCTTCGCATCATATCTCTCGGACAACGGGTTTACCCCCCAAGAGATTGGTTTGTTATTCGCAACCGTCGCCTTGCCTTGGACCTTCAAGTGGATATGGGGGCCCGTCATCGACACGTTGAGCCTACCCCAATTCGGTTCCCGTAGGCTGTGGATCCTATTCGCCCAGTTTGGAATGGCCGTCACAATTGGGACCCTTCTTTTTGTCCCGGACTTGACTGGGCAGATCGACCTAGTGATCAAGCTAATGTTCGTGCACAACATCTTCGCTTCCCTGCAGGACGTCAGCACCGACGCCCTCGCAGTGGACGTTCTTCAGGACAACGAGGTCGCGAAGGCAAACGGGTACATGTTCGCGTCCAAGCGAGGCGGGATGATAGTCGGTGGCGCGGTCCTCGGCGGATTCGCCACGAGGATAGGCATCAAGGGCATGCTATCCATCCAACTGCCAATACTGCTGCTGATAATGGTGCTACCATTGTTCCTCTACGAGAGACCCGGCACCCGCCTCTTCCCATGGTCAAGACCATCCAATCAAGAATCACCAGACCCCGAATCCACGGATTCTTCCGGGGAATATGAATTTGAAGTGGATGAGAGGCTTTACTGGGAGGAGCAAGAAGAGTCCAGATGGTGGGCGGCTCAGGCGGTGGGTAGGTCAACATTTGACGAAAAGATCTCACTAGCAGCCCTGCTGACCATCGTATCCCTAACCATCTTTGTCGTCGGGCTGATATATGCGATATTTTCCGTTGATCTGACCGTTCCACTATACGGGGCAGCAAAGCGGATCGCATTCTACGGGATCGTTCTAGCCATTGTCACTGCCCTTCTAGCTAGGATCGTCTCAATACCCCGAGTCCCGAATCCATTCTCGCTATTGCCCCAAGGTCCCCGCAGGACTCTTGCCCAGACAAGCTTCAATCTCACCAAGGCATTCCACCTGAGATCCTCCTTCATGCTGATATTCCTGTGCCTTCTGTCCGAACTTTACCTGTTCATAGATCCAATCGTGATTGACATATTCATCAATCGGGCAGGGTGGGAGCAGGAGGATTACAACGTCATCGTTGGCGGCATCGTCATCCTCGCAATCATGACCGGGCAGATTGCTGGGGGCATGCTGGGAGAAAAGTTCGGAGTCAAAAGGGTGGCAATGATCGGCTTCACATGCCTTGCCTTGTGCAATGCTATGCTGGCGGTACTGGAGCCGTTCTGGACCAACACAGTGGTAATGACGGCCTATCTGATCATCCGAGGCCTAGTAAACGGAGTGGCTTGGATATGCGTGATTGCGGTCTGCATGAAGATGACGTGGAGCAAGGTCGGGGGGACACAATTCACCGCATACATGTCCATGTTCAACCTCTCGGGCGTAATGGCATACACCTTCACCGGTAGGATGCTGCAGATATTCGACAACAATTACAGCACTACGATATACGTGGGGGCAGCACTAACCATGTTCACAGTCTTCTTCCTGGTCTTCATCGATCCAGAAGAGTGCAACAGAGTACTCGAGGAGAAGGATGCCTTGGACGCAATCATTCAGGATGATTTGGGCGAGTCGGGATGGTGGGAAGAGGGAGGCGATGATCCTGTCGCAGCTGCGTGACATCCTCGATTCAACCGAGACCGACTTCCTGGTCTTCACCCAGACCGTGTGCCCCTACTGCACACTCGCATTCAGGACCCTCGATGCCAAGGGCCTGAGTTTCACGGATGTTAACCTCGATCACTACGATGGGCTTAGGCAGGCAGTGGTAAGCGAGACCGGACATCGAACCGTCCCAGTGGTCTTCGACATGAGGGACGAGGATCCGGTGTTCATCGGTGGCTCGGACAACCTGCTCGAGTACCTTTAGAGGCTCCAGGACTCTGTGATTCCGCCAGCTATCTTGACTCGCAGATAGGTCGAGCCTGTGAAGGTCGCTGTTAGGGTATACTCTCCCGAGGGATATGGAATCGTTCCCAGAGTCCCCAGCTCGCTCGCACCCGGCCCCCATATGCGCTCCAGAGCGGATACTGATAGGTGGTCCCTGAGGGTGAGGGAGATGGTGGAGGACCCACTACCGCACTCTGCGTCTATGAAGTAGATCATCTCGTCCCAATCCCCGTCGCTCGGGTGGTCACTCACAAGGAATGTGTCACGAATCTCGATGTCAGTCCCGGAGTCATCCCATGTATCGCTGAACAGGTCCCCTCCCCTGACGAAGTAGACATCCCCGGTGTGCCCCGACCCCTGATCGGCCACCATCATCCTGAGTTGCACAGTTCCCGAGGCATCCGTCCAGATGAAGGAGGAGAAGAAGCCGACCCCGCTGTCGTACACGTAGTCGATTCGCGAACCATCGGACGCCGCGCCGGCGATGATGGCCGTGCTCCCTGTGACCCCCGTCACTGACGCCGCCCATTCGGTGGAGAAAAGCGTGAAGCCCCAAGTCCCGCCTTCCTCGATCGGGAATGACAGCACTGGCTGGGCCACACTGTTCTCGAAGGCGCTAAGATCCGAGTGCGTGACCCTGCCGAGGAACGGGTTGTGGTTGAGAACAGCGTGCCGCCTGGCCTCCGTCAGGCTCGAGATCGCCAGCATGTAAGCCGTCCCGTCTTCCTCGTTGTCGCTCGCTACGACGAGCTTCGCCGTGTCGTCGCTGTAGTCCGGGGTGGAGAAGGTGTAGAGCCACCAGTCCCCGACCTGCCAGGTCGGGACGTCGATGGAATCTGAATCGACGTCGTCATCCGAGCCCGTGCAGCCAGCCATGCCTGCCGATAGCAAGAGCGTTACGAGGGCCAAGGCCGGCACCGAGCGCATGGACCCCCGTACTTAGCCACAGCCAAGAGGCTGACGCTGTCTGGGGCGCTCAGATAAGTCCGGGCGCGATGACGACCGAGACGATCGACATCAGCTTGATCAGGATGTTCAGCGATGGCCCGCTGGTGTCCTTGAAAGGATCTCCAATGGTATCGCCGATGACAGCGGCATCGTGAGAGGAGTCCCCCTTCGCAGCGCCCTCGATGTGCCCTTGCTCGATGGCCTTCTTCGCGTTGTCCCACGCACCGCCAGCGTTGGCCATGAAGAGAGCCATCAGCACACCGGTCACCAGCGCGCCTGCCAGCAAGCCACCGAGGGCGGCCGGACCGAGCACGTAGCCGACGACCACGGGGGCCGAGACCGCAGTCAACCCCGGCATCACCATCTCACGCAGGGCAGCTTGGGTGGAGATGTCTATGCAGGTCTTGGAATCGGGCTTGACTCCTTCCCTGCCTTCTAGCAGGCCCTCGATCTCCCGGAACTGCCGACGGATCTCAATCACCATGTCGCCGGCCGCCTTGCCCACTGAGGTCATGGTCATAGCAGCGACCACGAACGGGAGCGAACCCCCGATGAGCAGCCCTATGACGACCATCGGGTCGGTGAGTGTTAGGTCCGTCGCCTCGAGTTGAGCTGCGGTGCCGAAGGCGGCGAAGAGCGCGAGCGCGGTGAGAGCCGCGCTGCCTATCGCGAAACCCTTGCCGATTGCCGCGGTGGTGTTGCCGATGCTGTCGAGGCCGTCCGTAATCTCTCTGACATCAGAGCCTAGCTCGCTCATCTCGGAGATGCCGCCCGCGTTGTCGGCCACCGGGCCGTATGCGTCTACTGTCATCGTGACGCCGACCGTGGCAAGCATGCCCATCGCGGCCATCGCGATGCCGTAGAGCCCCAACTCGCCGCCGCCCATCACCTCGTTGGCAACGAAGATGCCCCCCGCGATGAGGAGTATCGGTATGAACGTGGACATCATGCCAACCGAGAGGCCCGCGATGGCGTTGGTGGCAGGACCAGTCTTGGACATCTTTCCGATGTGGGGAATGGCCTTCACGGGAATCCCGAAGACCGGCTCTATCCCGGTGTAGAACTCGGTCACGAGACCAATGAGAATGCCGACGATCGAACCGGCGATCACTGCCTGCATCGGGTCTGTGCCGGTCTCAAGCCCTAGGTAGCCTATGCCGAACCAGCCGGCGGCCCAAAAGAGGGCCGCGCCGATGAAAGTAGTGTTTCGCAGTGCTGCAGCTGCATCGCCTCCCTTGAACACCTTAATGCTGAATACGCCGACGATCGAAGCGGCGTATCCCACGAGCCCGAGGAAGATCGGGAGGGTGATGTAATCAGAGTGCATCCCCGAGGCCTCGGCGATTACCATGGCAGCGATGATTGAGCCTACGAAGGACTCGAAGATGTCGGCGCCCATCCCAGCGACGTCCCCAACGTTGTCACCCACGTTGTCGGCGATGACGCCGGGGTTTCGCGGGTCGTCCTCAGGGATTCCCGCCTCGACCTTGCCGACGAGGTCAGCTCCGACGTCAGCGGCCTTGGTGTAAATGCCACCGCCCACGCGGGCGAACAGCGCTATCGAGGATGCGCCCATGCCGAAGCCGGCGATGTTCTGTACCTCTGGGCCGGTTCCAAGCCACATGGCCATCAACGAGATGCCAAGCAGCCCGAGGCCACCGACCGAGAGCCCCATCACGGCGCCTCCGTTGTAGGAGACCTCGAGGGCGGCTGGCTGGCCGCCCGATGCGGCAGCCATGGCGGTGCGTCCGTTGGCGCTGGTGGCGGCACGCATCCCGCTGAAGCCAGCGACGACGGACGCCGCAGCGCCAGCCAGGAAGGCGAGCACGGTCTGATTGCCTGTATCGGGGTTCAAGAAGAGCAAGCCGGCCACGATTGCGATGAAGACCGCCAAGTATCGGTACTCGGCGAACAGGAAGGCCATGGCGCCGTCTCTGATTTGTTGTGTTATGTCGGCGACAGTGGCGTTCTCGATCTTGATTTTCTCGATTTGGGTGTAGAGCAGCACTGCGATAGCGAGCCCAACGATCCCTGTCACGGCTGCGATTTCCGGTATGTTCTCAATCATGTCCTCGCCTACGTCGCCTCGGCGACCCTAGTTCCGTATTTAATCCAAATCCACCGTACTCAGTGGTATCCGGGAATACGCTCAGCGACTTGTGACGACAGCAGCAAAGGACGCGAGAATGCCGGCCCCGTCATGCTCCCTCTGGAACGCCTCGAGCTCCTCACGGGTGATGTGCCCCCAATCGAAGGCCCGCTCGACCCGAGCCTTGGCCGCCTCGGGGTGGAACTGGACTCCCCAAGCCGGCAACGGGGTGCCACCATCACCATTGACGCGGACGGCGGCAACTCCATTGTGATTGGTGCTACCGAGCAGAGTGCAGCAATCTGGTACCGACATCACGTGGTCTCTGTGCGTGAAGAGGACGACTGGCGAGTCCCCTTCGCCCGATCGTCTCGAGGAGAACAGTTCGTCGGATTCCCCATCGTTGGTCAGTGAGAGGTCCCAGACCCCGTTGGATAGCGTGTCGGCACGCTCCACGGTTGCCCCAAGCGCCTTGCAAAGGAGCTGGTGGCCGAAGCAGATGCCTAGGGTGGGGACTCCCATCGAGGCGGAAGACCTCAACAGCGAGGCGCCGCTCCCCATCCAGTCCTCCCAGATCGAGACGTTGTGGCGGGACCCTGTGCAGATGACTGCATCCGGAGCGATTCTGCCTAGCCAATCTGCAGTCAGAGTATCGTCACCGTGCAAAGGCACGGCGATTCGCCTGAACACTACCGGGTTGCCGTCCATTTCGAGATCGCACTCGGTCCAGAAGCCGAAGTCGTCGTCCCAGTGGGGGACATCGTCCTCCGTGATGGCAACCTCGCCATTCTCCTGGGCACGCCGCCCCGCTTCCTCCGACTGCACTTGCGGAGTCACCAGCAGCACCTCCACACTCCCCGAGCTAGCCAGGGGACTGACAATCTCCTGATTCCCTCCATGACCGAATTCCGATCGCTCGACCAACAGGTCGATGAGAATGACTCTTGTTCCGGCTCCCATGCCACTCCGAGGGGGCAAGTGTTTGAAAGCCCCCCGCCCGAGCACATCGCGAAGGTGACCTCGATGGTGGACAAGCAACTCATCCTGGACTCAGTGGGCCCGGTCCAAGCGGTATTGGACGCTCATGACGGGGTGGTCAACGTCGTAGACACCACCGATGGGGTGATCATGATCTCCCTCGAGGGCGGCTGCACGGGCTGCAGCGCTACCCCGATGACAGCGATGCAGATCTACTATTCCCTGATGAAGCTGGATGAGGTGGGCGACGTCGTCTTCGTCAACGGCGAGCTTCCCGCGTACATGCGCTCCTTCATCGACGACAAGCTGAACTCCGAGTAGCCTCACTCCTCCTCGCGACGCCTCTTCATTATCGCATGCGGGTTGGTCTCGCCTTGTACGTCCTTACCCTTGATGTTCATCATCGAGGCAAGTGCGACTATTACGGCGACCACAGCGAACGGCCTTGCTACGTTCCTCGAGCCCCACAGCTCCCCCCCTGCGTGGTGCAGAGCGAACAGCAACGCAGCAGACAGGACGCACATTGCAGCGATTACGCGCTGAGCCAGCACCTCGCGCTCGGTCGTGCGAGAGAGCGTGCCTATGGACATCCAGAGAATCACAGCGAGGCCGCAAAGGGTCAGGGACGCCGTCTGCAATATCTCCACGTAATCCACGGTTGTCCGTGGGCGCCTAGGCTTGAGTACGTTCTCCCATTCTAGACAGACTCAAGTAGTGGGAATTAGAGCGCGTTGGGTGACTGACCCTCGAATGCTTGCGTCTGCGCAGTTCGACAAAAGGCTGATCGTCTACTGGTGGTTGATGGCCAATTTCGCTCTGCTGTGCACACTCATCGGAATCCTAGCAATGTTAGTCTGGATTCCGTTCGGATACTTCGTCCATATGAAACAGTACGAGAACCTCGGGATGGATCTGACGGACCGCTCCCTGAACGTTCGCAAGGGCTGGCTGTTCAAGAAGCAGCAGAATATCCCCCTTGACAAGATCACCGACATGGCCGTGATCGAGGGGCCGATCCTCAGCGCTCTGGGCCTCTGCCACCTCACAATCGAGACCGCGGGGGGCAGTGGTGGTGGCGGAAGCGCCTCTCTTACGGGTGTCATTGATGCCCTTGGATTCCGCGACCTCGTCCTCAGGCAGCGCGATGGAATTGCGCACAAGGGCGTCGAAGCGACCTCGATGCAGACCCAGCCCTCGTCCACAGAGTCTGTCCTAGTCGAGATTAGGGACATCCTGAGGCGAATCGAGGGAAGCTCTTCCGAAGAGTGAGATTAACCGGCTAAGCCACCAGGGGCAACCCAATAAAGCACAATCTCAATTTCCCCCCATGGGAATCTCCCCTAGGTCACGCTGGTCAAACCGCGACGACGCCTCCTATCGAGAGAAGAGGGATGGCCAATCCAAGCGGCGCACAATTCAGAAGTGGCGCGGGGGGCGGGGCGATTCTGCCTCATCCTTCTTGCTGATAGGGCAAGTCACTAGCATAGTCGCCTTGACCCTGCTCTTCCTTGGAGTGAACGCCGTCGAGGACGGCACTGAAGGGGAAGACGCGCTTGATGAGGAGGGGAAATCGATAGACCCTGAGGGATTACAATGGGGCAGGGGATCGGGCGCCCTTGCAGTGACCTTCGGTTTCGGCATGGTCTCGATTCTGACCCTGTTCAGGGTCACGCTCTCACGCAACTCTCCACGAAGACGCAAGCGAATGGCGAAGTTGTGGATTCTGGCGATGATAGCCGCCGCTTATGCAATCGCCTTCCATTAGGAGGCAGAAAGGCACCCTCCCAACGTAATGCCCTTGAGCGTTGACCCGATGCGGCTGACGAGGAATCGCCATGCACCCGTTAGCGAACCTGACCCTGGCAACCGGAGTGACCGTTCTGCTCCTCAGCGCTGTGCTCATTGTCACAGAAACCGAGTTGCCCATCGGGGAGTCCAGTGATTCGGATGATTCCGCGACCACATTTGCGTTTCAGGGGTTCAGCGGGAACTTGTCCTTCAATGACCCAGGGAGCCCCGCAAACCTCGGTTGGGCGGTCTTCGTCTTCGGTGATTACGTCGACCTTGACGAGAATGGGATATGGGACTCATGCAGCACCCTCGAGGTTTTCGTATGGGCCGAGGGCACAGAGAAGCCAACTGACATAAACCACCAGAACAATACATTCCACCCGCTGTGTAACGCCGGATTCGAGAGAACCGAACTAGCCGCCCAGTCGTTGGTCTACGCAGGACAGGTCTGCCATCACCCCGTCAATGATTCGTTATCGAAGTGCAGTAGCGGGAACTACAGCATCGAGTCGAACATCTTCGTCAAACTTGCCGAGGAGCACGAGGAGGTGCCTGAGCCATTCCTCTCACGTCTGATTGAGTTGGCCATAGGAGGGCTCAGAACGGGCTATGCTCTCACGTGCTGCTCGCTGTTGCTCTTGGTCATGGGCGCCATTCTTGGTTTGGTTATGCAGGAAGATGAGAGCACCTCTGTCGTGAAGGTTAGCTCCGGGCCCCAAGCCGAATGGAGGGCATACTCCCTCTCTCAGTCCGAAAGAGGCGCAGATGGGCTCCCCAAGTCCTTCAGCCGCCATCTCCTGGCTCGCACTACGAAGAGGAAACCCAAGAAGGGGAATATCAGAGGCGGTGTGCACAAAGGCGGAGGGCTCTTCTTGGGGGGGTGGACCGAAGAGGACTCTGACAAGGCATACAAGAGTAAGGTCGAAGACAAGAGGGAAGAATAGGGCGCTTCAAAGCAAGGGGTCGAACATGACCAGGAGGCCCAATACCACCACCACCAAGATCGCACCCCTAAGGGCCCAGTATAGCGACTGCAGCATCATACCACTGTAAGGCTCCCGCTTCCTTCTGAAGTGCTTGGGCGGCCCCTCGTCCTTCATGAGCTCGCCTACCTCTTGACCGCCAGTGGTTGTCGCCAGCCCTGCCCGAATGCTCTCTCGCTCACACGGGGTGCTGGGGGCATCTGCCAGCGCTTGTGCTCGCTGGCTTCGAGACGTTCGTCCACCCATGTTACCGTGGACGGATCATGGCCTTCAGAAACGATTCTGTCAGGTGAGGCGCCGTCCTCTATGAGTGCCCTCAGTATGTCATCGAGGGTGTCGTACGGAGGGAGGGTATCTTGGTCAACTTGGTCGGGCGAGAGCTCTGCTGAGGGAGGCTTAGTCAGCGTGGATTCGGTGATTGGAAGGGGTTTTCTGGAGGACTCAGCGTCTTCGTTGATGGCCTTCGCCAACTCGTAAACTTGAGTCTTGTAGAGGTCACCCAGTGGCGCGTATCCCCCGTTCATGTCGCCATATAGGGTGCAGTACCCCACAGCGAGCTCCGACTTGTTGCCAGTGGCCACAGCCATCGACCCTCTAGCGTTCGCCGCCCCCATCACCAGCATGCCACGAATCCTCGCTTGGAGGTTCTCTGCGGCGACTGGATTCCCGTCCTCGAGCTCGGCTGCCAGCGTCTCTTCGGCCCCCTCGTGGAGCTCGTTGATCGGCATGGACAGCAGTTCGATCCCCAAGGCCTGCGCAGTCGCGGTCGCATCGTCGATGGAGTGCTGGCTGGAGTGGCGGCTGGGCATGGAGAGCCCAAGCACGTTGGAGGACCCTACCGCGCGGGCTGCAATAGCAGCGCAGACTGACGAGTCGATGCCTCCAGACAGGCCCAGGACGAGGCTGTTGATGCCTGACTTGCGACAGTAGTCACCTAGTCCCGTGGTGACCGCGCACAGTAGGTCAGCTCCGCTGTCAGGTGCCGACGGCTCGCTGCCCGGCGAAACCATCTCTACAGAGCACCCGCAATCTGGTCCGCACTCGCCTTCAGGCCACGCCAGCCAGCTGGCTGCAGTCGGATCATCGAGGTCCACCAGAAGCACCCCCCTGCACCACCCGGGAGCCTGCACGACAGTGCCATCTGGCCACGCGACTAGAGAGCGGCCGTCGAAGATGAGGTCGTCGTTACCACCGACCTGATTGCACAGTGCGAATGGGTGGCCGAGGGTGGCTGCGGCGGCTCTTGCCAGCGCTGCGCGCTCGCCCTCCTTGGCAAGGTGATACGGGCTCGCGGAGAGGTTGACGGTGAGTTCGAGCGGCCCATCGCGCTGCTGCCACTCCGCCAGCTGCTCTATGGG
>JAYZFV010000044.1:0-6875 GCA_036336595.1 Thermoplasmatota archaeon | reverse complement strand
GCCTTCGGCTAGGTTGTGATGGGGTGCGTCGGGTCAAGCGGCTGGACGAGGGGGTTCGGCTCAGGGTCGAGAGCGAGGACGACCTGTGGGTGCTGGCACAACTTTGCCGACCGGGGGCGCTGGTCGGGATGCTCTCGCATCGCCGAGACTCGACGACTGGGACGCGGGAGGGCGGCAGGGCGAGGAGCGCGGAGCGCAAGCCGATGTGGGTCCTACTGGGTGCGATGGAGGCTGCTTTTCAGCCATTCACGGACAACCTGCGTGTCCACGGCACGATCAAGGAGGCCAAGATCGACATCGGCAGCCACCACACGCACGTCATCGGCGTCGGCGACGAGATCGAGGTCTCCCGGGAGGGCGGGCTTCCCCCTGCTGACCTGTCACTTCTCAAGGAGTCTCTAGCAGCCGGTCGGCGCGCCAGGGCTGGGCTTCTCGTCATCGAGTCCGACGAGGTGTTGATCTTCGAAATCGCCGCGCACGGAATCAGGGATGTCTCACAGTTCACCATGCGCGGGGGTGGCAAGCGCCAGGGGGACTCGACCAGCGTCCGTCGCGGCTTCTTCGAGCGCGTCGCCAAGGAGGCCCGACTGGTGTTCCCCGACACCATGCCCCTGGTGTTGTGCGGGCCAGGCACGTCACGCGAGCAGTTCGAGGCCCAACTGAGGGACTTGGGCGCGCAGAACAGCATCATCAACGCAGCCACTTCAATCGGAGGGAGGTCGGCTGCCAACGAGGTCCTCGCAGAGGGCTTGGCCGATGCATTGCTGGGCGAGCACGCGCTGGTCCAGCAGATTCGCGCCATCGAGGAGGGCCTCAAGCGGATCTCGACTGGGGGCGCGGTCACCTACGGGATGGACCCGGTTGCCAACGCTGCCCAGCAGGGCGCCGTGGAGACGCTGGTCATAGTCGCCTCGATGCTGCGCTCGGGCGACGACGCCTCGAGGGCTAGGTGGGAGGACATCGCCACCCAGGTCGAGGCGTCCCGGGGCAGTGTCATCCAGGCCTCCACCGACCATGACGCCGGCCAGCAACTGGTCGGGCTCGGTGGTGCCATCGCCCTCCTAAGGTGGAAGGTCGAGTAGGCAATACTCATCACGGCGCGGCCGGAGCGACCGCTGTGGGAACCGGCGTAGTGCGCATCGTGGGCTTCGGCCGCCCGGACAGGAGCGATCGAGTCTCGGCGGTCCTATCAGCTGCGGCCGAGATCGGGGCGAGCGCCGTGCACGTTAGCCCAGAGGGGGGCACCGGCTTCGCTACGATGGATCAGGGGGCTCTGGACTGGCGAGCCGCGCTCGACTCGGCGCACTGGTTGGTGAACTCCTCCTCCACCGTCCTCGAGGGGGATGCTCCCCGGGGCGCATGGGGGGCCTCGATGGCCTTCGCGGAGCTGGAGGGCAGCCGCTCGGTGATGGTGGTCGGCATGCCCGAGAGCCCGGAACTCCTAGCCGAGTCTTGGGGGTCCGTGATCGAGCGGATTCGGCAGATTCACCTCCTGTTCTTCGAGCCCGATGCCTTGGGAGCGATCGCCGAGCTCGAGGGCATCGAGCCTGAATCCCTCATTTCCAATGTCAGGGACAGGGGGCTCGTACCCATTGTCTGCAGCTACAATCCGGGGACTCGCAAGGCGTGCGTCGAGCACGCGCTAGGATCAACCGAGGTCCACACGAGCGCGGCGATGGACCCGGAGTCGTGGCTGGCGGCCTTCCTGTGCGAACTCCCCCTCTCGGGCCCTGGCAAATTGGGATTGGAGAAGGCTGCTAGGGCAGAAACCGACTGAATATCCGGTATTTGCACCCGTCGAACGGATACCCCTTTTGAAGGGGCACCCGTTCGGCCCGACCCGCGAGGAACACGGGGATGCCACTGAAACTAGGACCAGCGGGAGTACCCCTCTCCTGCAAGGGCAGGACGATAGTCGAGGGCATGGACGACATCACCGTCCTCGGTCTCGACGCGATGGAGGTCCAGACGGTCCGAACCATCCAGCCTCAGCACTTCGACCAGTACTGGCAGGCAGGGATACTGTCGTGGAACTCAGACTTTGAGATGAACATGCACGGCCCCTACTACGCCGAGCTCCTAGGCAGCAGGAGGGAACGGAACAGGACCCTCTCCAAGATGGAGACAAGCCTGCAGGCTGGCAAGATCATCAACGCTAGGCACCTCACTTTCCACGTCGGCCCGTACGGCGATAATCAGCCGGGCTCAAAGACGAACGAGCAGGTCGCCAACGTCCTCGCAGGAGTGGTGGACAGGGTCAGGGAGGTCTGGGGGGACGCCGAGGAGGAAGAGGACTACGCGGCCTTCCCATGGGTCCACGAGGCCGAACCGTCGCTGGTGGGCGTCGAGACATCCGGGAGGCAGGATCTATGGGGCAACGTCGAGGAGGTCCTAGAGGTCTGCAACCACGTCGAGGGGACAGTCCCGGTCCTCAACATGGGTCACATACACGCGCGCGGGCATGGGAGGCTGAGGACCAGTGAGGACTACGCGGAGCTGTTCGACCAGGCTAGGGAAACCTTCGGGGGATCGACCTTCTACTGCCACTTCGCCGGCGTCGAGCACAGGATGGGGAACGCCCTTCATTACACCCAGATCAAGAAGTCGGACCTGAAGTTCGAGCCATTTGCCGAGTACCTCGCTGAGGAAGGGGACTGGATGGACATCACGATCATCTCGGACTCCCCCCTGCTCGAGCACGACGCGATGTACATGCTCCAGCACTACGACAAGGCGCGGCAGCGGCTGCTGGAGATACGCGCCCGCGATGAGCGCAGGGCCAAGCTCGCCGCCCAGACCGGCATGGATCCCGAGGAACTCAAGCGAAGGGAGGAGGAGGCCGCTGCTGCGCGGAAGGCGCAACTCGAAGGGGAGCAGGGCAAGACGACGAAGAAGCCGCCCAAGAAGACGGCAGCCAAAGGGAGCTCGAGCTAGGGCGGCAGGATGATCCCATTCGATGAGAACAAGGACGCGGACGACGTTTTCTAGGTAAATTCAGCCTCGGAAGGCTTGAAGTCGGAACCATACTGGCGGGAACGCTACGGGACTGTAGCTCAGTTGGGAGAGCGCCGCACTGAAGATGCGGAGGCCGCTGGTTCAAGTCCGGCCAGTCCCACCACTCTTCGCGTAGCTCATCATGAGTGGCTCTGCCGTTCAGCTAGCATCAGCCAGAACGCTGGCTTGGAGGGCGTGGAGCTTGGCGATGCCAGCCGTTGCGGCGTCGACCATGGCATCGAGCTCCTCCCTCGTGTAGGTAGCCTCCTCTCCGGTCCCCTGAACCTCCACGAAGGCGCCATCGCTAGTCATCACGACGTTCATGTCGACGTCGGCATTGCTGTCCAGGTCGTAGTCCAGGTCGGTTCTGACTTCGCCTCCGACCATCCCGACGCTGAGGGCAGCTACGTCATTGGCCATGACGGCAGACTCGTGCTCTGCTCGCCTCTCTTCGGGGAGAGATGGGGGCGCCACGCCCTTCCTGACGTCATCCCTAGTTAGCCTGAGGTCGGCGGGAAGGCACTCGCCGGATGCGATGAGCCTGCGAATGGCCAGCCTGAGGCCGATGTTGGCAGCAGTGATGGAAGCGCACCTGGTCCCCCCATCGGCGTTGAGGACGTCGCAGTCGACTGTCAGAGCGACCGGGCCCAACTGATCCAAGTCGACGGCGCCACGCATGGAGCGGGCGACCAGTCGCTCGATCTCATGGGTCCTTCCCTTGGCTCCGCTGCGCTCCCTGCGAAACCTCGTATCAGTCGAGCCAGGCAGGAGCGAGTACTCCGCGTGCACCCACCCTCTGTCGGCATCGCGTGGGAACCAGCGAGGCAGGGACGCCGCCTTGGTGATACACACGAGGACGTGGGTCTCGCCCTGGCGGTAGAGCAGGGAAGCGAGAGCGTTTTGGGTGAAGTCGAGAGTGACCTCGATACCCCGGAGCTCGTCGTTCCCCCGATCGCTGTTGCCTGCACCGGTCTTGATCTTCGCCATGCCCGGGCGAGTCCAGTCGTCCGAATGAATCATTCGCGTCGGGCGTGGGGCGGGCGGAAGGCATCGACCACGGCTGGGTCCGTGGTGATGTACGGCCCACCAATCAGATCTACGCAGTAGGGTACGGCTGCGAAGACCTCGTCCAGAATCTCGCGGATCGAGCGTGGTGAGCCTGGGAGGTTGAGGACCAGTGAGGATCCACGAATCCCAGCGGTCTGGCGGGACAGGATCGCAGTTGGCACGTGCTTCAGTGAAACTGCGCGCATCTGCTCGCCGAAGCCGGGCAGCATCCTCTCGCAGACCGACTCCGTGGCCTCCGGAGTCACGTCCCTTGGTGCCGGCCCCGTTCCCCCCGTGGTCACGACCACCGAGCAGCCCTCGGTGTCCACCCGTTCTACCAGTGCCGCCTCGATTGCAGACTGCTCGTCTGCAACGACCCTTCGAAGCGCCTCCCACGGGGAGGTGAGCGCCACTTCTAGGAAGCGCTCTATGGCCGGTCCGCTGAGGTCATCGTAGTCTCCCGCGCTCGCTCGGTCAGAGGCTGTCAGTACCCCGAATCGGCACACATCGCTGCCTGTCATCGTTCCTTCAGGCGGGATGATACAGAAAACCGCGTCGGTCAGCAGGCGTAACGTCATGGACACGTTCAAAGACCGTCGATTCGAACTCGCGTCTCCGGAGGTAATGAGGTGCCACGTCTACCCCAACACGCACCGACAATCGTTTCCCGAACAACGTCACGTCGTGTGTCATCCCGGTCTTTCGGATCGGTGGTTGAAATAGGCTCAGTGCCCAACCACTGATACAGGTGAGACCATGACAGAAGAAGGAAGATACGCAAGCCAGATTGCCATTGTGAAGCAAGAGTGCCCCGAAGCCGATGAGGGTGACGTCGGCAAGGAGTTCGCGAGGTACGAGGAGGAGTTCCTAATCCCACCCGAGGACGCCCTGCGATCGGTCATCAGGAAGTTCCAAGCGGCTACGGGTAAGGAGGTCACCTCGGGAATCTCGGCACCCGTTCGAGCGGAGAAGAAGGTCGACAGATTCTCCGAGCTAGACGCCGACGACAAGAACATATCCCTCGAGGTCGCCGTCGTGACCTATACCCCCCGGATCCAGACAGTCAGGGGCGAGGAGCGTCAGGTAGCCTTCGGTTGGATTGAGGACAACCCCTGGGAGGCGAGCACCAAGAGGGAGCGCTGGGACTTCAAGGATTGGGGGGAGAAGGGCGAGAGCCTCGCTCCCGGCTCGATCGTCAGGCTCGAGGGTGCCTCGGTGAACGAGTGGAACGACAAGCGCTCTTTGAACATCAACCGAACGACCAGAGTCACCGTTCTCAGGGAAGGCGGGCCAGCGGCCCCCCAGATCGACGACGAGCCGCTTAGCATTTCCAAGGCATCTGAGGTAGAGGGCTACGTGAACGTGGTCGCAAGGATACTGACCTCCAAGCCAGGCGTCATCGTCAGACGTGACGGGAGTGGGCAAATCGACGTCATCAGGGGACGCCTTGCCGATTCCAGTGGGAGCATTGGGTTCCTCTCCTGGGTGCCGTTAGAGCATCAGGAGGGCTCACTGGTCAAGATCGTTGGAGCCTCGGTTCGTAAGTTCAGGGATACCCCCGAGATCAACATCAACGATGGGACTGTCATCGAGCCGTACCACGACACCGCATTCCCCGACATGAACGAGCTCTCTACCTCTTCGAAGTCCACGATTGCCGACCTCAGGAACGGCATGAGGGACGTCGAGATCACCCTTCAGGTCGAGTCATGGGACCAGAGGACCTTCGAAGGCGAGGATGGCGCGCAGAGAGTGGTCCGAAGTGGAGACGTCATCGATCCCAGCGGTAGGTGCAGGCTGACCGCTTGGTGCGAGTTCGACCCAAAGCCGGGGGACTTCATACGCATCGAAGGGGGGAGAGTCCAGTTCTGGCAAGGCTCCCCTGACCTCGTGATCGACCAGATTGAACAGGTCATCGATCTGTCCGACCCGCCTTGGAAGAAGATTGACCCAGAGGGCCACTGGGTCGATCTGGATCTCACCGACATAGTCAACGGGGGCTCGAGAAGAGGGATCAGGACATTGGGAACGGTCGTTGCGGTCCGACCCGACTCGGGCATCGTCGAGCGCTGCCCGGAGTGTCGCCGCGTCCTTCGGGACAGTGCCTGCATGGAGCATGGCCCACAACGTGGGCATGACGACCTGCGCCTCAGGTTCGTCATTGACAATGGCGTCTCGAACGCCTCACTCCTGATGTCGAGAGAGCCTGCGGAGGCTTTTCTGGGCATTGGAATGGACGGGGTTAGGGACCAGATCGCAAGCGATGGTCGAGACGGGTTCGTCGCCTCGCTGAGGGCTAGGGCGCTTTCTGGGGCGATGGTCGTCCATGGTCGCACCATAGTTGACGACCATGGGGCGATGGTGCTAGCAGACACAGCGGAGCTTGAGGCGTCTAGCCCCTCCGAGGCTGCTCAGGAGGTCATGCAGAGATGGGGCGTGGTACTATGATGTCCCAGACCACGCGGAGACGGGTTCGGCAGAGCGCGGTGAGGATCTTCGCGCAGGAGTTCGCTGAGGCTTCCCTGATCGAAGAGGGCGCTGGGGAGTACGATCCATCTTTCGTCGTAACCAAGCTGGGAGCCAAGGTCAATCGTTCCCTTGTGGGGGGCGTCATTGACAGGATTGAGCGCCGCGAGGGAAATAGCGGCCCATACTACTCAGGTCAAATCAGGGACCCTACCGGCGCCCATTATTTCGACGTGGCATCGTTCCAGCCTGAGCTTCATGCCGACACCGAGGAGCTGTTGGCCAGATTCGAGTCAGGAGACCGCTTCCTGATGATTATGGTCGGTCGAGCGCGGTGGTTCGAGTCCGAGGACGGTGGCATTTTCACC
>JAYZFV010000043.1:0-3315 GCA_036336595.1 Thermoplasmatota archaeon | reverse complement strand
CCCGTCTCCGACGGGAAGCGGTGACAGGCTCCCCGGGGGCGCTAGCGTCCCCGGGCGGGCCGCCCCCATCTCAGAAGTCGAACAGGGTAGGTTGGCTAGCCGACCTCAGCCGGCCGGCCTTTGACAGTCGGCCGAGCGCCCGGTCCATCCTACGCTCGGAGAATCCGCGTTCCACCTGCAGGAAGGACCGCAGCCCCTCCTCCACCGCCTTGGTGGGCTCCGGCAGCGAGCCCGATTCCGCCGGGTGCTCCATGAACAGGTCACGGATGGCATCGAGGTCCTCGGGTAGATCGAAGCCCCTGGCCTCGGCGATTGCCTCCATGGTGCCGTGCTTCTGGATGAGCTTGAGGCCGGTCTTGGGCCCGATCCCTTTGATGCCCGGGTGGAAGTCAGTCCCGATCATGATGCCCATGTCGACCAGCTGCTCGCGGGAGATGCCGTGGTCCTCCAGCATGTCCGATAGGACGATGCGCTCTGCGTGGAGGACCCTTCCGAACCTACGCGTGCCGTGACTGGCTAGGTTCCTCACCATGACCGGAGCGCCGTAGAGAAGCGTGTCCCAGTCTTGGCTTGCTACCGCCCCCACCTCTCCCCTAGCGCACCTCACAGCCGCTGCGCCCTCGGCCTCCATCGGAGCCTCCAGCCAGACCACCCCCATGTGCTCGAACAGACGCTTGGTCTCCTCTACCATCTCCCGAGTGTACTCGGCTGTCTGCGGCCCCAGCTTCTTGGCTGCGGGCAGGTCCCCTGCCTCCATCGCAGCCTCCCAGCGCGCGATGGCGGCCAGCTTCCGCTCCTTCCTCCCATCCAGGGTCTCTCGCTTCAGGTCATGTGGCCTGCCGTCGAACACGAACACCGGGTCGATGCCCTCGGAGACCATCACCGTGGCGCGGTCGAGGAATCCCATCAGGTGGGCGACCGGCTTGCCCTCGTAGGAGAGCGGCTTGCCGTCTTGGCCGGTCATCGAGGTGATGAACTGGTAGGCGTTGAGGAAGACGTCAACGGCCACCCTCTGACCGGAGAGGTCGCTCAGCTCGATTGGCTCTGGGGAAACCAGGTCTCTCAGGTTGCATCCCATATCCTCCCCCCTCGCCGCTGCGATTGGTGGTGACGATGGGGGCATATAGGGTTGAAGCCCCCCGCCGGGCTGGAGGTGGAACGCGGATGCGCAGCTTGGTGCTTATCGGCAGCGGATGGCACCCCCCTCTCTTCAGGGCGGAGGCCAGGGCTCTTCTGGGGCCCATCGAGACCCTTCACCCACGGATGGCGTTCGTGACCCAGTCCGACTCGGTGCTGGCGCGCCTCTCGGGTGCCTCCCTCGTGGACGACGCCCTGCACTCCACCTCGAGGCTGTGGAGGTACAACCAGGTCCTCACCGTCGGGGAGCTCGCGGCCCACGTCGCAGAGTGGGCCGAGTCCTTCCTCCCAACGGGGACCTTCGCCGTCAGGGCCAGGAGGCTGGGTACCGGGGTCGACGGGCTGTCTCGCAGGGAGTTGGAGTCAGAAGCCGGTGCGCTGATATCCAGCGAGTCGAAGGCGGTGGACTTGGAAAGCCCGGACAACGAGGTCGTGGTAGTGCTCGCGGGCCCGGAGGACGCTTCCAGCCACTGGGACGAGGCCCATGGCGGCCAGTTGGTCGTCTGGGGGATGCGCGACGGGGCCTCGGCAGGGACCTACACCGGGACATCGCCCACCGACCGGCCTTTCTTCAAGCCCGTAACTCTTGATCCTAGGCTCGCTCGCCTCATGGTCTCGCTTTCGCACTCTGGGGAGGCACCCTCTGCCGTGGTGGACCCCTTCTGCGGCACAGGCGGGATAGCGATCGAGGCGTCTATGCTCGGCATCGAGGTCCTTGCCAGCGACCTCGACCCCGAGATGGTCGCGGGCACCCTGACTAACCTGCAGTCTGCCGGTGGCGTGGGGGGATACCGGGTGGAGGAGTGCTCGGCTGACCGCATTCACGAGACGTGGGGCCGCAGACCCGCCTGCTCATTCGTCTTCGACCCGCCCTACGGGAGGAACGCCTGGGCCTCGGATGACGGCCTCGAGGTCCTGCTAGGTGCCCTCAGGTCCGCTAGGCAGACGAGTCCCGACGGCACGATCTGCACCATGCTCCCAACCAGCCCCGAAGCACTCGATGGGCCACTGTCCGAGGACCTCAAGGTCCTGGGCATGACATGGGGGTCCCTGAAGGGCGCAATACTCGACTCCGGTTGGGAAGTGACCCTGAGCGCGCCGGTCAGGGTGCACAGGAGCCTATCGCGACTGGTAGTGGTCTGTCATCCGGCGGATTGAAGACGGGTCGGCTAGGCTGATGGGGAGCGTGGACCGTTAGGGTAGTCTGGATATCCTTCCGGCCTTCGGAGCCGGAGACGTGGGTTCGAATCCTGCACGGTCCGCCACAACACGCACAGCCTCACGGCTGGATCCTAGGGGCCCCGGGGCCACCTAACTCGGGTTAGGGGACCGCTCAGTCCTTGCGTCGTCCAGCGATCAGGATCGCAGCGCCGAGCATCGAAACCAGGCTCGTGGCAACTGAGAAACCAGGTAGCAAGCCGCCGTCATCGGACTCCTCATCGGGGACTGCCGGCTCCCCTCCCTCGTTGGCTGCTTGGGCGTTGTCGCCCACGCCGTCGCCGTCAGAGTCAGCGGTCTCGGTGTTGTCGAATGGGAACGCATCGGCATTGTTGCCCACGCCGTCCCCGTCCGAGTCCACGATCTCGTTCGGGTCGTTCGGGAACGCATCGGAGTTGTCTCCGGTCCCGTCGTTGTCCGCGTCGGACCACTCAGAGGGATTGCTCGGGAATGGGTCCGTGTTGTCGCCCACGCCGTCGCCGTCGGAGTCATGGCGCTCGTACGGGTCGTTCGGGAACGCGTCGGCGTTGTCGCCGGTGCCGTCGTTGTCGGTGTCAGCGCTCTCCGTGCTGTCGAGCGGGAAGTCGTCCGAGGCGTCAGGGGTGCCGTCGTTGTCGTCGTCGGGGTCGGCGTTGTCGCCGGTCCCGTCGCCGTCTGAGTCGATGTACTCGCTGGGGTCGTTCGGGAACTCGTCCTCGTTGTCGCCCACGCCGTCGCCGTCCGCGTCGGACGACTCCCCGCTGTTGAGCGGGAAGTCGTCGACGTCGTTGGGCTGCCCGTCGCCGTCCGCGTCGTCGTCGGAGTTGTCGCCGATGCCGTCGCCGTCAGTGTCGGTGGTCTCGTTGGCGTCGTTCGGGAAGGCATCGCCGTTGTCGCCCACGCCGTCCCCGTCGGAGTCAGCGGTCTCGTTGGCATCGAACGGGAACACGTCCTGGTCGTCGTATACGCCGTCCCCGTCGC
>JAYZFV010000042.1:0-4582 GCA_036336595.1 Thermoplasmatota archaeon | reverse complement strand
CCGACTTCGTCAAGGTGCTGCCTAACCCGAAAATGCTCGCGCTTGGCGACTCATACACAACGCACGGCCACATTGCCGCCATAGACGAGGAGGCCAAGAGAGGCATGGTCCCGGTCCGCGGCCAGGGCTATAGGGGGCGCTTCGGCGGCCCTGGTTTCGACGGCATGCTAACTGACATGTCCGAGATCGTGCGCCCCAGCAGGGACGGCATCCACGGACGCGAACTGATTGGAACCTCTGTCGATATTGGCAGTAAGCCGATGCACCTGTCGTTCGATGAGAACGGGAGCCTGTCGGGTTCGGTTCCAGACATGTTCACAATCCAGATTCCGTTAGTCTTCGACCTGCCGCCCGGCGATCTCGGCTCTGACGCACTAGCCAAGGTGATCGATTCGACCAGCAGCCTCGTGGACACCTTGGCATGCCTCGATGCGAATACTGCCTCCCGCTTGGGGATGGACGCCCCAAACATCGTCCCCGTACTGGCTGTCGAGGATGCCGCGAGGGCAAGCGAGTTCCACGCTGCCCGCTTGGTTGAACTCGAGGGCTGGGATGCGCAAGCCTTCGAGGAAGCAACCGACGCGACCGATGCGATGGTTGGCGTTCGAATCCACTTCGACGAGGGTTGGCAGGGAAGGATGACCAATGCTGTGAACTCTGGTGCCAAGGTCATACATCTGCTAGCCGATCTCCATGGCAGGGACTCGGATGGTACATTCGTCTCCGGCCTATTCAAGGAGGCGCACACGCTGCTAATCGAACAAGGAAGGCGTGATACAGTCACCCTGCTCGGCGGCGGCGGAATCGTCGGAGCCGACCACGTTCCCAAGGCGATTATATCGGGCATGGACGCCGTCGCTCTTGACCTACCAGTTCTCTTCGCAATCCAGGGCCGGTCCCGCGGCTCCCTCAAGCATCGCGAAAAGGTCCGGGGAAAGCTGCCGAAGAAGCTCGACCATGATTGGGCGGTGCAACGCCTCGCTAACCTGTGCGGATCGTGGAGGGACCAGTTGCTGGAGATTCTCGGGGCGATGGGCATCCGAGAGGTCCGTAGACTGAGGGGCGAGTTCGGTCGCTCTATGGTGGTCAAGCACCTAGAGGACGAGGCCTTCGAGGGAATACTCGGATACCACGGAGGTGAATTCGCGTGACAATAATTAGGCCCACCCAGACCCTGATAAACAAGACGACCCACCTGATGAGGGACGGATTGAACGCGCACGCCTTCGGTGAGTTTGGCATGCCCGAGGCCTTGGGTGATGCGCGCTGGACGGATGAGTTGATCCTCTCTACGTGGTACATGGCAGAGACCGGCGAGGTCCCAGACAATCTGAACTTCAAGACCGGCAAGAGCGATGGCGGCTTCGACAGGCTGGACTTCAACTATCTCGCAGAGTCCGAATGGCTTGGTCACTCCGTAGAAATAGACACTAGCCTACCCCTAAACCGCCGGGGCGACTCCAAGAACGAAATCGAGATCGACATTCCATGGTACGGCGGAGGCATGTCGTACGGCTCGGTCTCCGTAAACGTGATGATGTCCAGGGCACTCAACGCCAAGCGCTGGAACACCTTCATGTCAACTGGAGAAGGGGGATACCCCAACGAACTCCTCCAGATAAAGGACAATGTGATCACTCAGGTCGCAACAGGATACTTTGGGGTGGAAGAGCGGACAATCAAGGCCTCCCCTATTGTCGAATTCAAGTACGCACAGGGGGCCAAGCCCGGACTGGGTGGCCACCTCTTAGCCGCAAAGGCCGGCGAGGAGGTTGCCAAGATAAGGGGCTCAGTTCCCTTCGTCAGCCTGTTCAGCCCGTTTCCATTCCACTCTACCTACTCCGTCGAGGATCACTCGAAGCACCTCGACTGGATCGAGACGGTGAACCCACGGGCCCTTCTCGCAGTGAAGGTCAGCACTCCCCAAGACGTCGACAGGGTCGCAGTCGGGTCGTTCTACGCGGGTGCCCACATTATCCACCTTGACGGCAGTTATGGGGGGACCGGAGCAGCCCCAGAGATAGCCAAGAAGAACATCGCCATGCCCATCGAACTAGCGATTCCGAAGGTGCACAAGTTCCTCCAGAAGGAGGGAATAAGGGACAAGGTCACTCTAATCGCGAGTGGGGGCGTTCGCACCGCGGACGACATCGCCAAGGCAATCGCTCTGGGTGCAGATGGTTGTGTCCTTGGGACCACCGACCTTGTCGGGATGGGCTGTACGCGATGTTCAAACTGTGAGGGCGGCCCTTCTAGGAGGGGTTGCCCGTGGGGCCTGACCACCACCGACGCAGAATTGCAGGAGTTGGTGGACCAGGACTGGGGCTCGAAGAGGCTCAACAATCTGTATGCGGCAATGCAGTGGCGACTGCGTGACATACTGCGCAAGCTTGGTCTAAGCAGCGTACAGGAACTAAGGGGTAGGACTGACTTTCTCAAGTACATATCCAAGGAGCTGGGAGAGTGATCGACCCCGATGTCATATTGCGCTCTCGCCGAGAGTTGAACGCGCGCTGCCCCAACTTCGAGCGGCGAGAGGACGATGCGGCCGAAGGCGGTTGTGGCGTCGTCGGCCTCGCCTCCGAGGTTCCAGTCGCTGGCCGTCACCTGTTCTCTTCGCTAGAGCAGATGAGGAACAGGGGAAATGGCAAGGGAGGGGGAGTTGCTCTTGCCGGACTCGACCCTAGGCAGTTCGGCGTTGATTCCCGGACGCTTTCAGAGTCATACCTCTATGCCGTCGCCTATCTCGACTCGAGTTACCGCGAATCTGTCGAGGAGTCGTATATCCATCCCAACTTCCACATGGACCACATCCATGAGATGCCCGCTCTAGAAACATGGCAGAGGGACCTGACTGCACTCGACACCCAGCCACCGGAAGTGGTGTGCTACTTTGTTAGGCCAAGGGAGGAGCAGGTCGACCTCTTCATCTCCGGCAGTCTTGACGTGGCCATCGACCCGAATGACAGGGAGGCAGCCAAGCAGGAGTTCGTGTTCCAGACGACTCACTCTCTGAACGTTGAGTTCTACGCGAAGGACGGTCGAACCGACGCCTTCGTGCTTAGCCACGGAAGGGACATGCTCATCCTGAAGATCGTCGGCTATGCTGAGGATGTGATTCGTTACTACCGCTTGGAGGACACCACCGCTCACGTCTGGATAGGCCACCACCGGTATCCGACCAGAGGCAGGGTTACGCATCCCGGAGGTGCGCACCCGTTCGGTCAGGGAATCGACTGCGCCTTAGTCCATAACGGCGACTTCTCCAACTACGTTTCAGTCAAGGACTACCTCGCACAGAGGGGGATGGAGCCCCTGTTCTTCACCGACACTGAGGTGGGGGCACTTGCATTCGATCTCCATCGCAGGGTCTACGGATACAAGATGGAGCACGTGATCGAGAGCCTCGCCCCGACCAGCGAGCTGGACTACGTAATGCTGCCTGAGGACAAACAGGAGGTGTACTCCGCAATCCAGAAGACCCACATCCACGGCAGCCCCGATGGCCCTTGGTTCTTCATTATCGCACAGTCGGAGGGACCTATTCACCGCCTTATTGGGATCACCGACACCAGCATGCTGCGCCCACAGGTGTTCGCATACCAGCGTGGAGAGGTCGGCATCGCGTTCTGCGGCTCCGAGAAGCAAGTCATAGACGCCGTTCTCGAGAGCCTGTCAACCGAGGACAAGAGGTTCTGGCGGTGCGCAGATGAGTACTGGAATGCCAGAGGTGGTTCATACACTGACGGAGGCGCATTCCTGTTCGATATCAGGCCCACCGAGACGGGAGGCAAGGAACTGGTCATGACGAACAAGTTTGGGGAGGTGGTCGATACTCATCCGAGCGGTGATTGCGACCTCGTACTTGCCGAAGATGGCACACCACTCGAACTCTCGGGAATGTCTGCGACAGACGCATACTTGGCAGTTCTTGAGGCGCTTCCCCACATGGACTGGCCCCAAGCCCGTGCCACTCTGGAGTCAATAGTGGCCGACGCCTCGGAATACGGCCGCGAGTGGTCCTGGGAGCTGCTCACGCTGCTCTTGGACAGGAGGTACGACATCGGCTATCTCCGCCGCAGCCTCTGGCTCGACTTGGTGGAGTCATCCCTAGTTCGGACAGTGTCCTCGGCGACCCACTCCCCCTGCGATCACTTCGTCGGGCAACGCACCATCGGGCACCACCCACTTCCCTCCTCGGGCTCGCAGCGTATCGTCATAGACGCCCGTCCATACCCTCCCGAGGGGACTGACTCACTAGCGTTGGAACTGGTAGCACTCAGGGATGCCGGCTGGAAGAGATTCGTCATCATAAACTGCCGAGGACACCGCTTCATAGGGAATGGCTTCGGCCATGGTTCCCACGGTGTCAGAATCGATGTCTTTGGTGCGGTGGGTGACTACCTTGGTAGTGGCAACGATGGCATGGAGATGCACATGCATGGCAATGCCCAGGACCAAGTCGCCCAGATTCACAAGAGCGGTGAGCTGGTCGTTCACGGCGATGTAGGACAGTGCTACGGCTATGGTGCTAAGGGGGGCTCGATGTTCGTTCTAGGCAATGCCGCAGGCAGGCCGATGA
>JAYZFV010000041.1:0-12262 GCA_036336595.1 Thermoplasmatota archaeon | reverse complement strand
GTCGAAATCAGCATCGGCAGGTTCGCATCCGGCTCGTGGATGATTCCCTCAATCTGGTGGAACTCGGGGAGATGGGTGCGGTCAATCGACTCCTGGCGGAACACCCTGCCGATTCCGAAGACGCGTGATGGCACGTTGGGGTTCTCAGCGATGTGGCGAACCGTGTTCACTGTAGTGTGCGTACGGAGGAGAGCTCGCTGTGCCTCGTCCTTGTCGAAGGTGCCGCCCCAGCCCCTGCTGCCTGTGTCGTGCCCGTGCTCATGCACTTTGGCCCAGAGATCGAGATACTCGCTCTCGACCTCGACCCGCTCTGGCTCGGACAGATAGAACGTGTCCTGCATCGTCCTTGCTGGGTGTGACTGCGGTATGTACAGCGCGTCCATGTTCCATCCAGCGGATTGGACATAATCCCCCTCGATCTCTGAGAAGCCCATCTCGAGGAAGACAGAGCGGATGCGCTCGATGAGTGCCTGCATAGGGTGAGTTCTACCGCCGAGGGAGGTCGGAGTGGGCGCACTGACGTCGAAGGGCTTGAACTCGGCCTCCCTCCATGCCTCAGTCTGTAGAATCTCGGGTGTCAGCTCCCCGATTAGCTCGACTGCAGCGAGCTCAGAATCATCGACAGATGCCCCCTCTTTGGTCAACGACCAAGTCCTAGACACCGTGTCCTCGAACTCGATTAGCCCGCCTCTAGAGGTGAAGTGCTCGACCAATGCATCATCTAGTGTCGAATACTCTACCGCCCCCTCAGCAAGGCTCTGGATGAAACTGGATCTCTGATCGATGGCCTGGGAGACCGCATCCTCGTCCTCCACGACGAAGGAGCCTGCCTCGATGCTGACTCCGAGCCCCTTCAGAAGGCCCACCCCTGGTCCCGCCTCCTTTCGATCGAAGCCCGCGGCCAGAAGCGCCTCCATGGACCTCCTCGAATCGTCCTGATCGCTAATCCATTCCCACAGTCGGGACTCGAGGAGTCCTTCGACGGCGGCCTTGGTGCCTTCGGGGCCCAAGGAGACCAAGCGCGACCTCTTCTCCTCCATGTCGACTAGGCCCCCTTCCTGCAGTGCCTTGCCGGCGCCCGCTACGTACACTTGATCGGTCCAGCCGGTCTCTGCGAGTAGATCTGCCAGAGCCCAATTCCTAGATGGGTCGGTACTCATGGCCCCGAGCATCCTTCGCTCGTTGTTGCCTAGAAGCAAAATGGCCCCTCCGCGCCCCCGAGCCGCCGTGCTCACTTGACGCTTGCCGATGAGGGAGTATGGGTCCGTTCATTCTTCCTCTGAGAACCAGAGCTCCGTTCCACATCCCGGGCATGTGTATTCTCTGGGCTTCACCCCGTCGATCCATCCCAAGTGAGCGCAGCGTCCGCACAGAATCGAGGTCCTGATTGGCTCACTCAACGTTGTGTCGACTCTGTACATGGCCCTCCCTGCATCGGGCATCTTCGTTGGATCGGGTGCCCAGGAGGCTACTCTTGATGAGTGGGGTCCCTCATCCGAACTCATCCCCAAGCCTAACAGCAGGAGCACAGCCCCTCCGATAGAGAGTGGGGCAGCTACGGCGAGGACGAAAAGCGATGCCTCTGAGAGTATCACCCCAGCACCCAAGGCGATGCAAACCCATCCCGCGATCACGGTGTTGAGTCGCCTGTTCGGGCCGGTGGGGTCGTCTGCCACGGGTCTGGGCCGAGGTGCGCGCGTATCAGCCTCGCGAGGGGCGGTGGCGGAGTGGAGGGTTCAAGTGGGGAGGGTGGGCGTGTTTCGGCACGCCTCAGTAGCTCAGCTTGGTAGAGCATCTGATTTGTAATCAGACGGCCGGGGGTTCAAATCCCTCCTGGGGCTCTTATTGGAAACTTGAAACGGCGTCTAGGCTACCGGGGGGCGTGAGTGCCACGATAATAGATGGCAGGGCCGTCAGCCTCCAAATCGAGGACGGGCTCAAGGTGAAGGTCGATGCCCTCGGTCAAAGCGGAGTCCGGCCGCACCTCGTAGTTGTCCTGGTGGGGGACGATGCAGCCAGCCACGTGTACGTCAGGAACAAACAGCGCGCTTGTGAGAGGACCGGGGTCATAAGCACCCGAATGGACCTGCCGTCATCCAGCACCCAACAAGAGGTCCTGGACATCATCTCTGATCTCAACTATGACGGATCCGTTCACGGTATTCTCGTCCAAAGCCCCCTCCCACCAAGGATGGATGAGCTTCGGATCGCTGATGCCATCGACCCTAGGAAGGACGTCGACGGCTTCCATCCAACGAATCTCGGTAGACTCGTCCAAGGCGACACAGGGGGTATGCTGCCTTGCACACCAGCAGGCGTAATGAGGCTCCTCGAGGAGACTGGGGCTGATTTGACTGGTTCGAAGGCTGTGGTACTTGGGAGGTCGAGGATAGTCGGGATGCCGATGGCGCTTCTACTGGCTCAGAAGGGCGTTGATGCGACCGTGACCATAGTCCACTCCAGGAGCGAGGAACCCGCATTGCTCTGCAGGGATGCTGATCTTTTGGTGGCTGCAATGGGCATTCCAGGGACAGTCAAGCCTGAATGGATCAAGCCGGGGGCCATCGTGATAGACGTAGGAGTCTCTAGGGTCGAAGATGGTTCAGTGCCCTCAGGCTCGAGGCTCGTGGGCGACGTCGATCCCTCAGTGTCAGAGGTGGCTGGGTGGATCACTCCTGTGCCAGGCGGCGTAGGCCCCATGACCATCGCCATGCTGCTGACCAATACCGTAAGTGCAGCGGAGAACCTCGCCACCTAGTCAGAAGACACCGAGCTCGAACTTGCCATCTTCGGTGGCGTGGACTCTGGGGTCCCATGGCGGGGAGAAGGTCAGATTGACGTGGACGCTCTCAATGCCGACCGTGGAGAGGGCGGAACGGTGAACTGCAGCCATCAACTCGGGTGCCACGGGGCATCCTGGACTGGTTAACGTCATGTCAATCTCAGCGTGATCACCCTCAACGCTCACCGAGTATATCAGGCCTAGGTCAATGACTGAGAGCTTCATCTCGGGATCCTCTACGTCAATCAGAGAGGCCATGACGTCGTCTTCCCTAGGCATGAAACCACCTCAAACGAGCATTGCCGCCTCTTCACGGACCCGTCTGAACATATTCAGGAAGCCGTTCGCCCGGCTCGGGGTGAGTGAGGACCTGATCCCCATCGCTTCGGCGTAGTCCGGCTCCATCTGGGCCACCTTCGATGGATTCATCCCATTGACCGCCATCGCGGTCACCGCCATCAGCCCCTGTACGATCTGCGCATCGGCCCCACCGCGAAGCACGAAGCCCCCCTCATCGTCCACCAAACAAATCACGTGAGCCCTGGATTGGCAGCCGTGGACCTGATTCTCATCGTTCCACTCATCCGGTGGGAGGGGGGTGGGGTGGCGCTTGGCGTACTGGAACAAAAGTTCGTATCGCTCCATTGAGTCGAAGCACTCTGAGAACTCCTTTACGACCGGATCAAGGTGCTCAGGCCACGTCCTCAATACTCCCATGAAAAACCGTCCCAGCAGTCTGCTTTGAACGTGACCCAGCGCCAAATCAGGAGAAACGCCCGATTACGTGCTGGAGGTGGTCGACGAAGGCCTCTGCTTCGTCCATCGTGTTGTATATCCAAAACGAGGCGCGGTTCGTCGAGGGGACGCCGAGCGCGTCCATCAGAGGCTGGGCGCAGTGGTGCCCGGTCCTGACTGCGAAGCCCCCCTCGTCCAGCAGGAGTGCGAGGTCCTGCGACTGGATGCTCTCGTGCAGGAACGAGACCGCCCCGCTGCTGTCCTCCCTCTCTGGCTCGCCGTAGATCCGGATTCCAGGAATCTCGCGCATCTGCGCCGCTGTCCACGAGGCTACGTCGTTGATGTGCTCGTGCACCTCCTCCATGTCGAACTGGTCCAGCCACTCGACGGCCGCCCCCCATCCAATCGCCTCGGCGATCCTGGGGGTGCCGGTCTCGAACATCGCATGGCCATCCTGGAAGGTGGTACCCTCGGTACTGACTGACTTAATTACGAGGCCCCCTGTCATGAACGGGGCCATCTGCTCCATCACATCTGACTTTACCAGGAGGCATCCGATACCAGTGGGGCCTGCCATCTTGTGCGCCGAAATAGCGATGAAGTCAGCTCCCAGTTGATCGAAGTGGATTCTCTCGTGCGGTGCTCCCTGAGCGCAGTCTAGGAGTACTCTCGCTCCAGTGGCGTGGGACATCTCTATGATGTCCTCTATGGGGTTGCGGACCCCCAGCACGTTGCTGATGTGCACCACGCACACGAGCGATGCGTCAGCGACCGCCACCTCCAAGGCATCCATATCCAGAGTGAACGACTCAGTGTCGATTGGGACATATCTGACCTCGACGCCCCTCTCGATAGAGAGTTGCTGCCAAGGGACGATGTCGGCATGGTGCTCCATCTCCGTCAGCACGATGACGTCACCATCGCCGAGATTCTCACGAGCCCATGCGTATGCTACGAGGTTGATTCCCTCGGTCGCCCCGCTGGTGTAGATCAACTGGTCGGGCGAGGTACCGAAGTACGCGGCAATGCGTTCGCGGGCGTACTCGAGCGCGGTCGTCGCCTCATCTGCCAGAGTGTGGTTCGAGCGGTGTGCGTTGGAGTTATACTCCTCATAGTAGTGAGTCATGGCGTCGATGACGCACTGTGGCTTCTGCGAGGTCGCTGCGTTGTCGAAGTAGACCAGTTGCTTGCCATTTGGCAGACGACGCTCAAGAATGGGGAAATCGGCTCGTATCGCCCCCATATCCAATGGCATTCCATGCACCTCAGTTGACCCAAGGAACGACCCGATATCAAGGCGTGTGTGGTGAAAACACGAGCAAAACTAGGGAATGCCTATCTCCAGACGCCCCTTTGGCCAGCGCGATGGCACGTTACTCGGGGCAGGAAACCGTCGACAGGCTGGGCAATCTCGATTTGAACCTAGATGGTGAGGTCGTAAATCTCGCGATCGTTGGTTCAAGCAGCTTCTACGACTTCGAGGTATTCGAAGAGATAGCGGAAGACTGGATCAGCAGATACGGCTACCCTGACCTAGTCATCGTAGGCGGCGCTAGTGGGGTGGACTACATGGCTGAGCGCTGGACCGATGCCAACATAATCCCGATCGCGGTGTTCTCCGAGGAGTGGGACGACCCCACTAGGAGCCTCGTCGACAGGGGCAGGGCTGAGGCGCCAAACACCCTTACCGAGAAGATCCTCTATGCAGCGACCCACGTACTGGCTATGCCGTCCCCAACGAGCAAATGGACCAGGGTAGTCATCGATCAAGCCGAAGACAGACGAATCCCCACCGAAGTCAGAGAAGTGGGATAGTCACTGCGCGCAAGGAACGCGATCTGGTGCTCGCGCCGGGATTTGAACCCGGGTCCTCGCCTCGAAAGGGCGAGATGATGGACCGGACTACACCACGCAAGCGACAAGGTCCCGAGTCGCGTCGTTTACATAATCGGTTCGTCGAGTCTACTCCTGCTCGTCTGAACCAGGCTCTGGGTCCAATCCGTACCACCAAGAACTCAGTGGGACGAACGCAACCAAGGAGGCTATGCCTAGGACGAGCCAAAACCACGGGTTCTCAAGCAGCTCTAGAAACTCCTCGCCCCACATGCCAAGGACCATGACTTCCAAGCCGAACCTAATACTACGCCCGAACAATCCCGCAGCGACAAAGACCCGGAGATCCATCCTTCCCGCACCGGCGGTCCATGCTAGGACCTTGTATGGGATGGGAGTCAGTGCTGCGAGGAATATGCCCGCCGAGCCGTACCTGGTAGACAACTCCTCCAGCCTACGGGATGCAGAGGGCTTGGCGAACTTCTCGAGCAGAGGCCTGCCTCCGTACAACCCAATTGCATATCCCCCCAAGGAGCCGATGACGCTGGACAGGGTGGCGACAACGAAAATCAGGAGTAGTTCGAGCAGGCTGTCCGCGCCAAGGGACATCGGCATCACGAGGAGGTCTGGGGGAACAGGCTGCAGTGCGGCCTCGGTCGCCGAGACCACAGCCAGGCCTAGAAGACCAAAGCCATCGGCCCAATCGATAACCGACTGCGTTAGGTCCTCGAACACGCCTTCTCGTCCCTCGTGCTCGACATAATCGTTGCTTACGCTCGGCACCGACCCCAGTCAAACCCGATCTCTATGTGCCCGGCGACCACCGGGCACCATGGCTCCGGGGGATGTCCTCGACACAGCGGCGTTGATCGCATGGCCTGTGGAGAGGATCGTCGGGAGGATGGTCCTCAGGGCTCAGAGGGAGGAGTTGTACAGAGTTGCGCCCGATCGCCTAGTGCTTCTCGATGCCGTGGAGGTGGACTGGGCATCCCCAGGAGACGCCTCAGTCGAGGCTGCTAGGGAGCTTGCCATGCTTACTGGTGACATCGCAGGACTCTCGTCGATCGACCTCGAGCTCCTAGCCTTGGCGATGGAACGTGAGGGCACCCTGTTCACCGACGACTACCGATTGCAGAACCTCTGCAGCAGAGCCGAGATTCCTTGGGCCTCGGTCATGACGGAGGGAATAAACTCGATATGGTCGTGGGAGGTGAGGTGCACGGGATGCGGCATCAAGCACGAAATCCCATCGCAAACCTCTGCGTCCAAGGGCGACATCGGGGACTGTGATATCTGTGGCTCACCGCTCAAATCCAAACGGAGGAAGTAGTTACTCCTGCTCCGAGGCGACTGACTCTGTCATGCCCCCTCGATCCATGTCATCCATGGTGGCCACCTCGGAGGCTTCCTTCATGCCCTTCTGGAACTCCCCCTTGGCGCGTCCTACGTTTCGGGCAAGCTCAGGAATCCTCTTAGCCCCAAACAGGAAGATCGCTATTCCGACGAGGATTACTATCTCGGGGGTGCCCAAAGCCATGTTACCGGCACCAGGTGAGAGCGATGTCGTTCAAATGCTTCGGCCGAATGCACTCTCAGCCACCGGAAACAGGCGGGAGCAATGCGATCTCGGCGGCATCGTGGAGGAGTGTATCGAGATTGGAGATGACTGTGCCGTCAATTGCGACTCTGAGACCGGAATCAAGCATCGCTGAGAGTTGGAATCGCTCAATCAGCTGTAGAGCCGTGGTACCCTCATCAAGTGACACACCTATCTCCCTCTCCCCAACGGTCTCTGCTAACGGCCCGAACAGGAGCATTCTGACCTTGATGGCGCGTCCTAGCTCCGAGTCATCCCCCACATGTGTCGGAGTCACTCGTTTCACATCAATGCACCTGCCCACTTATTAGCCGCCTTCATCCAGTTATTAGGGGTAATTGGGTGCTGGAGGCCGTCGTCTTCGATTGCGATGGCGTTCTTGCAGACAACGGATCATCGTGGCAGACCATCCACGAGCACTTCGGAACGGATAACAAGGAGTCGCTGGCCCTATTCCTCGACAGGGAGATTTCCGAGGCCGAGTTCGTAGAGGACGACATCCGTAGATGGAGGGAGGTGCAGCCGGACATCCACAGGGATGACATCATGCGTTGCTACGGAGGCATCAGACTGATGGATGGCGCTCGCAATGTGGTCAGCGAGCTCCAAGCAAGAGGCGTCTACGTGGCAATAATATCCTCGGGCGTGGACCTGTTCGTTGGTACCATCGCTAACATGCTTAAGGTCGATGACTGGGCCGCGAACGGCTTTGAGTGGGACGAGGACGGCTGGCTTCTGGATGGCCTTCCGACTAGGGTGTACTCCCATTACAAGGGCTTGATGGTTGACAAACTGATCGGAATCAACGGGTTCGAACCCGCTGGGGTAGTGTCCGTTGGGGATTATAGCACGGACCTGTCCATGCAGGTGGAGGGCTCCCGATTCATAGGCTTCAACCCGTCCGGTCAGCGAGCGATTAGCGATTTCGAGAATGCGGGCGCCCCCATCGTAGTCGAAAAGGATCTCAGGGGAATCTGGCCTCATTTGTACCCTGGAGAGTCTTTGCTCTAATCAGGCGAATGGGACAGAGGCCGTGGCGTATGTGTGCAGGTTGACCACAGTCAAGATGCACGGCTTGGGCTGGAATCCTAGCATCCTCTGGAAGTCTGTCTGATCCTGCCATGTGGAGCTGTGAATCATGGTGGTGCCCTTGTGGTTTCCAACGAAGTGCCCATGGACGTGGCCGGTTACGAAAATATCAGGTATTACCGGAATGACCAACCTGTCCTCGGGCTCGGGCGAGAGGGGGGTCTTCCCACCCCACGATGGAGCTAGGTGGCGTCGCTCAAGCATGGCTCGCATCGCCATTTCCGGCTTCGAGTAAGTGACTGACCGGAGGGTAGCGACGAAGTCGTCGATGCTCTTGCCGTGGTATGATAGGATTCTCACGCCATGAAGGCTGAAGTCACAGGGGTTGCCGACGAATACGGTGTTGGAGTAGTCCTGCTGGACCTCGGGGTCGAGCGCGGGCTGCGGCTCCGCAGGCCTGACCGCGTCATGGTTTCCGGGGAGCATTATGACATCGATCCAATCGGGGACGTCCTCTAACAATCGTGCTAGTTCCCCATACTGCTTGAACAGGTCCTTGATTGCGAGATGCCGCTCCTGGCCCGGGTATATCCCCACGCCATCGACGCCATCGCCACTCAGGACGAAGTACTTGACCGTCCGAGCCAGGGAATCGGTGTTGAACCACCGAATCAGCTTCTCCCACTGCGAATTCAAGAAGGTCTTGCTTCCTAGGTGTATGTCTGATAGGAACGCGGCCGAGATGGCCGAGTCCTCGCCAGCCTGAGCCTTCGAGTGGTTCCCCAGAGGGGGTTTGTGAATGTCCCTCACCCAAAATATTGAGTCCCTATCGCCAGACAGAAAGTAGCCGCTCGCACCGATAATCTCGTCGTCCATGAGGCCGTCCAAAGAGGCGTGCAGGGGGGAAGCGTCAGAAGGGGGCTTGAGCAAGCACGATATCTGCGAAGTCTCGTCCTCGACCACGAACTTCAGATTTCCAGGGCGGGTCCATCTGACTTCACTCACCAATCCAACGACCGTGACCTCGTAGTCCTTGGAATTGTGGCGCTGGCGATTCCTCCAAGCCTCGACGTTGCTCATCGGCCTTCGAGGGAGCGTCCTCGAGGTAAGCATCATGTCGCGAATCTGGGCCAAGCGACTCCTGAAGCATGACTGGATGTCGCTCAGCCTTCCCTCTGTCGTCGATTGCCCGGTGATGTCGAAGTGGACTTCTATCTCGGCATCAACGTCCCTCGCCTCCATCGGGAAGTCCTCGGTGCTGTAGTCGGACGAGCCTTGTGATCTGGGCGGAGGCGATGTGGCCGTCGAGCGAACGGGAGCGAGCACCCGTCCGATCGGGGACCTGCTCTCCGGCTCCGACAAGGTGGCTTGGGAGGTGGTCGTAACAGGCGGCTCCTCAATCAACGACTCACTGGGAACTATGGCCATAAGTTCCTCCACCGTGCTCTCATTGAGGAGGTGGACGCCGGAGGAAGTGGCGGCCTCGATGAGGGGGAGGAGGCTGGGTAGCTCCTCTATCCTCCCACGGGCGCTCGCTTGGGCTAGGAGCCCGGCAGCGGCGAGAGTCTGGCACCTTTCTGGCCAAGTCCCTGAGGTCATGCGCCCACGGTCAAGCAGGGACGCCCTTGATGGTATCGTTAGTAGGGGGAAAATGGGAAGGCTAGTCGTCCCAATCAGTCAGGGATGCCAAATCGACGTTCTTGAGGGATTGGGCCACGGTTCGCTTCGCCGAGCCCCAAGCGATGACCCCCTCCCACTCCTTGGATGCGGGGTCGAGGTTTTGCGAGATCTCACCCTCGGAGTCATTGGCTCTGATGAGTTTTCTTCTTTGGGAAGCAGAGGCCTTCTTCTCGCCCTCCGTGACTCGATCGAGGGCCTCGATGGCGAGCCGGAGCGCGAAGATGACAAACGACCGCTTGTTATCGAGCCTGTCGTTCTCACCGAAATCCATCCTCCTGACGAGGAAGTAGTCCTCCGCAATGACGGCGACGTGTACTCTACCGACCTCCTTGCCTTCTTTGGAGCCGCCCGGACCGGCGATTCCAGTCACTGCTATGGAAACATTGGACCTGGATTTATACCTCGCTCCACGGGCCAGCTGGACGGCGACCTTGTGCGAGACGGCGCCCGACTCGCCCTTGTCGAATGCAGAGCTCTCGACGCCGAGCTCCCTCATCTTAGACTCGTTGGTGTACACTATCCAGCCCTGCTTGTACCACGAGCTGGCTCCTGAGATATCAGTCAGTATAGATGCGATCAAACCACCGGTGCACGACTCGGCGGTAGAGACGGTCCACTCTCGCTTGCGAAGGCGACGCGTCAACCGAGACGCGAGGGCTGCAGCCTCCTCGACCACGAAATACAGTCATGGTACCCACTCTTGACCTTTTCACTACCATTTTCGGTGAATAATGCACGGAATCGAAGGGGCGATTCTCTGAGGATGGTGGGTCCGGCAGGAATCGAACCTGCGATCTTCGCTTTGTAAGAGCGACGTCATGACCCCTAGACCACGGACCCTGGGGGTCCGAGGAGCAATGCATTCAAATCCCCTATGGTCAATATGGCGGTCAGAGGGTTAGGGATGTCAATGATGGCCGACTTGCTCGGGAGGCTGAGGTCTGCAGGCGTACCTCTTGACGAAGTGATTTCGGAGGCGATGGAGTCTGTCGATCCCGCCGACTTCACTGACTTCCACCTCGAGCCGTTCTGGCATGACCGGCCTGTTCCATTCCTGCTCACCGATTTCGGGGCCACTAGAACTATCTCAGCCCCTCACATGATAGTCACGCTGATGCATCACCTCGAGGTTCGCGAGGGCCAGCACGCCCTGCTAATAGGATCAAAGGGGGGGTATCTGGCTGCTCTTCTAGACCACATCGTCGGGCCGAACGGGGCAGTCACGATTGTCGAGCCGCATCGAGAGGTTCGAATGCACACTGAAGAGAGGATCGAGATGCATGACTCAACGGTGCTGATTAGGGTGCTACCGCCCCATGCCTTGGAGCAACAGGATGAGATGAGCAGGTCAGTGGATAGGGTCTTGATAACAGGCGCTGTCAGGTCCATTCCAGATGGGATCGATCATCTGGTGTATGATGGTGGCTTCGTGTTGGGTCCCTTTGGGGGGCCAGTCCACCAAAGGCTGATCAAGAGAGAGCGGCAAGGCAACGATTGGTTCGATACCGATCTGGGAGGCGTTGTATTTGGGCCCATGGACGTGGGCGAGTCCGAACGAGGCCCCTTGGATCCTCGATCCCTTGCCAATCACATAGAAGACGCCCTGGGGCTGATTGGTGGCATTGTCGACATCGAAGAAGATACGGTGGAGACGGTGGAAGATCTAATTTGGGCGCTTAGGGAAATGCCGCCCGATCTCCCCTCACTGGACGAAGACTCCACGGAGGAGGACATTCTCGAACACCCCGTAGTGGACCTGTTGATGTCTGAGATTGATTGGCTTGGGCCACTGTGGCCTCTCTTCAGCGAGTACCTCTCACTGGACATAGCCAACCCCGGCTCACCCGATGAGGATGAGCCGCGCTACTTAGGAGGGCACGAGGATCTTGTGCCCTGATTGGAATCGTAGCGTTCTAACGGCCGAAGCATCTCGAAGCGGCGTGAAGCATTCCGCAGTCTCCCGTCTTTTCCACAAGGACGAGCGTCAGAGGCGACGTGCTGTCAGGAAGCTATTCGAACTGGACGACCCCGAGTACCTCGGTGATTTCATTCCATTGCTGAACGATGAGGATCCCTGGTTCAGGCAGAAGGCCATGGAGGCTGTGGGAAGGTGGCTCCGAGATGGTCATGGAGAGGTAGTGGAGATGTTGGCTAAATCCACTTATGTCGAGCAGAGGGTTCTCGCGGCTAGGCTCGCACTCCGGAGCGGGGAGGGAGGGGGTGAGATACTGCTCGAGTTATGCAAGGATTCGGGATCGTCGGTGAGGCTCGCCGCTTGGAAGGCAAGGCTCGGAGTTGACGAGGATGGTGCGGCTGCTGAGATCGCCCGAGCGGTCAAGAGCGATGACTCGGAAGTCAGGCAATCTGCTATTCTAAGGCTTTCAATCATGGAAGTGATAGATGTGAATCTCCTGAGGACGGCACTGAACGACCCCAGTCCTAGAGTGCTTGATGCAGCAGTCTCGCTGGTGGCCAAGCGCCCCGAACTCAACGAAGATTCTGAGATTGAGGGGCTCCTGATCACTATTGCCATGGGAAAAGAAGGCCCAATGAGAACAGCGGCCATAGGAGTACTCGCTAGCAAAACCCTCGGCTCCCCAAAAATT
>JAYZFV010000040.1:0-9442 GCA_036336595.1 Thermoplasmatota archaeon | reverse complement strand
GGTTGTCGCAGAAGTTCACCAGATCCTCGATGTTGATGCTGCCGAAGTCGACCTCACCGTCGGTGAAGGCGAGCAGCCTGGTCGTGGCCTCGGTGACGATGGACACGGTGTGGCGGTTGATGTTGTAGTCGCCGCTCTCCCAGTACATCCAGTTGGGGACTAGGACGAGCCTGTCCTCGCGGACCCATGACTGGACCATGTATGCGTTGGTTCCAGCACCATCCGGGCCCTCGTCCATCCACTTGTGACAGTAGTCGTCGTCCGGGCCACCGGCGTCGACGCGGTTGGCCTCGCACAGGTCGGCGTTGATGACAGCGCCCACAGTGTAGGCGATCGTCGAGATGAACGCCGAGGAAGGCGCGAACAGGGTGACCGAGAAAGAGGTCGCGCTGATGACCGTGAGGCTCAAGCCGCCGGTGTCGCTGTGGTTGCCGTCGGCGTCGTTGCAGTCGAAGCTCTGCTCGAGGATCCAGCCGACGTGGCTGGCGGGCGATCCGTATCCTAGGACACGGCACCACGAGTAGACCACGTCAGATGCCTCCATCTTGTCGCCGTTGCTGAAGTACACGTCGTCACGCAGGGTGAAGGTGTAGGTCAGGCCGTCTGCACTGACCGTGTAGCCAGTGGCGAGGCGGGGCTCGATGATCGCGTTGCCGGATCCGTCACCGGCGTATCGGTAGAGCGTGTCGTAGACCTGCTCGATGACGTCGCCCGAAGCCGAGTCGTACGCGTCGTGCGGGTCGATGGTCGATGCGTCCCCGATGGACATCTCGACTATCTCGCAGGGGTTGTTGGAACCCATCTCGCGGCACTTCCTGGACTTCTCGAGCTCGTAGGTCGCGTTCTCGAAGCCTAGGGTCCCAGCAGCGTAGTCGGCCATGATGTCCGCTTGGGCACGCCCGTAGTCGCAAGAGCCGTCATCAAGTTCGGCAGCCGCGTCGTGGTTGTTTGCGGCCGGATCTGTGCAGCCTCGGACCAAGGTCTCCGTTACGGTCTCCGTTACGGTCTCTGTCACGGTTTCGGTTACGGTCAGGACGCATGCGTTGTTGTCGCTGTCCAGCGTGTAACCGTCTCCGATTTCGTCGCAGTCAGCCTGTGTCAGCGTCCTTACCACATCGTCTCCGGCGCAACCGGCCAGGGTTGATGCAATCATCAGTGTGCATAGTAGAAGAGCAGTCGCTTTAGTCTTCATAGGGTCATCGAGGCTGTGTAGGATATTTAGTATGAACCCAAAAAACGCCAAAAAACGCCATTCCGGGCCTTCTTTGGGCAGAAAGTGCATTTACTCGGGTTCCGGCGGGAGGGTTTCGAGTGGTGGACGTGCCGAGATTTGAACTCGGGGCCTCTTCCATGCCAAGGAAGCGCGCTTCCAAGCTGCGCCACACGCCCAGAGGGCTGGCGACCCTCGGCGGCCATTTAAGGAGGACGGGGGGAGCCATTAGCATGGAGCGAGAGGAGGGGGGGATGTCACGGCCCCCGGCCATGCCAGCCGGGCTGCTGGAGACCATCAGGGAGGAGCTGGGGAGCGAGGACGCGCCCTTCCTCAGGCACCTCGACGAGCACCTCGATCTTGAGTGGCTGCCAGCGGGAGAGACCAGGCTGGGCATGACCCGGTTCGAGTGCAACCACAACGAGCTCTACCGACGCAGGAGGCTCAAAGCCCCGCCCGGCCCAGTGACCATCGCCCTAAATCCAGTCCTCTCCGATGACGAGGCCCTGTTCGCCCACACGCTCGCTCACGAGCTGCTCCACGCAGCCGGTCTGCTCGACCACGACGGCTTGCACGCCGAGATAGTCAAGAGGGTGTCCCCGGCACCCAGTCTCAAGGAGTCGCCGGTGCTCAGGAGACTGAGGCAGGAGGTCCTGTCGGGACTGCCCGAGGGGCAGTGGATCTGCGGGAGCTGCGGGTACGCCTGGGAGCGCAGGAGGGTGACGCGTCCGGCGCGATGCCCGAAGTGCGCGAGGCCGTTCAAGGCCGAGTGAGGGTTCATCTAAGTGGGGCCACCGGAGCCAATCGGGCGATTGGTGTAGTCTGGATATCATGCTGGCCTTCTAAGCCGGTGACACGGGTTCGAATCCTGTATCGCCCACCATCGGGAAAATGGGCAGCGCGAATCGCTCATATACGCGGAGCAGGTCGGAAGACCTCGTACCATTGGAGGCCATTACCTAATGAAGAGAGGTTCCCGTGCTTGGAAGAAGCAGGGGAAGCAACGATGGAAGTGGCGAAAGAAGAAGCTCCGACGCCGGAAGGCCGCCAGAAAGCGTGCCAAGCAAGGATGACGTCTGGCCCCCTAGACCTGGGGAAGTATCCTCACGGCTGCCAATGCTGGTGCGTGAATCTCAGCAGGAGGGCCCCTCCGATGACAACGGCCATCCACATCTCCATGCCTCATCTCCCTCCCTTCCGTCCACCTTTTCGGTACCTGTTGTAGGTCCGTTTTGCCTTCTTGTCGCCCTTCGACTTCCGCTTCCGCACCTTCTTCTTAGCCGCCTCGGCTCGGTCGTCTTGTCCGCTCACGGGATCTCGACCCGGGAGCCCGACATTATGTTCACCCCTACAGGAAAGTATCCGGGAGAGGTGGGAGAAGGAGGCATGATGTCGGCAGTTTAGATGCCGGCCCGGGAACCCCCAACCCCCCTGTTCTCGGGAGAGAGAACAAACTCTCGGGCAATACGTCACTAGGGATTGCACTGATTAATGAATTGGAAGGGATCGCAGGAGGTGAATCAGCCGTCGGCTGCCCTGGATCGGTTTAGGATGGCTGTTTGGGGAGTTGGGTGCCCATATTGGCGTGAGCGTGAAGAGGGGCGCTGAACTCGCAGTGTCGTGGCCGATGAGTACGACGGCAGTTGGATAGGAATCGCCTACCAGCAGAACGTGGGCGAGCACCCGTTCGAGGACAACGAGGAGCAGCGCTACATCAAGTTCGTCAGGGGCAACATTTCATCCCCCTGAGGAGACCACCACGAGCTCCAGCCTCAGGTCCGCGCTGATGACTGAGGTGTGGGGCACGATTACGTCGTCGTGCACGGCTAGGACCGTCGACGAGGGGATACCGAGCCGTTCCAGTACCTCGTTGATCGTGATGGGGGCCCCCGCATCGACGGAGTGCGTCTCGCCCTGGTGCTCGACCTCTATGCGCACGGCTCTGCGGGGCGCGAGTCAGCCTTATGTCTAATCCGACGGTGGCCGACTCGCTGCCGAGATCGCATAGCCCGGTATTGCGGTGGATTCGAAATCCACTGTCCATTGGACGCGGGGGTTCAAATCCCTCTCTCGGCGCCAACAACAGAAAACGCAGGGAAAACGGTTAAGCAGGCTGACTCAAAGGTCCTCCCTATGCCAAGTTATGAAGTTGTGAGAAGCGAAGATCTACGAATGGTGAAAGCGGTCCTGCAAGGGGACGAAGTGAGATCGGAACGTGGTGCTATGCATTACATGAGGGGGGAGATCGAGATGGTCACTACGATGCCTGGTGTGGGGAAGTTGCTGAAGTCAGTAGTTTCCAAAGAGAGCATTTTCAGGCCCACTTACAAAGGGACGGGGGAGGTCTACTTCGGCCCTCCTTCGTTCGACGAGTACCATGTCATGGAGCTCAATAACGAGTCATGGATCCTGGATCAGGGAGCCTACATATGCTCGGACATGTCAATCGACATAGGGGCGATAAGGAACAAGGGCATTGCAACCATGGCATTCGGTGGCGAAGGGATTTTTCAAACTTCAGCCCAGGGCACAGGGACGGTCGTGTTCAAGTCTCCCGGACCACTGCAAGAGATTGAGCTCGACGGCGAGACGCTGACGGTCGACGGGAGGTTCGCGGTAGCCAGAGAGGGCTCGCTTCAGTTCAAGACGCAACTTCTGGGCAAGGGGATTATGTCCAAGGTCGGCGGAGGAGAGGGCTTCGTGAATGTCATCTCTGGAACGGGGAAGGTCCTACTGTCCCCTGTTCCCACGAAGTGGAATACCATTCTTGATAGGAACGTTAGTGACCTAATTCCGTTCATCGGCTCTTAGCATCTAGAAGTCGGGCGTATCGTCGGAGTGCCTCAGGATAACCACACGAGCCCCCGGCCCGATTCTGACCTGGGGCCTTCCGGCCCACTCGCCGACCTCGCCGTTGAGGATGGCGATCTCATCCCCCCTCGTGATCGCCGCAGCGGACAGCGGGACAAACTGCCTGAAGGCGACCGAGGCCGCTGACCCGGTTTGGTCCATGATGGTGATTGCCCATCGGTGGACGTCAACTCCGTTGGGGTAAGCGTCGATGGACCACACCCTAGCCACCACGCTGACCCTGGTCTCGACCTCCACTATCGGCGCCTCGTCCCCATCCTCGGCGACCATGACCGATGACTTGCCGTCGAGGTCGATCTGGAGCTGGCCCCGCCAGACCGATGCGAGTCCACCCTCTATCCTGACTCTGGAACCCTCGGCGATTGCCCTCGTGACCTCCGAGGGCGCGCCGTACCTCGATGGCCTGACGCGGGCCCTGTCGTAGCCGTCCTGTAGGGTGAATTCGAGGCTCACGGTGCCGTCGTCCTGCAGGTTCGGCCCTTGGAGGCCTACCACCTCGCCCACGACGCTGACCCTAGTCTGGATCTCGCTGATCGGCGTTACTGGCCAAGCGTGACCGAAGCGCTCGACCCTACGCTCCAGCGGGAGGGCTATGTCGTGGTCGGAGCCCTCGCAGAACCCGCGGTAATCACAGCGCTTGCACCTGGCCCTCTCATCGGGGTGCGCAGGTGGGTCGCCTGGGACCCCGCCGTCATCGAAGAACCGCAAAGGGGAGGGGTTGGCTGGGCACTCCGCCATGTCGGGGTCCTGGGCGTGAATCGTCTGGTAGAGTCGCTCGAGATTCTCGCTCATTCCTGACATCTCCTCGGCGCTCGGTCTCGGCACGTCCTTCACGGTGCCAGTCCCCAAGTACCAGATCTCCAGAGCCTCGGCCTCTTCGGCCCGCTCGTGGGTCTCCCACCACAGCCACCCGTACATGCGCAGCTGGTCGAGGTAGCTTCCCGAGCGGTCGCCCCTTCCTATTGAGGCCTTCAGGTCGACGATGCGCGTGCTTCCGCTCCAACGGTATACCAGGTCGTACTCGCCCTGGAACCACTCGCCGGGGTTGGCGCTGGTTTGGGTGAAGGACTTCGCGTCGGGGTCCACGAACCACGGCCTCGCGACCTCCCACGCCTCTGCCCAGGACACTGGGCCGCTGCCTGCGGATGGGTGCGGCTCGCCCCACGATCTAGGGAAGCCGTCGGGGGCCGGCCAATGCTCTCGCGAGCCCCCGCGCCAGTGTTCGATGGCGGGGCCCCCGCCCGCATCGATGCACGCCTCCACCTGGTCGAGGTGCATCCTGATGGCAGCGTCGACCATCTCGCGCCCCTCATCGACGTCGATGTCATCCTCGGAGCCAGTGCGATTGGGGCTGGCCTTCCAATCTGCCACTGCCTCGTCCCAGCAGCGCTGGAAGTGAGCCTCTGCCCTGGCTGTGGCCCATGCCTCGAGCGAGGCCCTGTCTGTCGGCCATTCTGGCTTCGGTCGCGCCTCCAAGGCAGGACCGACCCAGTAGTCGGGCTCATCGAGGGCTGGGGAGCCGTCGTCAGCCAGGGGGGAGGCCATCGAGACGCCTGAGTCGGCAGAGATGAGCGCGGGGGAGTCCCGAAGCACCCTGCAGACGCAGTCCTCCACAGCGTTGCCGCGGAGGATCTGCGGGGGCAGCGGGGTCTTGAGCCGCTCCATCCAACCGTAGTACCACAGCCGGGGGCAGTTGCTCCAAGCGTTGACCTGGGTGGCGGAGAGCCTCCTATAGGGATTGACCTTCGGGTTGTCCGGGTCGGGCCTCCTTACTGGCATGGCGTTCTTTGCGAGTCGAGGTCATATCAACTTGCGCAGAGGGAGCGGCTAACCCCCTTGCGCGTTGAGCCAGACGACGGTGACCTCCAAGCGCTCGTGCGTGGGCAGGACCTCGACCATCGAGACGGGGGCATCGACGTCCGCGGCTATTGACTCAGCGACCACCAGGGGCATCTCTATTCGCCCGTTCGCCTCGTCCCAGAGCAGGAACCTCTGAGGCAGCCCCGTGACGCTGACCAGTTCCGACATCCACGCCTCCTGGGTGTCCTCGCTCGCCCCGATGGCACCGAACAGGAGCGTGCCGTCGTCGGTCAAGACCTCGTGAGGCGCGATCGTCGCCTCGCCCCTCCTCAGGAAGCGTCGGCGCAGCTGCCCGGCGTCCTTGTACACGGCCGTGCAGAACTTGAGGTGGTAGCCGTACGCCTCGCGCATCTCGCCGTCATTCGGGTCGGGCTCGCCACGCTCTGCTGCCATGACTCGGTCGCGCATGGCAATGGCTAGCTCGGCAGAGCCCGCAGCGCCGGCGGTGATCTCGGTGGAGAGGTTGAATCCCCTCAGTTCCATGTTGTGGTGGTTGCCAACGGTAATCTCCAGCTCGTTGAGGTTGAGGAATGAGACCTCGAGGTCACGCAGCGTCTCCAGAAGCTCGAGCAGGTCGTCCTCCCTATCGGGCTCGCACGGTATCTCGACGCCCGTCAGGATGCCGGCCCCGGAGCAGGATGCGATGGTTTCGCGGTACCCCTCGGCCTCCAGGTCGAGCAGGTGGAATCTGATCTCGTCGAGGCCTGCCTCGGCGAATTCGGATGCCCACTCTGGCCTGAACGGTATGCTCGTGTACATATGGAGGTGGAAGGCCGGGCCGAACTCGGCCTTCAGTCGCGCGATCCCCTCCAGGGTCCGCTCGCGCGCCATCAGGGGGTCGCCCCCAGTGATTCCCGCGCCCGTGGCGCGCATGGCGCGCGCCTCCTCTATGACCTCGTCGAAGGTCTCGCAGCGGCGCTCGTTGGCGAACATCCAGTCGATGTCGCGACGCGACTCGGAGAGCGGACAGTAGTCACACTGCCAGTGGCAGTTTCCGGTGACGAAGAGCACTAGCTTGCTGCCCATCTGGCACTGTATGCACCCTTCGGTGTCGGCATCGTACGGTGCCTCGGCTAGATTAGGCACCTGCGGGAGGTCGAGCATGCTAAGCCTCCGCGGTCAGCGAGCTCGCCGTTTCGATGAGCCATCGGTGGAAGCCGACGTCGGCGGATAGCTCTGGGTGGAATGTGAGAGCGAGGCGGTTACCAGTCTTGACCCCAACCACCTCGTCACCGAGCATAGCGGCAACCTCGCCCTCTGGTCCGGTCTGGGTGAACCTAGGGGCACGGATGAAGACGCCGGGGAACTCACGTTGGAGGGCCGTGGCCTCGAGGGTCGTCTGGAAGGAGTCGGCTTGTGTGCCGAAGGCGTTGCGGTCGATGACTGCATCGACCATTTTGGCTCCGCCGTCCTGGGGGTCAGAGAGTAGGATGGCGCCTGCGCAGGTGCCTAGGACAGGCCTAGCCGAGTCGGCTCTGATCCACTCGAAAACGGCAGGCAGCAAGGATGATACGGGGTCGTTACCGGTCAGGCGCATCGTGGTCGACTCGCCTCCAGGCATTACGATCGCGTGCGGCTCGGCGGCCCCGAGGTCCGAGGCCTTGCGCAACTCGTGGACCTCTATGTCGATGCCCGATTCGGTCGAAGCGCTCTCGAGCGCGGCCATGTGCACGTGGCGCGCGCCCTGCAACATGACGAGGCCGATGCGAAGCACGTCTCTGCGTCCGGCCACTCGAAAATGAACCCTGTCGTAGGCTCCGATGGGCTGAAAGACCCGAAGCGGACGCGTCGGGCCGTGGAACCCGCTGGTCGCATCCACAACTTCGGCGCTGGGCCTGCCGTGCTGCCCCTCGAAGTTGTGGAGGAAGTGGCAGCCACGCTGCCCAACCTCCTCGATAGCGGCTTCGGCCTGCTAGAGGTCTCGCATCGCAGCGCCACCTTCCAGGGCGTCATCGACTCGGCAATGGAGCAAATCAGGCGGGTGATGTCGGTGCCCGACGACTATGAGGTCCTATTCCTGCAAGGCGGGGCATCGACCCAGTTCTACATGACCGCACTCAACCTAATCAGCGAGGGCGAGAAAGCAGACTTCCTGGTCACCGGTGTGTGGTCGCAGAAGGCGCTCGAGGAGGCTGGCCGAGTGGGTGATGCGGTTGCTGCGTGGGACGATGCCGACAATGGATTCAGGTCCGTGCCCCAAGACGGAGAATATTCGATTCGCGAGGAGGCAAAATACGTCCACTACACCTCGAACAACACGCTATTCGGGACGCAGTACCACCAACTGCCCGACAGCTGTGGCAAGCCCAGGGTGGTCGATGCGAGCTCGGACATATGCGGGGTACCCATCGACGTTGCCTCGCACGACGTGATCTACGCGGGGGCGCAGAAGAACCTGGGCGCCAGCGGCGTGACCCTAGTCATCCTCTCGCCTTGGGCAATGTCGAGGGGCAAGGGGGGGCTGCCGACGATGCTCGACTACAACACCCACGTCTCGAAGGGATCGATGTTCAACACCCCGAACACCTCGGGCATCTACGTGCTCGACCGCGTATTCGCTTGGGTGGAGCGCAACGGCGGGCTGGAGGGAGCCATCGAGCGCAACCGGGCCAAGGCCGCATTGCTCTACGGGCAACTCGACAGCAGCGACTTCTGGCGGCCTCACGCCAGCGGGCACTCGCGCTCGGTGATGAACGTCACATGGAGGCTGGCCGACGAGAATCTCGAGGCCGCCTTCATTCGACAGGCCGAAGAGGCGGGGATGGGCGGGCTCAAGGGGCATCGCAGCGTCGGGGGAATACGAGCTAGCATGTACAATGGCTGCCCGATGGGGAGCGTCGAGGCTCTCGTGTCATTCATGCAGGACTTCGAGGGAGCCAACGGCTGAGTGATCGGATGGAAGCGAGGAGGGTCCTCGACCTGCTCGATCTGACCCTGCTCGACCATGATGCCGACGAGTCGGCACTAGACACCCTCTGCATCGAGGCCAACGAGCACAGGCCCGCGGCTGTATGCGTGTTCGCAGAGCACGCGCCCTACGTCGGGAGCAGGCTGGACGACGGCATAGCCCTCGCAGTGGTGGCCGCTGGGTTCCCAGTGGGCAGCGAGTCGTCAGAACAGATTGCCGAAGCCGTACGCGAGGCGGTGGCATCCGGCGCTGAAGAGGTAGACTGCGTGCTGGAGCCTCGCGACGAGGAGGGCTTTCCCGATGAGAGTGACCTCGCAAAGCTCATCGCCATGAGGGAGGCCTCGCAGGGCGGACTGCTGAAGGTGATAGTAGAGGCCCCCCTGCTTGACGAGCGAGGGTTGCGAGCCGTCACTAGGATGGCGCTGGCGGTGGGAGCGGACTTCGTCAAGTTATGCACCGGGAAGCGTGGCGAATGCAGCGACGCCGCTGCTGAGATACTGGCGTACGAGGTTCACCGGCACGGTCTGGCGATCGGGCGCAGCGCGGGAGTCAAGCTGTCCGGTGGCATCAGCAGCAAGACGGATGCCGAGCGA
>JAYZFV010000039.1:0-4996 GCA_036336595.1 Thermoplasmatota archaeon | reverse complement strand
CGGGAGCGGGACTTGAACCCGCGACCTTCGGATGACTCAGGCATCTCGAAGGGGGCCTTCGGCGCGAACGTGCCTTACGGCTGCCCTATGAGTCCGACGCGCTACCAACTACGCCACCCCGGCATGGTCCCGAGGCGGGCGAGGCGCCCATTTGAGCATTCCCCGGTGCAATGGGGGATGGGTCGACGGCGGTGGCACGCAGGGTTGATGTGGTGAAGGGCCCCGCCGCAGACGAACGCTATGGTTGATGTCGACTCGGCCCTGAGGGCAAGCGCCTTCTCGGGCAAGAGGAAGCGAGGGGGCAGCGACAAGGAGGACAAGCCCAGCACCGTGCTCGAGCCCTTCGATCCCGCTACCCACGCGGTGAAGGAGAAGGCAGAAGCGATTTCGATGTGGATCGTGATCGTCTACGGGTTGGTCGTCTCAGCCCTGATGCGCTACTTCCTGATGCCTTCCCTCGAGGGCACCCAGCAGATCCTCTGGCTGCTCCCCCTCCTCCTGATGGCCACAGTCCAACCGCTGCACCGCGTACTCGTCCCCTCCCACTTCTACAACCTGTACACGAGGGGTAACTGGTTCCGCGCCTGCTTCCTCTACCTGTTCACCTGGCTAGCGCTCTCATTCGCCCTGGTCAACCCCCCGCTCGCCGACATCGCCGCCCCCCACCTCGCGGGCGGCCTCGACATCGAGGCCACGGACGGCATCGCCCAAGCTACATGGAAGCAATCCACCTACTCAATCAATATCGACCAGGACTCCATCCCGGTCGTGCTTGGCTTCGCCGTCCGGGACAACGTCGACGCCGGCAACTCGACGATGTCCCTCACCATAACCCAAAAGGGGCAGCCTGATCCGCTCGCCCACGCGGAGGGGCTCGTCAAGGACCAAGATGCCCCCTCTGCGGTATTCGACGATGTCGGGGAGTGGCAGAGAGGGCTCTGGAAGAACACGCTCACGGGAGAGTTCGAAGGCCCCTTGGTAGCACCGAACCCCTTGGACATCGGCATGGCATGGGACCTGGGCACCATTGGGCCGGGCGAGTACTCCGTTCAGATCGAGCTGGTCGAGAACGGGGCCCCCTGGAGCACCGGACAGAACACGTGGTCGAACGAGTACAGGCTGCTGATCACGCAAGTCGCCTAGTCGCCCAACAGCGTGCAGATTCGCGCAGCCATCGCATCCAGCTGCAATGACTCGCCGCCCCCCTCGACCATTCTGAAGTCGGTCTCGGCCATCGCCTCGGTCACGCCCAGCTTCTGGACCTCGTCGAGGAAGGATATGTCACCCAGCTCGCGGTGCAGCTGGTTGACGAGGTCGGTGCCGGCGAGGCCAAACCGATCGAGTATCCCCCTCATCCTGCGTCGAGCGGGCTGGAACCCGTCCTCCTTGCACGCGAGGAAGAACCCGTGCAGCTCCTCGGGAGGGGCGGTGGCCGTGGTCTCGTAGACCAGCTCCCTGGTTACGTGAGGGTCCAGTGAGGCTGCGACTTGGAGCGAGGTGATCGCCTTTCTGAGATCGCCGAGGCTAACGTGGGCTATGGCATCGGCTGCCTCGGCATCAAGCTCGATGCCCTCCTTCTGCGCCACTTCGGTCACCATCTCGAGGACCTTGTCCTCATCGAGGGGCCTGAACCTGAAGACCGCGCAGCGCGACTGGATGGCCTCGATTATCTTCGAGGAGTAGTTGCACGAGAGGATGAACCTGCAGGTCTCGGAGTACGGCTCCATGATCCTCCTCAGGGCGCCTTGGGCGTCGGGGGTCAGGGCATCGGCCTCGTCGAGGAAGATGACCTTGAACGTGGAACCAGGCATCGGCGCGGTGCGCGCGAACTGCTTGACCTTGGTCCGTATCGATTCGAGCTTGCGCTCGTCGCTGGCGTTCATCTCCAACAGGTTGCCCCTGTAACTCTCCCCAAACACGTCCCGGGCCAGCGCGAGCGCCGCCGTCGTCTTGCCCGTGCCAGGGGGGCCAGCGAACATCAGGTGGGGGAATGTACGCGTCTCGGCATAGGCCCTGAGTCGGTCCACGACGGCCCTCTGCCCCTTGATCCCGCTAACGGAACGGGGACGGTGGCGCTCTACCCACAGTTCGCTCATGGTAGTCTTCCCGCACCCATGCGTGAGCGTCCTTGAAGGTTGGGGGCGGCCCCCCGAAGCCCCTCAATAGCTCTCGCTCTCATCGGGGAAGTCCCCGCTTCGGACGTCTTCGATGAAATGCTTCACCGCACCATCAACAGCCTGTCCGACGTCGGCATAGCGACGCAGGAAGCGCGGGGAGAAGTCCTTCGTGATGCCTAGCATGTCGTGCAGCACCAGTACCTGCCCATCGCAGTCGGCCCCGGCACCGATTCCGATTGTCGGGATGATCAGGGACTCGCTGGTCTGCTTGGCTAGCACCGAGGGTATCTTCTCGAAGACCACCGAGAAGCAGCCTGCCTGCTCGAGCGCCTTTGCGTCCCCCATCAGCATATCTGCCTCGACCTCCTCCTTGGCCCGGACGGTGTAGGTCCCGAACTTGTAAATCGACTGCGGCGTCAGGCCGAGGTGCCCCATCACGGGAATCCCCGCGTTGACGATACGCTCGACCGACCCGGCGACCTCAGAGCCGCCCTCCAGCTTCACTGCGTGCCCCCCCGACTCCTTCATGATGCGGATCGCCGAGTCGAGTGCGGTCTTCGAGTCACCCTGGTAGGAACCGAACGGCATGTCGACGACCACCAGGGCTCGGTCGACCCCGTTGACCACGCACTGGGCGTGGTAGATCATCTGGTCGAGGGTGATTGGCAGCGTGGTCTCGTTCCCGGCCATGACGTTGGATGCGGAGTCCCCAACCAGGATGACATCGATTCCCGCGCTATCGACTAGGCGCGCCAGGGAGTAGTCGTAAGATGTCAGCATGGTGATCTTCTCGCCAGCCTGCTTCATCTTCAGAAGAGTCTGGGTGGTGACCTTCTTCGCTCGACTGGAAACCACTCCACTCCCCCCGGGGGCGTGCCGAGCGCGATTGACGCCTTCAACCACACGCCTGCGCCCTCAGACCCCGGGCATCATTTCCTCGGCCTTGGCCAGGAATTCGTCGATGTCGATTACCCCATCGCCGTCCTCGTCAGCGGCGTGGAAGTAGTCGCGCAGTGGGCGGGACCGTTGAGAGAAGTCCTGTTTGTCGTAGCCAAGTGCCCTCATGGCACCGACGAACTCTCTCAGATTCAGGTGGTTGGTACTCTCTAAGTCTGCGGCATGGAATGCTGCTAGACGACGCCTGTGCTCGACTTCGTCTGGGTCGGTGAACATGCTCCTGAAGGTCTCCCAAGGGGTGATTTCGATGTTGTAATGCTTTCGCCCGTAGCTCTGGAATATGGAGAACCCGACGATTGCTGCTGTCGCCGCGCCGATAACCGCCTCGATCCCCATGAACCACAGCAGGGAGATGCCCGAGGCTATGCCGAAGAACTGTGTGAGTGGCCTTAGTGGCGCGTCGTACTCAGGCTGGTACCATGCATGCGAGGGCACCGCCTTGCGGATGACGAGCACGCTGAGGCACATCATGACGTAGGCCATTATCTGGAACCCCGACGCGTATTCCGCTACCGCATGGACATCGATCGTGAGCAAAGCGACCGCCATCGTTACGCCGGTCACGATTATCGCCAGGTGCGGTGTTTCGAACCTACCGTGGACGTCCTCCAGTGACTCCGGCAGCAACCCGTCCCTTGCCATCGCGAAGAGATACCGCGAGGCCGCCAGTATCCCCGCAAGAGCCATTGAAGTCATTGCCAGGATAGCAACGACCGAGGCCAGCAGCGCCGCGTCGTTGCCGGCGATTTCCTGTGCAAAGGCCCTGACTGGGTCCTCAATGGGCCGGCCGGACGCGTCCACGAAGGACTCCTCAGGGATGACCGAGGCCATCGTAGCTACTACCACGGCATAGAGGATCGTCCCAATAACAAGCGAGGTCATTATGCCCTCGGGTAGGTTCTTGCCCGGATTCTTGATCTCGCCGCCGATAGCCGCGACCTTGGTGACGCCCGCGTACGAGACGAGGACTAGGGCCGCGGTCTCCCCCATGGCCCTCCAGTCATCCTGCGTGTCCAGAGTCGGCGTGGCTCTCGAGAAATCTGCATCTCCGTTCACTATCGACCAAACTGTAAGGATGAGGAGCATCAGTATGGCGGTTGCCACAATCGGAGTCTGCACCACCTTGACCTTCTTTACGCCTAGGATGTTGACTATCGAGATGATCACCAACATCCCGAGGGCCGTCGCTATGTCCGTGTACTCGGTGCCGAACTCGGCTTGCACGACCGCCAGGTATGCAGAGAATCCTATGAGCGCGAAGGCGGCCTTTAGCAGGAATGATGCCCATAGTGCAACTCCCGTCATCGAGCCAATCAATGGTCCGAAGATGCGCTCAAGGTAGACGTACGAGCCCCCAGAAGTCGGCATGGCGGAGGCTAGCTCACTCTTGCTGAGTGCCCCAGGTATCACGACCAGGGCAGCGAACACGTAGGCCAGCCAAGCCCCACCACCGACTTCGGCGTATGCCAGTGACGGGAGGACGAACAAGCCGCTCCCAATCATTGCGGAGAGCGAGATGATGACGACCGAGAAAAGACCCAGTTTGCGCTCTAGGGTGTCCGAAACCACCTCTATGGGGGTGAGGACGATTCCCGCTAGTTCCTTCGGACCCAGGGGACCCATGCTTTGGCGGCCTCAACGGCCCCAGTTGAAGGTTCTCCCGGACCCAACAGGTTAGATAGTCGGGCGCTGGCGGGCGCCCATGAGCGACATTGTGGAGCAGGACACCGTTACGACGGTTCACTACACCGGGACGTTCCTGGACGGGGAGGTCTTCGACAGCAGCGATGGAGGCTCCCCGCTTGCCTTCCTAGTGGGCCATGGCAACATGATCGCGGGCTTCGAGCAGGAGCTGATGGGCGCGGCTGTGGGGGAGAAGCGCGAGTTCACGCTGCCTCCCGATCGCGCCTACGGCGAGCGTG
>JAYZFV010000038.1:0-2791 GCA_036336595.1 Thermoplasmatota archaeon | reverse complement strand
CTTGGCCAGCTCGAGGGTGGACATCTCCCGGTCATCGGGATGGAAGTTTATCTCCGCCATCACGAATCACTCTTCTGATGTCTGTTGTTCTCTGAGAGTAACATCATTCAAAATGATTGGGACCCATATCACACATTTTTCGTAGCCAATAGGAATCCCAAAAAAAGCATGGGCGTCCCAATGCCAAGGAAGAAAAATGCAGCCACAATTTCAAATGGATTGTTAGTTGTTTCCAAAATTCCAAGTGACCCCAGTAGGAGTTGGGATCCAATGAGGAATGGTAGAATTCCTAGGATGATCAATAGTACCCCCGCGACCTCTTTCAGGCTGACCCCTGATGAGCGGCTTTCAAGAATGGCCATTTCCTGTCTCGGCTCGCCATCCTTGTGCCGCAAGCAATACCCCGTTGTTCGAAATTCTAGGGCATTGCAGCCCTCGAATGCGCACTTCCTTTCCCCCATACTCCCAGCAAGGAACTAGAGGTGATAGCGATTCCTACTTCCTCACCATCACTACATCATGTTCCCTAGGAACTGAGTCGCCCCTGGGTCAATCGTCAGGAATATGCGTTCTTCATCATGAGTATGAAGACGAGTCCTATCACAGCGAATGCCAGCCAGTTGGGTATTCCCATAAATCGGAGGTTTCCCATGACCCTGTCAGGAGGTGCCGGCCTTGAACGATTGGGGCTCCACAAAGGTATCATACAACTTGGAAGGGCATTCTTGGGTTGATCCAGGAGCCGGAAATGGATCTGCTGATGACGAATATGGGATGATGTTGACAAACATCTACCACATCCAAGTTTCATTCGCAGTATACTTCGAGTTGCACCCAGTCACAGTCCATCAGTGAGGTTGATTGCTCACCACCCTCCGAAAGGCACTATGCATGAGGGCATGCGAGCATCGCTCCCCGCCCTCCTCCTGGCCGGGCTGATGCTCCTAGCCGCGACCTCCGGTTGCCTCTCCCCCCTCACCGACGGCGATGCGTCCGACGGCTCCGAAGTGTCCTACCCGTCCATCTGGGAGCGCCACACGCTGGACTGGCAGACCAACAACACCTTCTCGCTCCTGCTCGAGCCGGGTCCGCACGAGGCTCTCGACGTCCAGGAGGCCTTCATCGAGGTCGACACAAGCGAGGTCTGGGACGTGGGCCCAGAGGTCTCCACCGTTCACCTGTCGTACTGGCTGCCCAGCAACACGCTGGAGGGCGAGACGGTGCCGGTGATCGCGGTGATGAGCCCATACTTCTCCTATGGCCAGCCCGGTGACGAGTCGACCCCCACCAACGTCGTGGGCGCCGGGCGCGGGGAGTTCATCTTCCACAACTTCGTGCCCCACGGCTACGCCTTCGCGCAGGTGAGCGTCTTCGGGACCGAGCTCTCGACGGGCTGCTTCGACTACCGCGGCCTGGGCGAGGGCCTAGGCATCCACCACGCGGTGGAGTGGCTGGGCTCCCAGGAGTGGAGCAATGGCAACGTCGGCATGTACGGCAAGTCCTACGAGGGCGCCACCCAGTGGGAGGCCGCCGCGATGGGCAGCGAGCACCTGAAGACGATCGTGCCCATATCCGGAACCACCGCGCTCCACCCGCTGCTGTACAAGAACGGCAGCGCCGAGGCCAGGAGCCAGGTGATGCACATGAACTACTTCTCGAGCACGGTGGACTACAACGAGGACGACCTCGATAACGTCTGCCCCGACATCGCAGAGGGCCTGTTCGCCGGCCCCGTGACGTACATCGGGGGCGAGATGGACCCCTACATGCAGAACTACTACGACGACAGGAGCCACATCGACAAGGCGTTCGAGAACTGGAACGGCTCGGTGTACTGGATACAGGGGATGCAGGACTGGAACGTGGACCCCCACCAGGTCTTCGGGGGCCCTGCCGAGGTCAACTGGTACCAGCACTACGTCGACGCCGGCTTCGACGTCCGCGGGATGATCGGGCAGTGGGGCCACCACTACCCCGACCAGGTGTCCAGCCACGACGGCGTCAGCAGCGGGAACGGCCTGGAGGCCCGGCACAACATGACCCGGTGGGACTGGGCGCAGGACCTCTTCGAGTGGTTCGAGTACTACCTGAAGGGCAAGGGACCCAAGCCCGGCCTCACGGCGCAGATCCAGCGTTCGGACGGCGAGTGGAGGATTGAGGAGACTTGGCCGCCCACGGATGTGCAGTGGCACGACGTCCCCATGGGCGAATGCACCAACATGGGGAACAACTGGGTCGGCGGGGCACCCGTGATCGGGGGCATATCCGAGGTCGTGGTCGAGTGCCCGCCATTCGACGAGGACGTCCACATCGCAGGGCTGGTCAGGCTCCACCTTCTGGCGTCCGCAGTCTTCGACGGCGGTCAGGTGTTCGTCGAGATGCAGGACTCCGTCACCGGCACCAGGATCGGACACGCCACCATGGACATTCGCTACCACGAGGGGGGCAACGAGCCCACGGGAGTCATACCCGGGGAGACCGTGACCATGATGATGGAGTTCCAGGGGATAGACCACCTGCTCCTCTCCGGTTCGGGGATCAAACTAGTGATGACCACTTCAGGAAAGGACTACCTCGCTCCAGCCTGCGGGGCTGCGTGCCCCGTCCACGTCCACATCACCGACGACAGCGTGCTGTCGCTCCCCCTGATCGACAGGGACGGTTCCAACGTGCTGATCACCCATCAACGGGAGTAGGACTGCTAGGGTTTCTCAATGGGTTGCTAGGGAAACCCCACTGACCACAATACGAATCACAGATACCGACCGATTGCGATACCGCTCACACGCTA
>JAYZFV010000037.1:0-2793 GCA_036336595.1 Thermoplasmatota archaeon | reverse complement strand
GACCGGTCACAGCGGAATGTTGCCGTGCTTCTTCGGGGGCACCCACTCGCGGTTGGAGAGCAGCGGCCTGAGCGCCCACACTAGGACCCTGCGGGTGACACTCGGCTCGACGAGGTCGTCGAGCCAGCCATGCCGTGCTGCCACATAGGGATCGCCGAACTTCTGCCGGTACTCGCGCACGAGCTCCTCGTGCATCGCACCGCTGTCCCCCGCCTCGGCGAGCTCGGCGCGGTGGATGATGCTGACAGCCCCCTCGGCCCCCATCACCGCGAGCTCGCCGGTCGGCCAAGCGACGTTGTAGTCAGAGCCGAGGTGCTTGCAGCTCATCGCCAAGTAGGCCCCGCCGTACGCCTTCCTGGTGACCACGGCCAGCTTGGGAACGGTCGCCTCGGCGTAGGCGTACAGAAGCTTGGCACCATGCCTGATGATTCCACCCCACTCCTGCACGGTCCCCGGCAGGAAGCCAGGAACGTCCACGAAGGTGATGATCGGGATGTTGTAACAGTCGCAGGCGCGGATGAATCTGGCTGCCTTGACCGAGGCGTCGATGTCGAGGCATCCGGCGAGCACAGAGGGCTGGTTGCCCACGATTCCAACCGAGTGCCCATCGAGCCTAGCGAAGCCTATGACAATGTTCTCGGCAAAACTGGGGAAGAGCTCCAGGAAGCGCTTGTCATCCACGACTTGCCCGATCACCTTCCTCATGTCGTACGGCCGATCCGAGTCCTGCGGCACGAGCTTGCCCATGCCCTTGCACTTGCGAGACCACTTGTCCCCCCCTCTGAGCACGGCCGGTTCGGCCAGAGTGTGGTCGGGTAGGTGGGAGAGGATCTCCGCTGCGAGGTCGAAGGCACTCCCCTCGCTGTCTGCAACTAGGCAGGCAACGCCGCTCCTGCTTGCATGCTGCTCCGCACCCCCCAGGTCCTCCTCGTCCAGCTCGCCCTCGACTATCTCTGGGATGGTGTAAGGGCTGCGCATGAACATGCGGCCGCGCTCCGAGCCGAGGATCAAGAAGTCGGAGAGGCCGGCCGCGAGCGCACTTGTCCCAGAGACCGTGCCGAGAACGATCGAGATCATCGGGACTCGGCCCGAACAGGCGACCAGGGTGTCGAGCAGCCCTCCGGTCGAGCCCAGCGAGGTCACGCTCTCGTGGGCCCGTTGGCCATCGCCGTCCCAGATTCCTATGATCGGCAGTTGCGACTTCTCAGCGAACTCTGCGACCTTGTTGATCTTCTTGGCATGCATCTCCCCCATCGTGCCGGAGAACACCGAGTAGTCTTGTGAGAAGCAGACCACGCGCCTTCCGTCGATCATCCCGTGACCGGCTACCACGCCGTCACCGAGGGGCGTGTGCATGTGCATGCCGTGGTCCCCGGAGCGATGGCGGACGAAGGCGTCGACCTTGACGAACGAGCCTTCGTCCAATAACTCGCCAATGCGCTCACGAGCCGTCTGAGCCCCCGCCTCGCGAAGCCTTTGCACGACCTCCCGATCCCCCGAGGACCGGGCGTCCATCCTCATCGCATCGAGCTCGTCGCTCGGAGTGGAGCCCGCCATGCCCGACCCAAGCGCAAGTCGGTTCATCAGCAAACCGGAGGTGGCTCATGACCTGGAGAAGGCCGGGTTCTCCCCCACTAGGTCCCTCGTCCAGCCCTCGGCCACCGCCTCGCGCCCCCCGTCTACCGAGAGCAGGTGGTGCAGCTTGACGAGCCCAGAGCCGGGCGGGCACAGTGAGCCGTGGCCGATGATGCCCATCTCCTGCTGCTCACGCCCCTTCGAGTAGACGTTCATGTTGATCGGGCCGTGGATGGCCTGAGCGACCACGACGACCACTCCTCCCTTAGCGCAGTGGTCCTCCAGCATCGCCCTCAGGCGGGTGTTCTCGAGGCTGTCCTCCTCGGGGTCCGATATCGGCAGGTGGCCAAGGCCAGTGCCGTGGAATAGGAGCGCGTCGAACCCCGCGTCAATGGCCGCCTGCACCATGTCGGGCTGCAGGTGCGCGTCAGAGATGAACTGGGCGATGCGGACCGACTCGTCGAACAGCATGGGGCCGATCGACTCCACCCTCGCGTCGTGGGCCTCCGGCTCGAGGTCGATCGACGCGCCGTCCCTCGAGAGGTCGATGTGGGCGAGCGCCTCCTGGTTGATTGGCTTGAAGGCGTCCCTGCGAGATGAGTGGTACTTGCGGCACGCGCATCCGGGGAGGACGGCGCACCTGCCGTCCGATGACTCGGCGTGCAGGATGGCCACAGCGGAGTCACGGTACCCCGAGGGCTGCGGGCCGTGGGCAGCCCAGTGGACGGCGGCGATCAGGTTCTCCGAGGCATCAGAGGAGCCCCTGTCGGGAGAGCGCTGCGATCCGGTGAGCACGATCCTGCCGGGAGGCCTGCCGCCCTGCCCGGACCAGCCGTACGACATCGCTGCCGCCGACAGGTGCAGGGTGTCGGTGCCGTGCGTTATGACGCACCCTACCGCGCCCTCGGAGAACGCCTCCTCGGTCGCCCGCAGCATCCTGTTCCAGTGGCGCGGCCGCAGGTCGTCGGACCACATGTTGCCGAGCTTGACGGCGCGGATGCGCGCGATCCCCCTCAGCTCCGGAACAGCATCGAGCAGATCGTGGGGGTCGAACCTCGCTGTCACCGCCCCGGTCGCGTAGTCGACCTTGCTGGCTATCGTGCCTCCGGTGTGGATTAGGTGCACCAGCGGGAGCGACTCGTCCTGGGGCACCTGGGGAGCGGGCGGCTCCTCGATGGCCGGCATCTCATCTAGCAGCTCGAACGTATCGACGTAGGA
>JAYZFV010000036.1:0-25023 GCA_036336595.1 Thermoplasmatota archaeon | reverse complement strand
CAGCAGGCGATAACACACTCTACGGACGCGGTGGGTTCATGGAGTCCCTTTCTCTGGCCGTCCTGTTGAGTGTGAAGAAGAGTGGCAACCGGCGGCGTGGACGCCGCCGACGCCGCCGGCGATCCGGGAGCGGCAACCGCCCCTCCAAGGAGACGAGTCCGGCGGCCGAATCCGAAGAGATCGAGCGAGCGCTCGCTCGCTTCTCCACCAATCCACGACCGATGGGCATCCCGAAGGAGATCGACCCACCTCCTAAGAGAATAGACCTCCGATGGCGGACCAACGCGGTCTCCAAGGAAGTACAACGCAAGGCCGGCAAGATTGCATGCATACCAGGGGAGTTCGGGTTTCTCCCAGAGGAGAGGGTCCAGGAGATAGCCTCCAAACTAGATTACCTGCCGATAACTCTAGAGCAGGCCCTGTCTCTGCGCAGTGCCCTGAATCAGGAGAAGAGCGTCTACTCCTATTCGAAACTGATGCACCGCTCCAACGAACTCAGTAGGCGTTACAATGCCGGCGAGAGCATCATCGCCCTGTCCAAGCGCTTTGACGCCCCCCCCGTCAATACCTTCCGAGCCGTCCTTACTGGGAGGGGATGGACGAAGAACAGAATCAAGGAGACCCTCAACAAGAACCCCTCGAAACTGAACAAGCGCGACCGGGAGCAGTTCGAACTCGCAGAGTCAGTAGACAGGGTGAGCTCCGTGAACCAGACCGAGACCCAGAACGCCGCCGAGGTCTTCGAGGTCATCCTGTGCGACTACTTCTCCTCCGTCGGAGTGAGGTTCCGCCGTCAGGAGGATCTCCTGGCAGAGCAGAAGGTGAAAGAGGGCAGAGCCATCATCACGCCCGACCTACTTCTTCTAGACGATGTGAGGATTAACGACATCCCTTGTGCGTGGATCGATGCCAAGCACTTCTTCGGCGCCGATCTCAAGTTCCCCAAGAAGAAGACCCAGAAGCAGGTAGACAGATATGTCGCCGAATACGGTCAGGGTGCCATAGTCTATCGTCACGGATTCTGTGGCGGACTCAAGCTGAGGGGAGCTATTCAGCTCGACGCGAGTCCGTTGGATCTCAAGCCCCTGGAAGATTTTCACGAGAAGATGAGGAACGGATCCTAAGTCAGGCCACTGACCCTACTCTGCTTCTGAGTGTCGATAGGCCTACGTTCTCCAGCTCCTCTGAGAGCCTGTCGAAGAAATTGCCACCGGACACCGCGTCTCTAGGCACGACCACGACGCTTTCCCCCAACATGCAAAGCAAAGGAGACACTACTTCAGACATGTTCGCTGCGGTGATTGCGCGATTGACGATGGAAAGCAGTGCAGACCTAGAGGCGTCAGCCAACAAACCACTGGCATCAGCGAAGGAATGAGACGATTCTATCAAATCCGACCACCGATATTGGTCCCAGACCCCCACACTCAGTTTGTCCATCTGTTCCTTTCCCGCCCTGCTAATCCTATCCTTCCATCCTGGATCATCGATGTATTGCGAGGTATGCATCCCTGTATCCGCCTTCCAAGAAAGGAGCACCGGAGTGTTGAGAGTCCATCCCTCAGACTCTCCGGGCCCGTTGTCTAGCATTGGTCCACTGAACGGTGAACCGGCAACCAGCCTCCTCTCGACACCGCCTGCGGCCAATGCGGTGGTGTCACCCAAGCCACTGGAATTCCTTCGCTCGACGATGTGAGCAACCAAGAAAGACCTCCTCACACACTCCTCATGGGGAATTCCTAGTGCCCTCTGAAATGCCATTGCGGCTGCAATCGCCCCAGAGGCGGACATCCCGAACCCCTGCGAGGCCGGAAGCACCGTCCTAATGCTCAGTTCCCAAGCAAGCTCACCTGCTTCGGGAGCCTCCGAGCAAAGCACCTCGAGCACGTCGTCGTACATCGTGGACTCGTACTCGTCACCTAGGAAAGAGACAACGAGTGATGGGACCCCCTCCTCTCCTTTCGCTATGGCCTCAGTCCCATCCTCTAGACACAGCCCTGCTCCGACGCTCCCTTGTTCCTCTGGATCGTTTGCGCCGTCATCGACAGTGAAAAGCAGCGTCAAGTGTGCTCCACACTGGCCCCGACCGAGCCTCGTGGTCATGGGTCTTCATCCAGTGCACCGGTAAAGAAGGGTTGGCTTCTCACAAAGATGCAGCGAGATCCCTCTCGAGTGAGCCAAACCTCTCTGCCAGCTCATGGGACGCCTTCTCAAAGGCCGTCCTTGAGGTCATCGAACCATCCGTTTCGAAGTCGAGTATGAACTCGCCAGGGACTTCTTCGAGAACTATGGCATTCCTGAATTCTCGAGACGCCTCTGTACCTTCGCCAACGTGGTGAAGCTCGAGACTGAGCGTAGCGACCTTGTCAATGTCATCCAGCCTGCTGTCCTTGCCGAAGTCTTTCGCTGTGATTGATAGGTTCATGTCCCAGAGGATCTTGGCCCTCGTCTTGTTCTTGATTACCCCTACCTTCCTAGGTATGAAAGAGACGCCACAGACTGGAGACCACTTCACATGATCACGCCCCCGCCCCATCACAGCGGTGGCATAGAACTCGATCATTTGACCCTTCAACAGCTTGGTGATGGGAATGCTCTTGTATTCGGCGGGAATCTCCAGCGATTCCTCACCGAGGTACTTCAAATCACCCGCAGTGACCCACTTGCCCTCTTCAGTGCCGAACACCACGCACGTGTAGATCATCTGACATTCCAAACAACCGCGATCGTCCTCTACCAGTTCAGAGCAGTTGGGGCACTCGTGCCGGAAGTGGAACCTGTCGTGCTGGGTCGGAATGGGAACCATGGCTAGTCGCTGAGCCACCATCTCGTCTGGCAGTGGCCCGGTCGTCTCCCAGACCTCATCGTCCTGCTCCTTGGTTCCCAATTGGAATCTAACGCTGTCGATTGCCATCTTCGGCGTGTCAGATATGAGAGAACGTCGGAGTGCGTTCGCGAAGCTCCTATCGGTCTCTGACAGCAATAGTTGCAACCTATCATTCGCTTCGTTCAGTATCTCAATCTTCACCATGTTATCACCTCATACTCGCCGGCCTCGCCGACCTCCCTTGCTCTTCGTGCCGTCAGTGGGCATGGGAGTGACGTCCTCGATCCTTGTGATCCTAACTCCTGCTCTGGTCAAGGCTCGAATTGCTGCTGTTGCGCCCGGAGCGCTGTTCGACCGGTTCCCACCGGCGCCTCGATACTTGACGATAACTTGGTCGAAGTCTTTCTCAGAGAGCATCTCGGCGATTCTTTCGGCAGCCCGCGTAGCGGCGAACTGTCCACCGGAATCACTGCCGCCCTTGGTCACCATGCCTCCGGAAACTTTGCAGATTGTCTCAGCACCGGTTAGATCCGTCGCAGTGATCAGGACGTTGTTGAACGTGCTGAAAATGTGCAGAATCGCCTTGTGCCCCATCAATTCACCTCCTTGGGAATGGTGTCATCAACCGTTGGTGCGGCTTCAGCCCCCTTCTTGATCTGCTCGACGAACTCCTCAGAGGCATCGTCATTCTCTTGAACAAAGCCCTCTTCGTCCCCCTCCAAGGCAGATAGTCGGCGCTGGTCCATGTCTTCCCTGAAGGGGTGATCTGGATTAGCGTAGGGAGAGTTTGAACTGTATTGCAAATGTTCCTCCTCTTCCTTTAGGATGTGGTAACCAGGCACGGTCATGCGTTGGTTGCCGATGCAAATGTGGCCATGGATAATCAGGTTCCTTGCCGCCCTCATCGAAGGGGCAAGCCCTCGGTAGTAGACCACGGACTGCAGTCTTCGAGACAGCATGTGCTCGACGTTGATCTCGAGCACGTCACCTATGTCGGCACCCGATACCAGTAGTCCCTTACTGAATAGGGATTCGAGCAACTGCTCCTTCTCCTTGGCATAGTGTCCCTCGGAGGAATCGACTCTACCGATTAGCTTCATAGCTTGGTTTCGATGTCTACGCAAGGCCGACTTTTCCCTCCAGATTTCTCTCATTCCACCGGTCTTCTTCAGGCCGTACTTATCCTTGAGCGCGTGCTCCTCGTCAATCCTCGCCTGCTTCCACGGGTGGGTCGGAGTTTGCGTCCGAGATCTCGAGAACTTGGGCTCGCCCACCAATACCACCTCGTCACTTCTTCCTCTGCACACCCAGAGATGAGCCCTTTCGGCCATTGGATCTGAGTCGCTGGCCGCGGACCTTGTGCCCGCTCCTGTGACGCATTCCCCGATACGCTTTCATCTCGGCGAGCCGAGAGACGTCGTCGTCTCTGGTCATGCTGACCTCGTTGGCAATGATATGAGCATCTTCGTTGGCCTCTAGGTCCCTCTGGCGATTCACCAACCACCACGGGACTCTAGTGGCATAATCGTCAATGGTGCTGCGCAGCAGGTCCTGCTCCTCGATAGTAAGATGGCCGCCGAGCCTGCTCCCTTCGATCCCTGACAGTTGGCAGATCAGCATCGAGGTCCTGATTCCGATGCCCTTCACCGAGGTCAGACCGTAGGTTATGGGTTTGAGCCCGTCGATATCGGTGTCAGCGATTCGCAGGATGTACGAAAAGTCGTCTCCAAGTTCTTCTTCGTTCTCTTTCGCCAATTACGGTTCCCCCGTGTTCACCTGTTACGGTGGCCCTTTGGGCACTGACGCGACCTGCCCTCTGTATTTGAAACGAACGGAGTCAGACGAATGGAGCCCAGAGGGCGCCTCAGCCACGTTCCCTACAGACGACATACAGGGTGTGACCTGATCCCCCTCGAACTAATTCCATGTCTATCATGAAGGCCCTGTCACCATCGACCTCCTTCAGAGCCTTGTCCAGCCTCCTCTGTAAAGTGGGGTGCAGGGCGGGATCGAGACTGCATCTCAGAGTGATTTTCCCGATGCCATTCCTCGTCGCTGCAGAGGCAACTAGGTCGATGGTATGCAACTCAGGTGGAGTTAGCCTGTGTTGCGCTATTTGACCGGTCGCCACCACGAATCCCAGGACGTCCTCGTCTTCCGCTAGTGGATCGGTGTGTATCAGTAGCGGCCTCCTCCCTTCGGTCCTGACCCAAGAAGAGCCAGTACCCCTTGTTACGGCTCTATTCAACCACGATTCTTGGAGCCCGCTTTCGAAAATAGCAGGATCAATAATCGAAATCCATGCACCGAAATCAGGAGGTTTGTCGAACGCTATCGCATGTGATGTCGAGGCAGTTCCCTCGATGCTGGCAATTACCCTCTTCCTGCCTATGCGCAAGCAACGGCGAGCGTTCTTTGAGGAGAGCGACCCTAGCCAGACCGACAACCGGTCGACCCTGCCTCCTCCTTGGCTCAGCCACTCCCAAGTCCTGGCGGAGCCCGGGAAACTAGTCTCGAGAATGCCATCGACCATTGCCCTCTGAACGGAATTCAGTCTGGGGGAGAGGTCCAGCAGTACCGCGGGACCACGAGGTCCGGCCTGTAGGTGCTTGCTCCATGCCCTCATCACCGATTTCAGACTCGGCTGCATCTCTTCGACACTGTGGTTCTGGGCGTCTTGTGGGCGGGCTGGGTCGAGATGCAGCATAGCGATTGGGGGGTGAGCCCTTGTTCCACCTTCTCGAAGGCTCGCCCAGTAAGCGGAGATCGCAGATTCTGCGGCGGATCCGTCCCCGACGAGAACTCTGTCGAGCGAGCGCTGCACGTCGTCTTCGGAGTTGAGATGCATGTTGGCTGCACATAGTTCAGCAACATTCTCGTCCAACTCTATGCCGAGCGCTGGGCGCCGTAGGGTCTTGGAGTGGGCAATCAGCTGTACCCCTGAGCCCGCAGCCGCGTCAAGAATCACACCCGCTGGGAGAACCAGGGGGTCGATTTGTTCTGCCCTAATCGACGCGACCGACCAAGGTGTTGACAGCCTCCGCATCTCGTCGGTCATAAGGAAGGACGGCTCGCCTTTTCTCGCCGACTTGGGCTTTGCCCGCTTCTTAGCCCTGTTGAAGAGCTCCTTGGACGGTGCGAGGGCGGCATGCTCTACTTCGGTCACGACTCTCCCTCGTGGACCTCAGTCAAGTCACTTTCGCGGCTCATCCGCTCGATAGAGGCGCTCTATTCACCTTCAACTCGAACTTCAGCCAGGTTTCTTGAAGTTCGTGACCTTCACTATCCCCGTAAGCGATTGGTGGGGGAAGGAGCGTGATGTGTGAGGTCCCAGTATCTACAACTGGAAAGCCGCCACCCCGATCGCTATCGATGTCCAGTCCAATGGCCGACCATTCAAAGCCGTCGATATAGGCAGGGTCATTCCCCGCGGTGACCCACAATGTCCCCTCGTCTAGTTGCTCGTCAGTATCGGCATCCCACAGGGTGTAGTGAACCTCGACCCTGTCATTGTAATCCACATGCACGTCGCGCTGCTCCGTGTCTTCGAAGATGTGCACATCGAGTCGGACCTGCGCCTCGAGCACCGAGACGTGAGTCGCTGTGACGCTCACGTCTCGTTCGCTGACTCCTTCATCTAGGCTAACCTCCAATATCACGCTCTCGTTCCCCCCGAGGTCGTTGATGATGAGGTGCGGCTCGCCCGAGGCGGAGAAAACAACCCCTCCACCGCTGACCTCCATAACGAGGTCGAGAGTCTCGTTTCCTCGGTTGTATACCGCCACGCTCGCGGCATCACCATTTCCTTGGTGCTCCCAGTCGCAGCGCAACTCTCCGGGATAGAGGAAGAAGCCGTCCTGGTCTGCGAGGCTCTCGGGCCAGGCCCAGTCGTCTTCTCTTGCATAGCAGGCGTCGAAGAGGAGGTCTACCTCCCAGACCCATCGACCGTCTGACTCCAAGAGCTCGACGTTGGTCGAGCCGAAGGAGGCCTCTAGGTCATCTAGGAACGCCATAGCGGAAAGCCCGACCCATACGCTTGAGGCAATCAGGACGACGACTGTCCCAACAGACAGGATGAGAGCCGCCCTGGGGACCGCCATTCTGTTCAGACCGAGGGGTATCGGAGGGTGCTCGACCTCGTCAGGAGTGTCTGACATCCAAGACCTAGCCACGTATCCCTTGTCATGCCCGCCCGCCATCAACGTTGGCACGAGTCGTCTGAATGGGGATTTCGCTCAATCCTTGACTAGCTCTTCCTGGTTTGCCAAGCCTAACCACGCCACTATGCCGAGCTCTATTGCTAGTACAATCAGTGAAATCAGGAGGTTCGAAGGCTGTGACAACTCACTTGAGACGAAGACGATAGCGCAGAGGATGGCCGTAACGAGGTCTGCCAGACCCCAGATTCTTAGCGCCTTTCGTAATTGGAGGATACCTACGACCCACACGATAGTCGACATCATGATCAGAAGGATCGGCATCAGCGTTTCATCGATGAATCCCATAGCCAAGGCACCCGAGACAACGAACAGGTGCCCATCGACGGCTAAGGTCATGGTCCACGTCTCTGCACTCAGCGGGACGGTGAGGCCACACAGAACAATCAGCAGGACTCCAAGCACGAGCACGAAGCCGGGTGTTGCACTGTTGACGGCATCATTCCACGAACCCACGGCCAGCACTGCCAGAACCCCACTTGGCAGTGCCAACCCGAGACCCGATGGCTGGACAAGCCTCCAACTTCTGAATGACGCGCTGAAGGCAGCCAGCAGACCAGCAGGTCCGAACGAGAGCAGGACAACAGCCAGGCAACGAAATCCTATGCCCACTCCCTGAGGGCCATCATCTCGACCGAGCCGCCTCCTCCTCTCGTCAATCCAGAAATTGCCCGCCACGCAAAGAACAAGAAGTACCTCGAGGAGGAACCACGGACCTATCCAGACCAGGGAATCGCCTTCGAACGGATTGACGCCCAGTGGCATCGGCAGGCTCTCTCCCATCAGTGCCCCGAGAATCCTAGCTGCTAGGAGCGGGAGTACTAGCCAGTCAATGGCAATCGGGATCCTATCGAGGAGATTGTCCTGATGGACTAGGGAGATGAGTACGAGCACCAGAATCAGAACAGCAACGACAGCCATGTCCAGGAGCACCATATTGCTGCTCCCGGGGGGGATTACATGCGCTGTGACTAGAGCTGCAACCAACCCACCTATGGTCAGGGCGATTGGCGTCTCTATCCCCATGAAGTGAGGCAGCTCAAGCTCCAGCCCCCGAATCCTGTTTCTGACAAGGAGAACAATCAGTACAGAGAAGCTTCCCGCTGCAATCAGGAACAGCGGCCAAGCATTCTGATCAGCACCGATAATCGCTGCATCCAGAACTGTCGAACCCATTACGATCGCCAGCACGGCAAGGCCAACGATAGGCCGGTGACTCGCGTCTGTCGTGAGCAGTTCCTCCAAATCGTCGGTCCTGGATTTATCCCGCCTCTTACGGCGCTGTTCCCTTAGTTCAGCAACCTTGGGGTTGAACGTCTGAATCTTCCCTTGTTCGAGGGAAACGACCCCTCCCCCAACGCCTCCATCCGCCACAGACCCTAGAATCGCCTTCCGCTTGGCGATGGATCGCAGTTCGGCCCTGATCTCCCCACGAGCAATCAGCCATACCGAGGTGACTGCGAACATCCCAATAGAGGCCATTTCGAGATAGGGCTCGTCGCCCCTCAGGGAGAGTATGATGGTAATGACCAAGAGCAGCAGGGTGGCGGTTGCGGGTTTGAGGATCTTCTCCATCTTCTCGGCCCTGGGCAGGTATGCAGCAAGCAAGATAGCCGTGCACAGCACCGCAGCCAGACCGATACCGGGATTCGGAACGGATGCAGTGCCCTCGAGCACCAACGACGCCTCGCGACCAGTCATCGCGACCAGTATGGGAAGCGACATCGCGATCATGCCAAAGGTGAACCTGCCCTCTACGTCTTGGCCAAACAGCAAGGAGGCGATCGATATGCAGAGTATTCCCATCAGAGCCTCGTCCAACCCGTGCCTCCACTGAACGACAATTACCGTGAAGGCCAGGATTCCCATGATGTGTTCCGGCTTGTCAGGGCGATAACCGAGAATTTCAGCACCCACGTGCAAGCCTCCCAGCAGAGCTAGGACCACTAGAATCGTAATCGCGGTGAAACCGCCGAACTGGGCCATGAAGAGGATAGTGATTACAGGGAGCCAGAGACCGATGCTCCAGAGTTGTAAGGCACCGGAGTCCCTGATTGAGGCAGAAATCTCCGTGATCCCTAGGAACCGGGCGGCTAGGTTCACGCCCTTGCCCCCCATCCTGACGTTCACAACGTAGAGCAGGACCGAGGATAGGCACAGATAGAGAGCGAGAGGCATTGGGTCCAAGTCTATGATTTCACCCGGATCTGAGATATCGTTGGCCAGTAAGACGGTCCTGATCGTCTCCTGCACGATCTCCTCCAAGAGGATCCAGGTCCAGGGGAGGAGGACCGTAATCCCCGAAAGAGATGGCGAACCCCTATTCAGCGCTAGGATCGCGGTCCCGATGTGCAATGCGGACAATAGAGAAAGGAGTAGCACACCACCGTCTCCTCCCGCCTCTGAGGACTCTGTGGGGACAAGAAGGACGAGCATGATTAGGATGGCAACTGCGCCAATCCAAAGGACCCTGTCTGTGACGCTTTTCTGATCCCTCAGAATCACGAATCCCGTGGTGGCCGCACCTAGGACGGTGAAGATTTGGTAGGTAGTTAGGTTGAGGGGCTCGTCGGCATTTTCGCCTACAAGCAGGATTACGCTTAGGATCGTCGCAGAGACGAGCAGGGGCGTTGATACCCGTTCGCGATTAACGCCTCGGACTACTAGGTAAGAGCCACCGAACGCCCCACCGAGGAACGTCACCATTCCCAGTGCATAGCCAAGATCCTCCCTATTCGCCGCTACGGCTAGGAGCGCTCCGATCATCCCGAGCGATATCGAAACCCCCCAGAGTCCAGGCTTACCGAGGCCCACGGTCTCGAAACCGCTTGAGAACCAGTTCTCCTTGCGCGCGAACCTCGCTGCCATAGTGGCGTTGAGGGCAGTGACGACCATTAGCAGGAGAAACAGTAGTAGAGGCGAGTCCAGCGGCATTACTCGCAACTGAGCGATCTCAAAACCAGAGGTAATTGCGTGCATGCCAATCCACAAGTTGGAGGCCGCGATACCTAGCGAGGCTAGGTTCCCCGACTCCCTATGCAGTGCCAGCCCATGGAGCAATAGAGTCGCTATCAGGATCATGCCCGCCACGCCCTCCTCGCCCAGCACCGAACCCGCAGTCGATCCAATGGCTAGCAGAACCAAAGTCGACTGCGCGGCAATCGCATCGTGATCGTGCCTGTAGGCAGCATAGACGTTGGCGCCAACGAGCAGCAAGAGTGCCAAACCGAGCGCGGCATCACTACCGATAATACCCCAATGCCTCAGCTCTATTGCCAACCCATACAGTACCTTCATCGAGATGATAATCCAAGTGACGCCAAGTAGTAGCATGTTCTCCCTAGGGACCCACAACTCACCGAGTGCGAATCCCATCGTAGCCAGTAGAATGAGCGCAATCGTCCCTGGAAGTGGGTCGAAGGTTGAGCCAACTTGGATGCTGATCGCGCTGTAGACCACTATCATCGAGACCATCAGCATCCAGTTGACGCGCCTTTCACCCTCGATTGACAACTCGGAAACCAGATCTCTGTCTGGCGCTGTAATGACCGACCCGTCTGCCTGGACCGCTCCCGGAGCATCGCCCCCTCGTTCTACGAACGGATCGAAGACCTCTCCAATCGCTTCGTCCTTCTCCAGGGTTTCCCCGGGTTCTTCGGCGCGCTCCTTGAAATCTAAGTCGCCGATGTCTACACCAGAGGAACGCCTGAACGCGCGTTCCCGGATGATGCGGTCATCCGGCTCATCATCGGCCATCATCCTTCCAACGAGGAGTGCATGGCATAATCACATCCCCTCCAAGGGTACAGTGGGCCGCTAGACGGCTTGCATCACCCATCGAGCGGCGCCGCAACGCTTGAAGGGAGGTTACCGTAGCCCTCGGTGCGGGGGGGTCTAGTTTGCAGGGTTCCTCTCAGGAGTCTGCAGTGCGATTGTCAGCACACGGCTTGAGTCCCAAGGGAGAGGTCCATTGGAACTTGGACTGGGAGAATCTCCAGTCCATTGCTGTTGAAAGAGGCGAGGCGAGGCTCACCGCACACGACGTCCTCCTTGTCACGACCGGCGAGCGAACGGGACGTTCACCGAATGACAGGTTCATCGTCGACGAGCCCGGTCTGGCCGACGAAGTTTGGTGGGGCAAGGTCAACAAATCAACGGATACCAAGACCTTCGACCACCTCCTCGGTATGGTCAGGGCACATCTAGACAGCGCTGACCAGCTGTTCGTCAAGGACGCATTCTGCGGAGCCGATCCGAATTACAGAATGCCGGTCAGACTTGTGACGGAGAAGGCTTGGCACGCCGCCTTCATGCACAACATGTTCGTCAGGGCAGGGAGTGATGAATTGGAAACACACGACCCGGAGTTCACCATCCTTCACGCCCCTGATCTCAAAACAAGCCCAAGTCGTGACGGCACCAATTCCGATGCGTTCGTAGTCTTGGCTTTGGACAGGGGACTGGTCATCATCGGAGGGATGCATTACGCTGGTGAAATCAAGAAGGCCATCTTCACCATCATGAACCACATTCTGCCTCTCAAGGGCCTCTTGCCGATGCACTGCTCCGCAAACACGGACGGTGAGAACTCAGCCTTGTTTTTCGGACTCTCTGGAACCGGCAAGACGACCTTGTCAGCCGATCCCAGGAGGGCACTGGTCGGTGACGACGAGCATGGTTGGTCCGACGACGGCGTTTTCAACTTCGAGGGCGGGTGCTACGCCAAACTGATCGACCTATCCGAGGAGGACGAGCCAGCCATCTATGCCACCACGCAGATCCCAGGCTCGATTTTAGAGAACGTCGTACTCAACGCAGATGCTACACCGGACTTCGCGAACTCCTCGCTCACACAGAATACCAGGGGTTCCTACCCCATTGAGTTCATCGAGAACAGGACGCCGGATTCGATGGCAGGCCATCCGAAGGATGTCGTTTTCCTTACTTGTGACGCCTTTGGGGTCCTGCCTCCCCTATCTCGCCTGACTCCCGAACAGGCCGCATACCACTTCATCTCAGGATACACCGCCAAGGTAGCTGGTACCGAGGTCGGCATCAACGAACCGCAAGCTACGTTCTCCACTTGCTTCGGTGCCCCCTTCATGCCACGGCATCCGGGCGTCTACGCCGATCTGCTTTCTGCTAAGATCAAGAGGCATGACGCCAAGTGCTGGTTGATCAACACTGGTTGGGTAGCCGGTGGCTACGGTAACAGCAGCCGTATCAAGATCAAGTGGACGAGAGCGCTATTGAACGCTGCCCTGCAAGGTGATCTTGACGACGTCGTTTTTGTTCAAGACGAGCGCTTCGGATTCTCCGTCCCCTCCACTTGCGAGGGCGTTCCCGATAGGATCCTACGTCCTCGTGATACTTGGCACGACAAGAGGAAGTTCGACAACGTCGCGAACCTGCTCGCGCAGATGTTCTTCGAGAACTTTGAGCAGTACGCCTCTGGATGCAGCGACGAGGTACAGGGAGCCGGCCCGAAGCCCCTAGTCGATTAGCCTCTGTTTGGAGGCGCGTTGCGCGTCCACAGCGCAAATAGCGGCCATGTGAACGACATCTCGCACGCTGTCGCGCCTCTGCAGGACGTGAGCGGGCTTAGACAGCCCCTCTAGGATGGGACCGGTCATCTCGGCACCGGCAACGCGCTGCAGTAGTTTGTAGGCGATGTTCGCAGAGGCGAGGTTAGGGCAGATTAGCACGTTCGCAGATCCTTTGAAGGACATAAACGGGTAGTCCTCTTGGATTTCGGAAACCAGGGCGGTGTCCGCTTGCATCGGGCCGTCAACCACGAGTTCTGGTTCCATCTCCCTCACGATTTCAATCGCCTCCTCGATTCGGTCGGTCCGCAACTCGTCAGAGGTACCGAAATTGGAGAACGAAAGCATCGCGACCTTGGGCTTGACGCCGAACCTCCTTGCTACCTTGGCGGTTTGGATAGCAATCTCAGCTAACGTCCTCGCGTCTGGGTAGATGTTTATGGTCGCATCCCCAATGAACATCAGTTGCCCGTTCACGGTCATCATGTACATCCCTACGATCCTATGGGAACCGGGGTCGGGACCGATGACCTGCAGACATGGCTTCACAATGTCGGGATAATCGTGCGAGACCCCTCCTAGGTACCCGTCGGCATCGCGCATTCGGACCATCATCGGTGCGAAGTAGGTCGATGACTTGAGGAGGCGAACCGCATCATCACGCGTCAGCCCCCGACGACCTCGCAGCTTGTGCAATTCCTCGGCATACTCACCACGCCTTCTGGAATCATACCTGACATCGATGGTCTGGCATTCAAACTCGAGACCAAGCTCTTCCTTGACCGCGGCTATCCTTTCGATCTGACCGAGCAGTATCGGCTCGCAAATACCCTCAACAATGCACTGAGAGGCTGCCTTGATGATGGTAGGATCCTCGCCTTCACAGAAGACGATCCTCTTGACATCGCGTTTGGCTTGGTTGATGACCCTCCTCATGATCGAACGAGTCAGACCGAGCCTCGACTCGAGCTCTTCCCTGTAGGAATCAGCATCGAACTCATCTGGAGAGAGGTGAGAAACCCCTTCGTTCACGGCTGCCTCGGCGACCGCGCTGGCTTCCCAAATCAGGATCCTCGCATCGAAGGGCTTCGGGATGAGATAATTGGGCCCGAACTGCATCTGATCACCACCATAGGCTGAGAGCACATCATCTGGGACAGTCTCCTTTGCAAGGCGTGCCAATGCCTTCGTGGCTGCCATCTTCATGCCCTCGGTGATTTCTGTGGCCCTTACGTCCAAGGCACCCCTGAAGATGTAAGGGAACCCTAGGACATTGTTGATTTGGTTGGGATAGTCAGATCGGCCAGTTGCAACGATCGCATCCTCGCGAACGCTGAGAACCTCTTCAGGCGTGATTTCTGGATCGGGGTTCGCTAGTGCGAAGATCAACGGTCGTTCCGCCATCTTCTCGACCATTTCCGGAGTCAACAGGCCTCCCTTGGAAAGTCCAAGGAAGACATCAGCACCCCCTATTGCTGAGGCGATGTCCCCATCTTCGATGTCCCTGGCAAACTCGGCCTTGTACTCGTTCAAATCGCCATTATCCCGGCGCTTGGTGGTGATAATGCCCCTAGAGTCAACCATGATCAAGTTCTGCGAATCCACCCCTAGCCTGACGTAATGCCTAGCGCACGAGATGGCCGACGCACCAGCTCCGAGAATCACGACCTTGACTTCGCCAACGCCCTTCTCTACGATCTCGAGGCCGTTGATGAGTGCGGCTCCTGAGATAATCGCGGTGCCGTGCTGGTCGTCGTGCATCACAGGGATGTCAAGCTCCTGTACTAGGCGGCGTTCGATCTCGAAGCACTCAGGCGCCTTGATGTCCTCAAGGTTGATACCACCAAAGGTCGGTGCAATCGCCTTGACAGCCTCGACGAATTGGTCGACGTCTACGCGATCCACCTCTATGTCGAAGACGTTGATATCCGCGAACGCCTTGAATAGCAGCCCCTTTCCCTCCATTACGGGCTTGCCGGCCAAAGCGCCGATGTCCCCAAGACCTAGGACAGCCGTTCCATTGCTGACAACGGCCACTAGATTGCCCTTGGAGGTGTATTTGTAGGCGTCATCCGGGTTTGCTTGAATCTGCTCGCACGGGTAGGCTACGCCGGGGGAGTAGGCTAGGGAAAGCTCTCGTTGCGTACCGTGGGGTTTGGTGGGCACGACGGTGATCTTTCCTGCTGGCGCAGATGAATGGTAGTCCAGCGCGTCGTTACGCAGTTGCTTGTCGTCCAGAGGACACACCTCGGATGCTCCCGGCAGGCCCATCTCCTATGATGCTATCCTATCGTTTCTAGGGCCATTATCGGCCCTTCGTACCTTGAAAACGGATTTCCCTCCCCGATTTCCCTTTTTGTTACTCACCTACGGTGAGTGAGCAGTGGACAGACGCCTACCCATACCTTTCATAAATCGAACAATGAGGGAAACGCCTCGTGCCCATCCGCTTCAGAACGTACAACGGCAGACGTCGCGGATACGCGATGACCCTCGTTTGCCTGATGATCCTGCTTCCTTGGTGCTCCATGGCTACCTCCGGAACAGAGTTCTATGGAAGCTTCGATGACACCTCCCAACAGAGGTCAGCGACCTCAAGGTCCTGGGGCGTCAATGGAACCAATGACACGGGCTGGATTGACTTGGCATCAGGTGGCGCGGACCCTGCCAATGGAACCCCCGCCTATGGGGACTTGATGCTCGAATTCGCTCCAGGGGCAGTCATCAACAACCTGACCTTCGAGATCGCCGTTAATGGGAGTGACGGATACTGGGCCAATCAGCCGCAATTGACCCTGATGAACACCCAGACCGAGATTCTTGACTGGGGCGGAATGGGCGACCTGGGTCGTCAGAATGATTTCTTTGACCACCCCCCAACCCTGATCGATGGCGTGCTCGACACCTCACTCAAGCCGAACTCGAACAGCGACGCGTCTTGGCAGCTGCCTACTGGCATAGAAATCACAGACCTTGTCATCGAGGCACTGAGACCAGTCGATCCCAAGCTCTCCCTGACCCCCCTTACGGTGACGATACACGATAGCGCCTTCAATCCGTTCGATGGACGGCTGTACCTACTAGTCGACGACGACTTGCTGCATCTCGATAACAACGCGAACAAACGAATCATCGACATCCAGCCGAACGTTGCCGGTCGCAGCCTAGTAGTCGATGGCAGTCGCAATGTGCTCTACCTGGGAACCGCGGACGGACATGTCTCCGCCACGCGCCTTTCTGACTCGACAACCATCGAAGAGATCCTCTCTGATGTCAATCACACTCACTCGGACCCGATACTGACCATGGCGGTTGACATTCACGGTGTCTTATGGGCGGCGACTGAGTGCGGTCTGCACTACCTAATGCCGAGCATGGGATCCACCTGGAATTCCGAGGACTTCTGCCTAGGCGAAGAAACCGAGAGGCCTGTCGACATGCTGGTCGAAGGTCGTAGGCTCTTCGTAGCCACCGAGAGCCACGGTATTCACGTCATCGATTACAACATCTCGGCTTCAGGATCTGCGGACCCGATCACTATCGACAGAAACACCGTGTGGGACACGAGCGATTTCCTCTCTGGCGACTCGATCGCCGACTTGGCAATCGCCAACGACATCCTGTACATCGCCACCTCTGACTCTGGAATCGATCGCCTTGACCTCTCTTCCTCCTCATGGCTGGGTTCTTGGACCTCGAGCAACTGGCTCGCGTCTGACACCGTCGTCGGCTTGGCTGCGACTCCCGGATGGCTTCATATCCTCGGTGACGAGCAAGTTCAGGCTTACGACACGGACGTCTTGCTGTTCCGCTCGGAGACCTCCCTCTCCGACTTCGCGCTCACCGGCTCGGGAGCCTCGATCAGCGCTTGGCCAGGAGACCTAGAGAGAGCCCCGGGCTCATCGATGGCGCTCGTCGGGGATTCCTCTGGCACTCTTGGGAGATTGCTCGGGGAGAATCCCGACGGTACCATGGTTGTCGTCAGCAGCCCCTCAATCGATGACGCCGAAGTCACCGCCATCATCGACGACGGCCAGCAGGGGGAGTTCTGGATAGCATCGGGCAGCATCATCAACATCATGGACAAAAGGGATGGCGTTTGGAAGCCCGCAATCGATATCAACGACCATGTCTCTGACCCCGGGTCGATCACCGAGATCACGCAGGACGACGATGGCTGGGTGTGGGTGGGCACCACGGGTACCGGAGCCCTGAGATTCAGCAACGTCGATGGGTCGTTCTTCGGCTACATCCAGGGTCTCAGTTCCTACCATGTCACTAGCATGGATTTCGACTCTAACAACGAAATCCTCGTCATTGGCCACCACGAGTCGGGAGTCTCCCTATATTCCACAAGCACAGAGGCGGTCATTGAGATCTTCACGACCTCGAACGGCTTGGATTCCGACTCGATCAGGGATGTAGCGACGAGGTACGGCGTGGCATATATCGCCACACAAGAGGAAGGCGTGATGCGAATAGACCTGAGCGGTCCTACGGTTATCGGCTCATGGCAGTCCCTGGGAGCCGACAACCTCGAACAGACTCCAGTGGCGGTCGATGGCGACACGATCTACGTCGGGCTTCCCGGGTTGGGAATCCTCATCATTGACAGGATGACGAGGGACATCATCGACCTCTGGACCCCGGACGACCAGAACGGCATCCCCGACGCTGATGTCAACTCCATGGCCATCGACTACTATGGTGGCCTGCTTGTGGGCTCGGAGGTCCAGAACACCGGGGCGAACAGCAACGGTGGTATCGCGCGCTGGGACGGCTCCAGCTGGGAGCTCCTTCCGACCAGCATCCCCGGTTGGGGCAACGACCCATTCGAGTTCTATGATATTACGAGCGATGCCAGCGGCATCTACGCCGGCACGAACAGGGGGGCGTGCATGTGGAACTGGGCTACCGACACACAGGCGTCGATCACTCTGGAAGAGTGCTGGAGCACCGGCGGTGGTGGTGGTGGCGGCGGTGGCGGCTCGGGCATGCCCTCTCGATTTGTCATTTCCGTGGACGTCATAGGAACCGACCGACTGTATGCCGGAACAACCGAGGGCGCGGCTGTAATCAACACAGCGAACGGCACCGTAATCGACGTCTGGACGGCTGGCGACGACACCGAGAGATCCAGGGTCGTGAAGTTTGGCGACATGGTCTACCTAGGCTTCGAGAACATCGGCATCGCCCGCTACAACCTCACTTCTCGCGAGTGGCTGCCCGCTTGGGACGGCTCTCTGGGCATCCTCAGCGATGACGACGTCACCACCCTAATCGAAGGGCGTGAGGAGGGCACCATGTGGGCTGGTGGCGATTCTGGCCTGACGCTGATTGACGTGGTCAACGAGGCGGTCCTGATTCAGTGGAACCGGGGCTCGAACCAGAACGGACCGACGCTGCCGGACTATCCGCCTGCGGAGACAGTCATCATAGACCACATCATGTACTACTCTCCACAGCGGGCCGGTTCCTGGAGTTCGAGGGACGAGGTCCACAGGATCAATCTGGACAATAACACCAGCCTCTCCACTATCGATGCGGGCAATCGTCTGGGGTACAACGGGGTCATCCATGGCGTCGGGCATATCGGCGACGAACTATGGATTGGAGTTCGAGGGACCTCTGGCTGGGGCGGAGGCGGGGAAGTTGGCACGATCCTGAGGTGGAATACGTCCTCCGACTCCTGGAAACCCGATCTGGAGACCATTGGCGAAGTCGGGCGCGTCAACGCACGCTACCTCGGTGACTGCTTCCCTCTCACGGACGCCTGCGAGCTATGGGTGGCCTACGGCGACAACATCCTCCGAAGGTTCTCCGCGGGCGACATGACGCTGTTGAACCAGTGGAACGACGTCGATGGAAGGATCAGGGGGATGCTCGAGTACGGCGGCGAGTACCTGTTCGCTAGCATGAACGGCATCCTCAGGTGGAACCCCGACAACGAGTCTTGGCTGCCGTCATGGCTTCCTGGGGATGGCCTTCCCGAGGAGTCAGAGCTAGACTTCTACTCGATGTCCGTCGTCGGCGACGATCTCTGGGCCAGTTCGGGCAACCGCAACGACGGACTGGTAATGAGACTCTCAGGTAACAACAGCAATTGGTCGACTTGGGAAGTTGACACAGATGCCATTCCCGATGGATACGGTGCAGACATCCTGCTATGCAACGACATCGTCCACATTGCCATCGGATTCGACTCTTGGCAATGGTGGGCCGATGGTGGCGGGGTCGCTAGGTTCGACCTCGCAGACAATGACGGAGACGGCACCAGCAACGAGTGGATCACCCCCCTCATCGAGGATAACTCGAACATTGGCGACAGGGACGCGAGAGCGCTCGCTTGCGACGAGACCAATGACATCCTGTACATAGGATTCGACACCGATGACCAAGGCATAGACCGCTTCAACTACAACTCCAACAACTTCCTCAGCGCTCTGACCCCTGACAGGGGCGTCTCGGGGGACAAGGTCTTCCCCGGTGGGATGCTGCACGACGACAACGTTCTCCTAGTCGCGCATTATGACGGTCAGGGGGGGATCAGTCGCGTCATCACCTCGGGAACCGCTGCCTCGACCGGCCAGGTTTTCGGATCTGGGATGGACGCCTGCTCCATCGCCCGTGCTCCCACCGAGAGTTCGAGGGCCTATGCAATCGGCAGGTCCGGTGACGCCTCGGGCATCAACCGGGTCGACCGGCTCGACAGCACCGGCCTGATCGAGGGCGGATTCGACGCGTTGGTTGGCCTCCCCTCTGGAGTAGTCCACGAGATGATTGCCAACGAGACCCACGTATGGGTGACGGTGGGTTCAGGCCCCAACTCCTTCCTCGGGTCAACGGTCCTTCAAGGCGAACTGCTTGAGAATGGCTCAGTCAACTGGCAGTACGGCTTTGACACCCAGTACGAGTCGATCAACGAGATTCTCCTTGGGGACGGCGAGGTCTGGCTCTCGACGGTGGGAGGCGGTCTTTGGTCGGTCAACCTGAGCCAGCGGACCTTCCAATCCACTCCCGTGCCGCTTCACAACCAGATGGACGGATTGCTGATGGATGGGGGCCATATGTACGTGGGGCTGATGGGTTTCGATGGGAGCTCGGCCGGCTTCCAGACCTTCAACCTCGATAGCAGGTCGTGGGGCCACGGCAGCCTGCTAGCAGGGCTCCCGAGCAACATCGTCACTGACTTCGTCGAATACGAAGATCACATCTTGGTGGCTACCCATGGAGGGATCGGTCTCTGGAACACCTCTAGGTCTGACTGGGACGACCCCATCACCACCGTAGATGGACTGCCCTCGCCGATCATCAACCACCTCTTCGTCCCACCATCACCCTTGATGGACAGTGGCACGGTGCTCACCGGTGGCCCTACAGGGCTCAACGTGCTCGACCAGAACCTGTCACTGGTCGGGACCATCGGCAGGGTGGACGGCTTGGTAGGGAATGCCGTCGCGGGGATCGTCTACGCAGAGGCCGTGACCAGGCAGGTCAATGACACTTCAACCGGCACCTCCGTGACCTTCCACCACGACTCCGCTCTGTTCATCTCGCACAACGGCCAGGGCGCGACTCGCCCCGGAGTCGCGGCTTGGGACCTGGCTACCGACAGGGCGAACGGGACCTACAACATCGACATGATACCGAGCAACGACGTTCGCGCGGTGGCTGCCGATGACTGGGGCGTGCACATAGCCACAAGCAGAGAGCCCCTAGTGCACTGGAACGGGACCTCGATGATGATGGAGTCGGGAGCGGGGGCCCGGGAACTGCAGGCTTGGCCCGTCATCGACCTCGCCACAGATGGAACGCACTTGGCCGCAATCTCGCCCAGCCGAATCAACGTGGTCGAGGTCGGTGGCTATCATGGGGTCGTTGCCGTTGGAGAGCTGACTGGCGCTATCGGCGGCGACGCCTTGAATGGCAGGCTAGCGGCCCTCGGGAGCGATGGCCTGCACGTCTACCAACCACTGGAGACCCTCAATGAAATGCCCAGGGTGTTCCAGAGGAGGGCCCAGCCCCTGACCGCTGTCATCGTTGACAGGTCCATTGACATCACGGACACGACTCATCCTGGGATGGCCACGGTCCTGGCTTCGCCCGACTCCCCAATGTTCATCCCGCTTCATGGGAACCAGGCCAACTCCTCGGAAATCCTGCTTTACCCTGGTGCCCTGACCCTAACAGCACCCCAGAGAGGCGCATGGGTGTGGGCAAGCTCGACTTTGCTGAACTACACTGGGACATGGGACTTGGCGGCCTACGACTCTGGCATAGAGAATGCGTTCCAGACCGCCATCTTCAACACGCCGCCCGGTTCCATGTCCTCGATGATTCACCTGCAGCTCCAGTCTCCATCCGACGGACGCATCAAGGTCCGGCTCACATACGATTGGGAGAGGCTGGAGGCACCGACCATGATCACCGACCTCATTGACAGGCCGAACGACGGCGGGGGCGTTCTGCAGGCCTCCTGGCTGCCGGCTCAGGACTCAGCTTGGACAGCCTACAGGGTATACGTGTGGGATTCGACAGACGACCCCGAGTGGTCCCCGACCAAAGACGACTTGGCCGACTTCCCTGACTACCAACGCGTACCATACTGGTCCCAGACCACAGCGGTGTTCACCACCGGGAACAGTAACGGCAGCCAAGTTACGCTTTCCGAGGATCGCCAGTATCGGGCTACAATCACCATCGAGTACCCTGACGGATCCCTTGGCGACCCCATCACTTGGCCTGGCAATGCCACGCCAACCGACGAGGTCCCCTCGCCACCCGAGTGGCTGACCGTCGAACCCGTCTCCGGCGGTAACCCCGGAACCCTCTCAGCAGAGTGGTCGGCGTGCCGGGAGCTCGATCCTTCGCTGACGAGGATTTGGGCCGTCCAGCAGGAGATTACCAACGCTCTCGCCCTGTCCGAACCGATGGACTTCGCCTTCGCGGCTGGAAACACGACGGTATTGGACCTAGAAGCCAACGCGCCATACTGGTTCGCCATCGTCTGCGTCGACCAAGCAGGGCAGTTCGATCCAGTGAACGCCACCGTCGTGGGCCCGGTGGTGACTGCGGGAGGCCTGAACGATGGCATCGCTCCCGCACCGATCGCAGACACCGCCGCAATCGACGTTCCCGAAGACGAGGGCGGGAGGATCCTAGTCACCTGGACCCCCAACGACGAGGAGGACTGCACCTACCACGTGATCTACGTGCTCCCGGCCTCCGGATGGACGGCGCCGACCACGGTCGACGGGTGGCCCGTCGCTGCATTCGTTCCGGACTGCACGACCGACGAGCTAATCATAGACTCGATAGGCAACGCCTCTCTTGAGAATGGCATCGTCTACTGGATAGGGGTCGTCGCAGTCGATGACTGGGGCAACCAGGACGTCGATGACGTGCTCGTGGTGGAGACGACCCCGTATTCCGAGCTAGACTCGCTGGAGTGGGTCTCCCCGGACCTAGTCACCGGGCTGCTCGCTTGGGACCACCCCTCCGATGACGGGACTGCCATCGACGTGAGGTGGGATCGGTCCGTCGCCGACGACTTCAGCCATTACACGGTATGGGTTTCGGACTATCCCCTCGACGACCTCACGCTCATCTCTTCGGCTTGCGAGGAGTCCGGGCAGTGTGGACTCACCACGATCGACCAGAGGCAGATAGGGAACTCCCCCCAGCTCGAGGTGACGATCAGCAGGGCATTGTACGGCACCGAGGCCGATAGCCTGGTCTCGGTAGAGATAGTGCCCCTAGTGCCGCTCTACGTCACGGTGACCGTCCACGACATCGCCGGCAACGTCCGGCTCTACGACTTGGGTGACAACGTGGTCCTCGTCACCCCCTTGGACAACCGCGGCGACCTCTCCCCGCCAGACAGGATCCCAGCCCCGACCCTCGAGGACAGGTCACCCGATTCCGGGGACGGCGTATTCGTCGACTTCGCTTACAGCACCGCCTCAGACATCGGGGAGTACTGGATCTACGCCGTCGCCGGCAACCCGTTCGATAGCGCCGAGAACCTCGTGCCTGCCCTAGTGGCCGACCGCAGCGTCCGAACCCCCGTCCTGATCGAGAGTTTGTCGGGCGGAGGGAGCATCGCTCCCGACATCCCGACCTGGGTCGCCGTAGTGGCTGTGGACAGTTCCGGCAACGCCTGGTATGACAGGCTCGCCACCACGATGATCAGCCCCGTGGACGAGATCGCCCTCGATCCCGGCATCCATCTGCCCGAAGTCTCCGAGGTCATGGTCTACTGGGATCCCTCGGGCTCTCACATCGAGATACTGTGGGGCGACGCCAACGACCCACAGGTGATCTCCTACGCGGTGTACGCCAGCACGACGGAGTTCTCGGACACCAGGGAGGCCATGCTTGTCGCCTCGGGCATCACGGCCTCAAACGCAACCTTCGAAGCCCTCGGTCCCACTCCGATAAGCCCCTCCAGCACCTACTGGATCGCCGTGGTCGCCTCGGACGGGGACGTACACAGGCTAGGAGTGGAACCAATCCAGATCAAGCCACTGATTGAGTACTCACCCGAGGGTGGCGGCCCGGACAGGGATTCGGTTGGCGTGTCGTGGTTTGACCAGCTCGTGGGGGGCGACCTGAACATGTTCATCGCCCTCATCTCCGCGCTGATGATAATCCTTGGTGCGGTGCTCATTATCAGGCCGAAGGAGAGGTCTGCGCCCGAGCCCTGGGAGTTGGGGACCCTCGAAGTGGAGATGGAGGAGGAAATGGAGCGCGAAGCGGCCGGCCTCGATGAGGACGAGGAGTACACGTCCCCCATCTCGATGCTCGACGTCCCCGAGCCGGGGGCACCGGAGTCCCCAGTCTCGGAGGAGTCCGAGCTCCCCGAGGACCGATCCTCCCAAGTCCCCGATGCAGTGGCCGGAGAGCTGATGGACTCTGATCCGGAGGAAGTCGAACTCGACGACCTCAACGAGATGGCCGACGAGTTGGACGCGGACGATTCCGAGGACGAGGAGCTCGACACGTCGTTCATCGATGATGCAATCGATGAACGATAGTAATCGAAGCCCTGCCCCAGATGCCCAGCCACCTGCCGGACCGTAGCCTTGAAGGAGCGGTCACAGTTGGTCGGACCGAAGCGTATGCCGGCCTGTAGGATGTGCAAGCAGAACTACCCGCAGAGCCAGTTCATCAGCGGCAACGGGCCGCGCTACCTCGTCTGCGCCCGCTGTGGCATCGAGCACGGCCTGGCTGATCCAGCGGAGGTTCCGCAGTACTACTCGGACGAAGTCCTCAACGCGCGCTTCGCCCTGTTCACGATCCGACACCTCCCTTGGTTTGCGGTCCTCGTCGGGTGGCTCCTGTACCTGACCCTCGGCCGCGGAATCGAGCTTTGGTCGGGCATCTTCCTCGTCGTCCTGGTCCTAGGCACGCTGGTCGTCCCCGTCATCCACTTCCTGCGCAGCGCGAGATTCAACGCCGAGCTATCCCGGTTGACGCCTTGAATCGCCCACGGGAATGCTTGAAATACGGCCTATTGCTCTCCGGAGCTAGAGGGAACAGTGGGTTCCCTGTGAAAGCCCGTGAGATTGGATGAACAAAAGAGGAGGAGCCAGGACAAGTAAGGACGAGTTCGGAAACAGCCAGAATGACGCTCAGTGCAGCGTTGTGACAGCTGACGAACCGTTGCGCAGGCTCGCTCCCAGCAACCATCCACACCTCCCGAATCGAGGACTTCGCGCCACTGACCAGCGCGTGCCACGCCCGGACAGAGGGAACAGCGGGTTCCCTATACCTAATTTGGAAGTGAAAACGAAAATGCAGAGAACAAAGAATACGAGTGTGCTGATAGCGCTTCTCCTCGTACTTATGGCGGGATCCACCGGCGTTAGCGCCGATGGTTCCGACCCCCTAGACCCGTCTGACGGCGGGGCCGACTGGGACGGCGATGGTCTCACCAACGCCGAGGAGCAAGACGCTGGAACTGACATGAACAACCCTGACACCGACAACGACGGCATGCCAGACGGATGGGAGGTCAATTACGGCCTCAATCCCAATTCGGCTAGCGATGCCAGCGGCGACCCCGACGGCGACGGCCTGACCAATACGGAGGAGTACGAGCTTGGAACCAACCCCAACTCGGCTGACACCGATGGAGACGGCACCGACGACGCGGACGACCCGTTCCCGAACGACCCCAATGACGGGGCCGCCTCGGACTCCGACGGCGACGGCATCCCAGATGCCTACGACCCGGACTACGAGGGCAACGGGGACGGCTCGGGCGACGGAGGCACCGACGGCGGCGGCGAAGGCGAGGACGGCGAAGGCCAGGGCCAAGGACAGGGCCAAGGACAGGGCCAAGGACAGGGCCAAGGACAGGGCCAAGGACAGGGCCAAGGACAGGGCCAAGGACAGGGCCAAGGACAGGGCCAAGGACAGGGCCAAGGACAGG
>JAYZFV010000035.1:0-11797 GCA_036336595.1 Thermoplasmatota archaeon | reverse complement strand
CGGCCACAAGGTCGTACCCTGCTTGTCGCGAGGAACCCTGGAGTCATCGGTTTCGTCCATGACCTGTTGGAATACGATCAGGAAGTCGAGACGGCGGTCAGGTACGCGGGACGTAACACCCTCCTCGTCGAATCGATGAGCGTAGCGCGTGAGAACATGGGAGGAGTGAGAATGGTCACTTTGGATGGCGCAGTAATTGAGAGTTCTGGCGCCATGACGGGAGGCTCTTCTTCCAAGAAGGACCGTCCTCGGTTCGATGGTTCCGGCGCAGGGGGCTCGGGGATTAAGCGTCTGGAGATGGCTGTTCAGGAAGCAGACCTACTATTCACCACCGTAGATTCGGCTCTCAGGGAACTGCGGCGCAGTCAACAGACTCTAAGAGACCAAATCCATGGCCTCGACAACGACGGCCATTCCGTTCGCGTGAGGAACTGGAAGGCCGATCTTGAGCGGACCCAGAAAGCCGTCGACGAACTCAGAAACAAACTCAAGGCTGCGACCAAGGAGTTTGAGGGGTGCGAAGCCGAGAAGTGGCGACTCGCCGAAGAGTGCGAAACAGCCCTCTCAGATTTTGAAAAATCCTCCGCTGTGAGAAATAAAGCGGCCGAAACTCTACAGAGTCACACCCCGGATCATCTTTCAGAACAACTGAGAGAGGCCGAGCGCACACGCACAGAAGCAGAACGCACCCGTGTGATGTCAGAGGCATCCATATCTACGGCGAAACAACAACTGTCCCTCCTAAGGGACAGGGTGAAGGAACTTGACAGACAAATCAGCAGTCAGCAAGATACAATCTCACAGGCGGAGAAGTCCATCGAGGAACTAAGGGAATCAGTGAAATCATCTGAGTTCCATCTCGGAGATCTCAGATCCCAAGCCTCCCAGTTCGACGAGGAGCAGAAACTGCTCAACGACCGGCGCGACGAGATAGTCGAGGAGCGCGCCAGCCTTCGAGCACACCTCGATAGCCTCTCACAGGAGCAGCAGACGATCTCAGCCCGAATGGACGAGTTGAGCATTCAAATCAAGCAGAAGCGCGAAGCCGTGGATGAGATAGCCACCGAGCTGGCGGCAGCAGGGATCCCGATCCCGACGGCCGACGCGCCTCTGCCGACAATCGCCGAGGCGGAGCGGAGCGTGCAGGGGCTCGAGCGACGCCTCGGCGCCCTCGGGGACGTCAACATGCTGGCAATCGACCAGTACGACACCGCTGCTGGGCGCATCGCCGACCTAATTGAGGATGGCAAGCTGCTCCGCGAGCGCCGCGACCAACTTGCCACAATTGCCGACCAGCTCGAGGATGAGCGCAAGACGCGACTGCTCACTGTCTTCGAGCACGTCAACAACAACTTCAGCAGGGTATACGAGATTCTCCAACCAACCGGCAAGGGCTCACTCAGGCTCGAGAACAAGAGGAACCCCTTCGAGGGCGGTCTTGAGATGGCCTGCGTCCCTCCCGGCAAGAGCCAGAACACCCGCAGGGCCGGGCTGTCCGGCGGCGAGAAGTCGATGGCGGCCCTCGCGATGATCTTCGCTATTCAGGACTACGAGCCAAGCCCGTTCTACTACTTCGACGAGGTCGACCAGAACCTAGACCCCTTCAACTCAGAGCGCATTGCCGCCCTATGCAGGATGCGCAGCCAGATGGCCCAGTTCATCATGGTCACGCTGCGAAAGGTCAGCCTGACCCTAGCAGACCACCATATTGGAATCACTCACGCTGGTGATGGCCGCAGCCAGCGCATCACCGACTTCGACAGATCGGCAGCACTCGAAATGAGCGAGGAGATAGAGGCTGAGGAGAGCGCTAGGGCTGCAGCCGAGGCTGAGCGAGAGGCGATGCCCGAGCTCCCCTCCCCCGAGGACATGCCGCGCACGCCCGAGCCGCTATCCACTCCGAAGAGCATAGGGGGGCTGGCCGAGCGGGCCGGTGTGGGGGTTTCCGAGGGGGACGTGCCAGCACCAGAGTCAGAGCAGGGAGATTTGCAGTCGCTGCGCGAGCGCACCGAAGATATTACCGAGGACATAGAGGAACTAGACGATGCGGAGCTCGCCCCACCCGCGGAACAGGGTGAGGGCGATGCCACCGAGATCGAGCTGGAGGAGGCCTGAGGATGGTTTTCGGCGAGCAGATGCGCGACGACATCGTCGTCCGCTTGCTGAACGGCGAGCCAGACCTCGAGACCAGTCGCTTCCTGGATCGCCTGATGGAGCTCTCCACCCTCGAGGAGGCCGAGCATCAGTACCTCATCGACCCGTTCGATCGCTCGGTCGCCCTCGTGTTCCAGATGTTCCATTCAAGCGACCTGGACCCATGGGACGTCGATCTCTCGAGCTTCACCGAGATGTTCAACGAGCGGATCCAAGAGGCCGAAGACATCGACCTGCCCTCCTGCGGCATGCTGATCAGGATGGCATGGTCGATCCTGCGTGGGCAGGCATCCACCCTCATCGAGCGTCAGGAACGCGCACTCGTCTTTGAGGAGGATGACTCGTGGGACTTCGAGAGTGGCTGGGAGGCCGAGTTCGACGACGCTGACTACAACTTCTCCATAGGAGTCTTGACAGGTGCTGCCGACGAGGTTCTGCCTTCGATCTTCGAAGGCAGGATTCACCGTGACGAGAGTCGTCCCGTCACATTGGGCGAGTTGCTGCTGGGACTCCAGGATGCCGGCAGGCTAGCAGAGGAGCAGCGGCTGAGGGAGCAAATCTCGAAGGAGAGGCGCGAGGCGCACCAGAAGGCCCGCGCGAGGTTCAGCGGGAGCCTTCACGTCGAGGACCTTGAGGGCGATCTCAGAAGGACGTGGCAAGCGCTCAAGGCACGAACCGCGGAGGATTCGGCCGTTGGTCTGGAAGAGGTAGCCGAAGAGCTGAACCAGTCCTCCCTGGACTCTGGAATCAAGGAGGATGAGGCGAGGGCGGAGGCTCAGGTAACCGCACTCGTATCGAGTTTGTTCCTTACTCATAGGGGGTATATCGGCCTCAAGCAGGAGAAGGGCAAGAACGGCAGGATCGTCCTCAAGGACCTCTGGGGTGATTCGGGTGACTACGACGCCTTGACCGAGCAACTCCACCCAAAGGCCGATATCGGGGGGATGCAGATTGTCTGAGGCCGATTTGCCCACCGTCTTGGAGGCCATCCTCTTCGGAGCAGGCCGCTCAATGTCCCTGGGGGAACTCTCCGAGTTGCTGGATGAGCCAAAGGGCGTTATCCACGTCTCCCTCTCGAGCCTGAGGACTTCGATCAGCGAGCGCGAGGAATGCGCGCTCCAGCTGACTGAGGTCTCCGGTCGATGGATACTCGAGGTCAAGCCCGAGCTCTCCGCCCACCTCCCTGGGGCATTCAGGGCGGACATCCCACAACGCTTGCTGCCTGCTGCTGCCCTCATCGCTTACCATCAGCCCATGGCACAGTCACAACTCGTGGACATGCTTGGCCAGCGGGCCTACGACCACGTGCGCGACCTCGCTAGCATGGGGCTGATAGACAGGCGAAGGGACGGGCTTACTCGCCGGCTGACCACCACGAGGAGGTTCGCCGAGTACTTCGGTTGCCCAGAGGTCGAGTTCAGGAAGGTCCGTTCCTGGTTCCGCGCGGAAGCAGGCAAGATGGGCCTGACGAGCGCGGAGCTGGCAGCCTCCCTTGCTCCGGACGAGCAGATGGTCATCTCGGAGTTCTCAGAGGAAGCGAGCTCAGAGGTCGAGGCCCGGATCGAGGAGTGATCAGCCCCTGGGGGCGAACGTCCGATCGTACACCAGAGCCAGTTCGAGCAGCACGAGCATCGGACCCCCCACGAGGAACAGCGATATGGGGTCCGGAGGGGAAATCAGCGCTCCCAGGAAGAGCGCTGCGAACCACAGGAAGCCTCGGTTCTCGATTATTGCGCTTCGCTCGATCACGCCGGCCCTAAGCAGGACCACGATCACCACAGGCACCTGGAATCCCACTATTGAGGAGAAGTACAGCCCGGTGACGAAGCCGATCCAGGATTGAAGTCGCCAAGTCGATTGCAGGCCTGAGGCCGCGGCGTCCTCCGAGAGGTATTGCAGCAGGAACGGGATCAGCACTGTGTGGGCGTAAGCGGCCCCAAGCCCACCGAGGACGAGTATGAAGAGGAGGACCATGGCGACCTTAGTCATCCCCGCACCCTCGGCGACGGACCTGCCGGTTCTGGACAGAACCGATCTGCCGCTCCAAGCGAGGTCCAGTATCAGAGTTGCCACAAGCAGCCCGAAGCCGATCTGCGCAGCGATTCGGAGCTGGAGCAGTATCACCTCGAGTGGCTGTAGGATGATGATTTGGACCCCTTGGGGGATGAATCCCTCTGTTTCGAGGAACCACTCGATGAGAATCTCGGCAGCGGGGTAGCCGGCCACGAACCCTAGCACGAACACGCCAACGTAGAGCCTAGCCCGGTCTCGGATGTGCTGGAACAACCCTCGCCACTCGGAGCTGTGCAACAGCCCGAAGTCCCCCTCGTCCATGGGTCTGGATAGGCCCCCTATTGGTGAATACATCGCATCGGCACTATGACTTCCTCAGGATTACCGTCAGCAGGTCCCCGTCCCTCAGAAGGTGATCGAGCCCGACTCGCTGCCAGTCGAACTTGGCACTCGGACCCTTCACCCGGGCGTAGCGGTACTTGCGCAGGAAGTCGCGATGCAGTTTGGCGCACACATCACGCACGGTCGAAGTGTCCTTCACGATAAGCGGCTCTACCAAGTCGGCCTCCTGTCCCTGCGGCTTGAGGAATATGGACATGAAGTGCAGGTTGTCGAAGATGAAGTCCTTCATCTCCTCTATCCCCTCCCCTGTCTTGGCCGATACATCGAGAACGGGCCAGTCGTCTGGGAGCGCCCCATGGACACTCGCTAGGTCGTCCTCGGTCGCTAGATCGATCTTGTTGAGGACTATTATTGAGCGGCTGTAGACACGATTCCCAGCGAGAGTGTCGACGATGTGGTCGTCGGTCACATCGGTCCTGAGAGTAACAGTGGCAGAGACTATGCCGAAGCTCCTGACTATGGCTTGAATCTCCTCCTCCAGCAAGTTGGTCTGCTCTAGGGTTGAACGCACTTCGATGCCCCCCCTCCTCGTTCTGGTGACGAACACCTGAGGAGGCCTCTGATTCAGCCTCATTCCCGACTTCCACAGCTCATGGTGGAGGATCTCGAAGTGGGACTTCTGGAACGGATCGATTACGAACAGGACCATGTCCGATCCTCGGATGACGTTGAGTATCTCACGACCCCGGCCCTTTCCCTCCGAAGCGCCCTTGATGAGGCCCGGGAGGTCTAGGATCTGAATCTTGGCGCCGCGGTGCTCCATCACCCCAGGAATGCACGTCAGCGTGGTGAAGGCAAAGTCCGCCGCGTTCGAATCCACCTCTGTCAACTGGGAGATCAGGCTGGACTTGCCCACGCTCGGGAAGCCCACGAGAGCGACCGAGGCATCCCCCGACTTCTTCACTTCGAAGCCCTGTCCGCCCCCGCTCGACCTCGCGTGAGCCTGCGCCTTCTCCTTGCGATGCCTTAGGGCGGCAATCTTGGCCTTGAGCTTCCCGATGTGCCCCTGAGTGGCCTTGTTGTACTTCGTCTTGGAAATCTCCTCCTCGAGTGCCTTAATCTGCTCCTCAATCGTCGCCATCGAATCCCTCGACACCCTACGGCAAGCATCACCTTGCTTAGTTGGGCAGGCCAAGCCATCTGTTCTTGAATCCGGTGGCGCAAGAGCGCCTTTTTCCGCTGAGCGAGGGTTCTTTTGGCATAGCCAGGTCTTGGGTCTCATGGCGGACGTCATCCTCCATCTCGTGGACCAACCGACTTTCACACGCGTGTTGGGGATGACCATCGAGGAGATCGTCAGGGGCATGGAGGCACAGTCCCTCCGCTCACTCAGACCTGAGGCCGACCCACGCTTCCATCGGGACTTCGAAGTCGATTTGGAGGGCGACTTACTCGAGCATCTGGACGACATCGGAAGCATGGATGGAACGACCACCCCCTCCAGCCTGCAGCCACGCTCGCAGTCCGTCTGCGAGATGGGACTGCTTCTCGCCCGGTGGTGCTCAATGGCACAGTGGCGCTGCTGGGATGCCCGCCTGTTCCTGTATGTCGAGCCGTTGCTGGGTCGAGAGGTAACGGGCCCCGAGGAGTTCCTGCGCCCAACTCTCTGGGCCGAGTTCTCCGAAGCCTTGACAAGGACCGACAAGGCATCGTACTCCGAGTCCGTGATTCTGGACTGGATGTCACGTAGGGAACGGCTGGGAGAGACGATGGAACCATCCCAGGACCCACGGATCCTGCCCACTATGGAGTCCCACAGGAGCCTGAGCGAGTCACTCTACGTACTACTCGAGCAAGCTAGGCGAGCGGGGACGCCCCTCCTAGTAGGGCGAGAGCACCTCGAGCCAGAGGCGTGGCACATTGGTGCAACGACAATCTCCGAGGCCATGGGGGCTGCGCCGTGACCGACCTCGCGATGCACCCGGGGCCACCCGATGCCCCGCCCGGGCCGGGCGTGGTGGTGCTAGGGCGCTTCCAGCCACCACATAGGGGCCATGCCCTGATGATAGGGGCGGCCGAGCAGTGGCGTGCCTCCAACGCTCCCGAGTTTCCACTCATCATCGCCATCGGCTCGTCAAACCAACCGGAGTCGATGGAGAACCCATGGACGGCCGAGGAACGCACCTCAATGCTAGAAGCATGGCTGGGCGCCCGAGGAATCGTCGCAGGCATAGTCGCTGTCCCAGATATCGATGATCCCCCGAACTGGGTCTCACACGCTGAGCGGTACCATGGTCCTGCGGGGGTCTTCTTCACCACGGATATCTACTCGGCAGAGCTCTACGAGTCCGCCGGGTGGCAGGTCGTGCTGAGCGAGCTCGAGCAGCGCGAGAGTTTCGAGGGATGGAGGGTGAGGGCCACCGCCCACATGATGTCCACAATCGGGGATGACGATGCGGTGCGTATGGTGCTCAATCCCACGATTCCCGAGGAGGTCGTCGAGCACCTCATCGAGACCGGCGGGCTACGTCGGCTCGCTTTCTTGGGGGAGGGCGGCGAACCCGTTGGCTGAGAGTTTGGAAGGGACAACCTCAAGTATTGCCCGCCGGGCGGCTGGGCCATGCCGCAAGGAACAGTGAAGTGGTTTAATTTTAGCAAAGGATACGGGTTTATCGAGCAAGAGGACGGAGACGACCTCTTTGTTCACAAGACCCAGGTCACAGGGACGATCCGTGAGGGTGACACCGTAGATTACGAGGTCGGCGAGAGCGACAAGGGCCCCAACGCGATCAACGTCTCTAAAGTGGAGTGAAGCACCCCACTCTATGTGGTGAGTTTCTCACTCAGGAACTCGGTGCCATAACCTAGGGAGTGCTTGCGGGCATCCCAGTCCACGCCCTTGTGGACCCCAAGGTTTCCCACGACCTGGAACGCGGCCAATCGGTCTTCGGGCTCGTTGAGGGGCATCGTTACCCCTGGCCCTAGCTCGCCCCACATGTCCCCGTTGGAGTCTATGGTCAAAGTTCTGTGATCGTCCAACCGGATAGCCCTGGGCTCGAAGTCCAGTGGCTCGACGGAGTCGAAGGAGTGCGGCGCGCCCTCGTAGACGTGAACGGTGATGTCGACGCCATGCGGTCGGATGTCCTCGACGAGTCCCTCCAGAAGTTTCAGCGGGACCCAGTCGTCCGCACTGCCGTGTAGAACGAGTATCGACTTGTCCGACCACCTCTGGACCTCTGTGCGCATGTGGGCCGCCGGGTAGAAGGATAGGTGCGCTGCGAACCTCTCCCCTGCGGGGGCCAGCGCCTCGGCAACCGGCTCCCACGCCCCGTATAGTGCGACAGTTCCACCTAGGCTCCATCCAGCCAGGCCTATCCTGCTGGCGTCGATGGCCGGGTGGGTCGCCAGCATCCGCAGAGCCTGGTAGCAGTCGGCGAGCATCATGGCGTGAGTGACCTGCATTTGATCCTCCACGATGGAGTAGACCAGTCGCGAGTCGAAGGTGTGGACCCTGAAGACGCACATCCCTGCATCGAGCCAGCGCACTATGTGCTCGTGGTGGTGACCGCGCCAGTTGAGACTGCCATGGACTGCGACGACGCAGGGCATCGGGCCGTCAGGGGGATTCTCCGGAACGAGCAGCGAACCGAAAACAGGGTGCTCGGGAGCCCCGTCCAGCTTACGCAGAATGTGGTGAATCTCGAAGGGGCTGGCCGAGGGGTATACGATCTTCCCCAATCGGCCGTCCGAGAGGTCGAGCGGAGGTTGCACGGCCCAATCTTGCTAGTCTTCGAATATCGTTCTTGTCCCGAGGGAGATTCACCATACCATCGCGTTGGCGCCCCAGGCGAGCCCTCCCCCGAAAGCCGCGGTAACCACTAGATTGCCCGGCTTGACCAGCCCCTTGTCGAGCGCCTCGCGAAGCGCTATCGGGACACTGGCGCCGGCGGTGTTGCCGTACTTCTGTAGGTTGGTGAACGTCTTTCCCATAGGGAGCCCGAGGTTCTCCATCCCTGCCTCCACAATCCTCAGGTTGGCTTGGTGGGGGACTATCAGATCGACCTCCGAAAGATCCCTGCCTACGCGTCCTAGTACTCCGCGGACGGCCTGGGGGAAGGCCTCGATTGCGAACCTCCAGACCGCCCTCCCATCCATGTGGAAGTACTGGTCGCCCTCATCGAAGTCCCCCGAGGGAATAGGCGTGCGAACTCCGCCAGCCGGTATCTCGATGACGCTAGAGCCTCCCCCGTCGGACATCATCCAGCTGCCGAGCAGACCGCGCCCGTCCTCCACCCGCTGCAGGACCGCGGCCCCGGCACCGTCCCCGAACAGCACGCAGGTGGTACGGTCTTCCCAGTTCAGGATGCGGCTGTAGACCTCAGCACCGACCACGAGAACGTTGTCGTAGCCCGGCGTTCCAGCAAAGCGGGCGCCGACGTCGAGCGCGTGGACCCATCCCGCGCAGACCGCGTTGATATCGAAGGCGGCTGCCTTGTCGCACCCGAGTTTGTGCTGGGTGATGCCAGCAGTCGAAGAGAGCGGGACGTCGGGGCTGCTGGTCGCAAGTATCAGCATGTCCACGTCGCCCGGGCCTATCCCCGCCTCCTCCATGGCTAGGTTGCACGCGGCGACCGCGAGGTCACTGGTACAGGTATCGTCATCGGCAATCCTGCGTTCTTTGATCCCGGTCTTGGTGGTGATCCACTCGTCGCTGGTATCTACGATCTCGGCCCAGTCGTCGTTGGTCATTACCCTGGGTGGCACGTAGGCCCCCAGTCCGACGATGCCCACTGGCGCCATGTTGCTTGTCTTCGCCCAAGAGCGGACTTTCACTCTTGCTGCATCAATCGTGCTTGACACAGACGTTCATCGCCTCGGAGAAGAAACCTAGGCTCCACTTGCCTCCCTCACGGCCCACTCCGCTGTCCTTCACGCCGCCAAACGGCACTCGCAGGTCCCTGTGCAGCCAGGTGTTGACCCAGACCATCCCGGTTTCGATGGCCTTTGAGACTCGCTTGCCCTTGTCGAGGTCGTCCGTCCAGACGCTGCCGGCCAGCCCGTAGCGGGTGTTGTTGGCGATGGCTATCGCCTCGTCCTCGCTGCTGAACGGGTGGAGTGTGACGATGGGACCGAAGATCTCCTCAGTGGCACAGCGGGAGCTCGGGCTGAGGCCCTCGATGACCGTGGGAGCCATCCAGTTGCCGTGCTCGAAGCCTGATGGCATACAGGGTGTTCCACCGGTCAGAAGGGTTCCTCCCTCCTGCTTGGCCAACTCGACGTAACTCTGAACCTTCTCGAGGTGCTGCTCGGAGATCAACGCGCCGAGTTCGGTGCCCTCGTCAGCTGGGTCCCCTACTCGCATCGCCTCGACAGCATCGACAAAGCGGTCCCGGAACTCTTCGTAGGCCGACTCCTCGACCAGCACCCTCGAGCCGCATAGGCAGACCTGACCCTGGTTCAGGAAGCCCGCACGCACAACTCCGGGCACAGTGGAGTCTATGTCGCAGTCTGCGAACACGATGCTGGAGTTCTTCCCACCGAGTTCTAGGCTGAGCTTCTTGAACGCAGGCGCAGCTGATGCCGCCACCTTCTCCCCGGTGGCGGTGCCTCCAGTGAATGACACCAAATCGACATCTGAGTGGGCGACCAGTGGCGCGCCCGCGCCCGCGCCATCCCCGTGGATGAGGTTGACGACGCCTGCAGGCAGACCGACCCCGTCGATGATCCTCATCAGCAGGTCCGCCGTCATTGGGGTCAGCTCGCTGGGCTTGCATACCACGGTGTTGCCCATGCCGATGGCCGGGGCCACCTTCCACGAGAGCAGGTAGAGGGGCAGGTTCCAGGGGGTGATCAGCGCCCCGACGCCGACGGGCTTGCTGACAACGTAGTTTGTCGCACTAGCCATCTCGAAGACCTCCTCCTCGTGCTCGCGCAGAATCCCTGCGAAGAAGCGGAAGTTGGACACTGAGCGATGTGCGTCCACTGCCCTTGCAAGCGATATTGGCTTGCCGGTGTCCCTGCTCTCGAGCGCCGCTATCTCCTCGTAGCGCGCTTCGAGCGCATCGGCGATGCGATCCAGCCAATCGGCACGCTCGGAGTGGCTCAGAGCGCCCCACGAGGGCTGGGCGGAGCGAGCCGCAGTGACCGCGGCAGCGACGTCCTCCTCGGAGGAGAGCGGAACCCGTCCGAAGCGATAACCAGTAGCCGGCTCGAGCACGTTCATCCACTCGTCGTTAGAGTGGCAGACAAACGACCCCCCTACGTAGTTGCACAGGTCGATCGGTTCGCTGTCTGCGGGGTCGCGCTCGCATGGTATGCACGCTGAATCACAGCACTTGTCGGGATCCATATCAGTCCCCCACAGAGCCCTCGTTGGAGAACGGGTCCACTCTGGTCATCGCGGCGGTATACTCCTTCCAGTCCAGCGTGAAGCGGTCCCTGTCGGGATCCCACTCGTCCCAGGTGACGACTTGTTCGAGCCTTCCGAGGTACTGTGGGGGGACCACGCGAGGGACGATGAAGGCCTTCTGCCGGTGAAGCGGGTATGGGTTACGGAGATTGGTTCCGAGGACGCCGAGGACCGCTCGCGCGACGTACCAAGTGGCCTGAGAGTTCCAGCCGTGGGCGATCTTGATGACGATGCCGAGCCCTTTCGGCCAGTCAGGATGTATGATTGAGAGGCCGAGCAGGCCATCCGCACCCTCCTTGGCGATGAGTTCCCCCTCGCCAGCTTTCAGGCAGGTAGAATCGAGTCGATTGAAGCCGCCAATCAGGTCCGGGTGCCGGTTCATCGCCCCCCAGATCCAATCGTCATCCTTCTCACGCACCAGCCCGGCGAACATCACTGCCAGTTCGTCGACGGTGTTCGTGACGGTCGGCAGCCCGCACCCGTCCTTGGCCACCCTCTGCGGCTCCCAGTCAAGCTCGTCCATCATTCGCCTGAGGACATCGAGGTACATCGGGAACCAAGGCGAGCTCGGAAGGGTGTAACCAGCCCGATTGATGCCCATCCTGCGCATCGCCTTGAGAATCGCAGCGTGCTCTCCTGAGCAGGTGTGGAACCACCTGCGAGGGCGCCTGACCTGACGGCCGAACTGGATGAGGGGGACGTCTAGGGGGCACTGCATCAGCCCCCATTCGGATTCGGTGAGCAGGGACTGGGCCGCCGCCACGTGCTCGGTGTCGCCGTTGTGCGAGGAGCAGGCGATGGCCTTCTGCTCCCATGACAGGCCCTCAGCCTCGAGCTCCTTGGCAAACGTCTTCATCATCAGGGGCTTCATCATCGAGC
>JAYZFV010000034.1:0-58395 GCA_036336595.1 Thermoplasmatota archaeon | reverse complement strand
TACGAGGGCTGGGTCGACGCAGGCGTGCACACCTTCACTTGGACCTACGCAAAGGATGACACGGTGTCAGTGGGTGACGACAGGGTCATGCTCGACAACATCGTGTTCCCGTACTTGGTTCTGGGCTCGGGCGAGTGCGACCTCGACGACGACGGCAACGAGACGGACGACTGCAACATCGAGGACATGGACGACGACGCTGACGGCGTCGACGACGTGGACGACGATTGCCCGACCGATGCAGGCGAGCAGGTCGACACCGACGGCGACGGCTACTGCGACAACCAGGACGCCGACGACGACAACGACGGCGTGTACGACTACAACGACGACATGCCCCTGGACGGCAACGAGACGACCGACGCGGACGGCGACGGAATCGGCGACAACGCCGACGACGACGACGACAACGACGGCTGCCCCGACGACGAGGACGACCTTCCGCTCGATGACTCCGACTGTGTGGACACTGACGGAGACGGGCTCGGCGACGACGCTGACCCGGACGACGACGGTGACAACGTGATGGACGAGAACGACCCGTTCCCGTACGACGGCACTGCTTGGGCTGACAACGACGGCGACGGCATCCCCGACTTCAACGGCGACCCGCCCTTCATGGGCAACTTCGAGGGCGGGGCGATCCCGTCCGGCTGGACCACCTTCGGCGACGCGGAGTGGTTCGTGCAGTCCAACGTGGTGATAAACGGCAGCTTCAGTGCGCAGTCCGGCGACATCGACGATGCCGAGACGAGCTCTCTCGAGCTGAGCATCGACACGCTGGGTGGCACCTACTCGTTCGCGTACGAGACATCGACCGAGGGCTACTGGGACTACCTGCGCTTCTACCTAGACGGGAGCCTGGTGAACAGCTGGTCAGGCCTGACGAGCGGGACCCAATCCGGGACCATCTCTGCTGGGTACCACACCTTCGAGTGGATGTACTACAAGGACTTCAGCGTCAGCAGCTACGACGACACGGTCTGGGTGGACGACATCACCCTGCCGATATCGCAGACTTGGGTCAACAACGACACCGACGACGACAACGACGGCGTCATGGACGACTACGACATGGATCCGAACGATCCCTGCGTAGCGATGGACACCGACGGCGACGGCGCACCCGATTGGGTCATGAGCGGCGATTACGACATGAGCGGGTCTGGTGACCCCGAGTTCATCGTCAACTGCGACGACAGCGGCTGGTACGAGGACTGGGACGACGACGGCGACGGATGGGGCGACGTGGAAGAGTGGCTCTGTGGGTCTGACGATCTCAACGCCAGCGACGAACCGGTCGACATGGACTACGACTGGATCTGCGACGCGTTGGACGACGACCTGGACAACGACGGAGTCTCCAACCCCATCGATTGCGAATCCTACTTCTTCGACGATGACTTCGACGATGACGGGTTCCTGGACTGCTTGGTTGACAACTTCAACGCAGCCGACAGCTCCGACGACGGCGAGGTCGATTGGGCCGAGCTGTTCGTCTACTTTGGCGGCGACCTGAGTGTCGAGGAAGAAGGGCACACCTTCGTATGCCACGACAACGGCACCGAGTACGAGATCCCGTTCGAGTGGGTCAACGACGGCTGGGAGGACTGCCCCAACGGCGAGGACGAGCCACAGGACTGGATGGGCGGCGGCGAGAACGGCACCGAGCCGGACGGCGTGACCGACAACTGGTTCGACTGCTTCGACGGCACCAACATCTCGATGGACCTGGTCAACGACGGCTTCGACGACTGCTCCGACGGCGAGGACGAGTACCACGAAGACGAGTTCGGCGCCGGCCTCTCCGAGGAGGAGTTCAACTGGACCTGGGAGTACCTACTCATGTTCGATGCCGACAACAGCAGCACCATCGGCTTCGACGAGTACTGGGAGCTGAACAACTGTGAGGCAGGGCCAGGATGCGAGGACGGATTCCTCGACGAGCTTGGCCTGGAGAACCCGGGATGGTCTGGCGAGGACACGGTGTGGGACCTGTTCCCATTCGATCCCAGCGAGGCCTACGACAACGACGGCGACGGGACCGGCGACAACGCCGACAACGACGACGACAACGACGGCGTGACAGACGCCCTGGACGAGTTCCCGTTCGATTCAACCGAGTGGGAGGACCTGGACGGTGACGGGATCGGCGACAACTCCGACAACGACACAGACGGCGACGGTATACCCAACGACGTCGACCAGTTCGACATGGACCCGGAAGCCAGCTCCGACAACGACGGCGACGGGGCGGACGACGAGTCCGACACCGACGACGACAACGACGGCGTGCCTGACGTATCCGACTGGGCCCCGAACGACCCGAACGAGTGGAACGACAACGACGGCGACGGGATAGGGGACAACGAGGACACCGACGACGACAACGACGGCGAAGCCGACTTCGAGGACGCCTTCCCGCTCGATGCTACCGAGACAGCGGACGAAGACGGCGACGGCCTCGGCGACGGCTCTGACCCCGACGACGACAACGACGGGGTCCCCGACGGCCTCGACGCATTCCCGATGGACCCCAACGAGTCGAGGGACTTGGACGGCGACGGCATCGGTGACAACGCCGATTCGGACATGGACGAGGACGGCGTCAGCAACGCCGACGACGCGTTCCCGCAGAACAGCGCGGAGTGGCTCGACACCGACGGTGACAACATCGGCGACAACGCTGACCCAGACCAGGACGGCGACGGCGAGCTCAACGAAGCGGACCCGTACCCGCTCGACCCAACTGAGTGGGACGACACCGACGGCGATGGCATAGGCGACAACACCGACGACGACGACGATGGCGACGGCTACAGCGACTCTGTCGAGGCCGCCTGCGGCACCGACAGCAAGAAGCTGAGCTCGACGCCCTCCGACTTCGACGGCGACGGTGACTGTGACGCCATCGACACGTCCGACAGCAGGTCTGAGGCCGCTAAGGGAGAGAACGCGCAACCCGAGCTTGGCTTCACGCCCGGATTCCCGTCCGTGCTCGCTGCGATCTCCGTGCTCGGCGCTGCCATGCTAGGACGCCGCAAGGACGACTGAGCCTAGGCTCAGTCACACGTAACCCCGGGCCGGGGGCCACCCGGCACCCGGCTCGGGGCCACAAATCCCTAATGCTGATAAGGCTGCTTTGGACCAAGGGTTCGTGCCTGGGACTACGCGTGCGGAGATCAGGACCCTGAAGGTCGGTCGCTACGTGGCGATCGACAACGACGCCTTCAAGATCCTGAGCATGTCCAAGTCCAAGCCGGGCAAGCACGGCTCTGCAAAGGCCAGGATCGAGCTGGAGGACATCTTCACCAGTCAGAAGCGGTCCCACGTTGGAACTGTGACCGACAGCATCCACATCCCAATCATCGAGAAGGGCTCGGCCATCATCACCCACATCCAGGGCAACGAGGTCCATGCCATGGACAACAAGACCTACCAGACCCTAATCCTCCCCGTCGAGGAGGGCATGAACCTCCAGTCCGGCGGCGAGATCCAGTGGGTGGAAGCCATGGGCCGCTACAAGATCAGTAGGGACCACTAGGGCGCGGATTCCCCGCTGCCATCCCCTGCCTCCGCGAGAAGTATAAGCGTCAATCTCCGACCCTAGGGAGGAGGCGCATGCCCGACGTAGAGCGCTCTGCCTATCGCCGACCCGTCACAGCCTCCGGTCTCGAGGCGATCGAGAGGGGGACGCTAACGTGGCTCGACGAGGACATGTACAACAACCTCAACACGGGGGTCCTCGAGCAGTACCTCGAGGAGAAGAACTTCGAGGACTCCTTCGAAATCAGCCACTGGGATACGAGGAAGGTGCTCATCGGCGTCCTGATCGGTGCCGTATTCAGTGGCGTCACAGCCTACATCGGGCTCAAAATCGGCCTCGCTGTGTCCGCTGCCTGGTACGTGGCATACCTGCTGGGAATGGCCCTCCAGTGGTCGCCCTCAGAGGTCAACATCGCCACTAGCGCAACCACCGGGGCTACTCACGCATCCACTGGGTTCATCTTCACCTTCCCGGCGATCTTCCTGCTGGCCTATTCCGACGACTACAAAGTCGGCGACGGCCATCTGATCTCGTCGATAGACACCCTCAACCTCGCCTTCATCGGCATCATCGCCTCGATGTTCGCAGGCTTCCTCGGCGTGATGTACTTCATCATCTTCAGACGAGTCTGGCTGGTCGAGGACCCCCTCCCGATGCCGGGGTTCGAAGCGACCCTGAAGATGCTCGACATCGCATCAGACGTCAGCTCCGGCTCGGCCGAGGCGGCACGCGAGTCGCTGAAGACGGTGGGAATCTGGACCGTCCTCACCATGGGCTTCATGTTCGTTATCGACTACCCCATCAGTTGGTCGAGGAAGGTGGCTGGGATACCCAGCAGCATCGCCGATTGGTTCGCAATGGCGCTGTCCGGCGAGAAGTGGGGCTTGGCTTCGATATACACCGAGCGGTGGTTCCACCAACCCAGCAAGCTCGAAGACGGTCATGCCCCTTACGGGGGGATCACCCCCTACGAGTCGGACAACCCGATGTCGTACACCTTCCTGGGGATAGAGCTGAGCCCCACCCTTTTCGCGATTGGCTGGTTCATGAAGTTCAGAGCCGCGTTGCTCGTTAACCTAGGCGCGATCCTAGCTTGGTTCTGGCTGATCCCCCTCGCCGTGCTCCAGGACGTCCCGGTCTACGACCCCGAGCTTGGCGTTTACATCAACATCACGGATTATGGGGACACGAGCTCTGACCCGGTGTACCCAATCGTGCAGTGGAAGGCCTTCGGCTCGATCGTACGCACGGTCGCGATAGGGGCGATACTGGGCGGTGGGCTCCTGGGGCTACTCAAGATGACTCCGACCTTCGCTGGGATTTTCGGCGACATTGCCCATGCCTTCACCGGCGAGAAGGGCGAGGAGTTCGTGGACGGCAAGGGGTGGTACGAGTGGCCGCTCTACCACATACCCATATTCATGGGCATCTCGTTCGTCGCCATCACGCTGATCTTCGTGGTCGGCGGGTACCCCCTGCTTCCCTCGCTGATATTCTCCGTCGTACTGCTGTCCACCACCTTCCTGCTGGGTGCCATCGCCGTCCGAGTCATGGGGGAGACCGGCATAGAGCCGGTCTCGGGGACCTCATTCATAGTCCTGCTAATGCTTCTCCTGGTCTTCCTCAACCTCGATGTGGGCCTCACCAAGGAGGAGTCGGTCCTGATGGCACTGGTAGGGACCACCGTGTTCGGCTCTGCCATCAGCATGAGCGGCACGGTCGTAGGCGACTACAAGAACAGCCTGTACATCGGCAACAGGCCCTACCACATCTCGAAGGGCAATATCATGGGCGTCGTTCCTGGGGCCATCCTAGGCGCAGGTGTCGCCATCTTCCTCTCCAAGCTGCTCGCTGAGGGCAAGATCGACCTACTGGCCCCGCAGGCGAACGCCTTCGCGTACTTCACGACAATCCTAGCCGAGGGGCAGGGCAACTGGAGCGCGCTGATGATGGGAATGGCCCTAGGCGCCTTCGCAGAGTGGGCCACGGGGATGGGCACCTCGTTCGGCCTCGGGATGTACCTGCCAACGCCAGCGACGTTCCCCATGCTGATCGGGGGCGCATTCCGCTCGTGGTGGGAGGACCGCCGCCTGAAGCCCGTGGTCGAGTCAATAAGGTCAGAGGAGGGCAGCGCCGCGGCAGAGAAGAGAGGCGCGCAGATGCTGCTCTTCACCTTCATGATAGCAGCGGGAGCGCTCACCGGCGAGGCCTTCTACGGGGTCGAGTCAGCGATTCTCGCCGTCGTGGACGAATCGCTCGGGCACTATGGTTGGTGGCCATTCGCCAGACTCGCCGGCTTCGTTTTGATCAACGTCATCGTCGGGGCCATGATCTACGTACTGTTCAGGAAGGCGGGGATCATCGGCCAGGACGGAGGCGGTGACGGCCGGGACCCGGAGCCCTCTGGCGTGATGGACGCTGAGTTGGCGGGCTGACCATGGAAGGAGCCGATAGCGGCACCCCCGCAGGCGCCTGGCTCCTCCTCGGCGTCGCGGTGCTAGCCGTCTCCAGCGCCGGGGTCGTGCTCCAGGAGATGAGCGAGGTCCCGCCATTGCTACGCGCTTCGTGGAGGATGCAGGGCACTGCGCTCGTACTGCTACCTGGCTTCGCCTACCAGCGGGCCAAGATGGAGCGCCCGTGGCTCAGTTCTTCGGATGCTTGGCTCATACTCGCCTCGAGCGCCTTCCTCGCCATGCACTTCGGCAGTTGGGTGTGGTCCCTTGACCACACAAGCCTAGTCCACAGTCTGCTGTTCGTGAACACTCACCCCCTGGTCGTGGTGGCTATGATGCCGCTAATCGGCTCCGTGGTCAGGAGGGGGCACGTCATTGGCGTCACCGTTGGATTCACTGGAGCTGCGATCACCTTGCTAGACGTAGGGAGCAGTGGCGAGGCGTCCCTGATCGGCAATGCCGCTGCCTTCGTTGGCGCGGTAACCGTGGTCGGCTACCTGTTCGCTGGCAGGCACCTGAGGTCAGTGCGCGCGCTCCCCATCTTCGTCTACGCCTTCCCAGTTACCCTCGGAGCGGGAGTATGGCTGGCATTGTCTTCTCTGGCAATCGAGGGCGCCTCGCTGGCCTCCCTCCCCCCTGAGGCTGCAGTCTTGGGCTGGACTGACTCCGCTTGGGTGGCGTGGGTTGCCTACCTATCTCTCGGCCCCGGGTTGTGCGGCCACACCGGGATCAACACCATACTGCGTTGGATCCCACCGATCATCGTCTCCATCACACTGCTGTTCGAACCCGTTCTCGGTGGCATCATCGGCTGGCTGTGGACTGGGGAGGCGGTTTTGGGGGCCTACACGGTTGTGGGTGGCGCACTGATGATCACTGGTGCCATCCTGGTCACCCTCGAGGAGAACGGCGAGAGTGACCCTGATCCAGCAGGTGATGGGCTATCGTGATGCAGGCATGCCCTTGCAGCCATCCCTTGCCTAGTGAGATGCGCGGCAGCCCCCTGATCACATCGGCCTCCTCCTCGGTGAACGGGCAGTCGTCGGAGAGGATGAATCCCAGTGACCCAGTTGATGGCATCATGGAGGTGGGCTTCCCTGTGGCATCGAGGACGAAGCACTCCACTCCCCCATTCTCCCATTCCACGAGGGTCTGTCGTAGGTCTCCGCCTGAGTGCGAAATGCCGGTCGACGCCTCGACGAACCGCCCCACAGGTGGAACGGGGCCTTTCAACAGGGCCTTGATGTGCCCCGCTATCGAACGCTCATCGGGTCGAACCCCCCGTAAGGCGCTGCCATCGAACCAGACCCTACGTGGGGGCCCGGGTCCGCCCATCAGGTGCAATGTCACATGACTGTCCGTCCTAATTCCGTGGGAGACGAAAAGAGCGGCATTGACCGCTCGCACCAGAACGTCCGTCCGACCACCCGAGCCAGCGAGGTCATTGATGTTCAGCATCCCGGAGCTGGGGGCCCTGTGGCCTACAATGGCGAATCTACGTTGCAGGGCATCACCCCAGACCGAGGTCCTCGTCGACGCCCATCATCGACTGCATCTGACGCCTGAACCTCCGGTCGCCCCTGATTCCTCGCATCATCTTCTTGCTCCTGTTCCATTGAGCTAGGAGGTCCTTGACGTCCTTCTCCTCGCAGCCAGAGCCACGTGCGATCCTCCTGATTCTGCTTGACTTCAGCACCAGGGGATCGTCCTTCTCCTCCTGTGTCATCGAATCCATCACCACGCGGAACTTCTCGAGGTTCGACTGCATCTGGCGCTTCTGTGCCACGCTCATGTTAGCCATGCCGCCGAACATGGTGTCTGGAAGATGCGAGAGGACCTTGTCCAGGGTCCCTATCTTGCTCATCATCTCCATCTGGGTGTACATGTCTGTGAGGGTGAACCTGCCAGACATCAGGCGTTGTGTCAGGCGTATCGCCTCTTGCTCGTCGAGGTCATCGGGTGCGAGATCGATCAGTCCCTTGATGTCGCCCATGCCCAGCAGTCTGGAGATGAAACGATCAGACTCGAACTTCTCGAGGTCGCCAATCCTCTCTCCCTCCCCCACGAATACTATGGGTGCCCCAGTGGTCGCCACTGCGCTCAGGGCCCCCCCACCTCTCGCCGTGCCGTCCAGCTTCGTTACGACCGTTCCAGTGACGCCCACCAGATCGTGGAAGGTGGTGGCCATCGGCCCTGCCGCCTGTCCGACCTGGGCGTCGATGACGAGGAATCGCTCAGACGCGTTCGCAACCTCCGCTATCTCCAGCAATTCGTCCTTCAGCTCACCGTCCAGGCTGTCCCTGCCAGCAGTGTCGATGATCACCACGTCAGCCGTGCCGATCTTTCTCAGTCCGTTCCTTACTATCGCTGGGGCATCGTTGCCCTCTGGCTCGCCGTAGACCTCCACTGCCGTACCTTCAAGCAGCTGGCTGATTTGCTGAAAGGCACCGGGACGGTGGACGTCTGCCTCTATCACCGCCACCTTGACGCTGTGATTCTTCCTCCACCACTCCGCAAGCTTAGCGGTCGTGGTCGTCTTTCCCTGACCGTAGAGGCCGACCATCAGCACGGTCTGGTTGTGAGGCCGGATGCTCCTCGGAGCCCCTAGTATCCTGACTAGCTCCGAGTAGATTAGGTTCATGGCATGGGTCTCGAGGCGCACGCCTGGTCTCGGCTCCTCCTCCAGCATCCTCCTCTCGATGCGCTCGGTCAGCTCCTTGGCCTGCCGGACGTTGAAGTCAGCCTCCAGCAGAGCCCTGCGTAATGACTTGCTGAGCTCCTTGACAGTCTCCTCGTCGACCTTTCTCTTGCCCTTGAGCAGACCGATGGAACCGAGAACCCTGCGCTTGAAGCCCTCGAGTGCCATGACCTTCGGTCCGGATTGTGTGGTTTGAACGTTGTCTGAGGGGTGGGGCTCAAAGGTGGCGGGCCATGGCCGTTCATGGCAGCAGCCTACATTCCGATGCTCCAAATGCAGGTAGCGTTCGCCATAAGCCTGCTTGGCGTCTACGTCGGGTGGAGGGGCGTAATAGCTCGTATGACGGGGTTCTACGACCTCTCTGGGGCGGTGAGGTACTTGCTTTACGGCATTGTCATCGGGGTGTTCCTCGCTCTCGCTGTGGACCAGCTTATCCTCATCACCATCGTCGAGGACTCTTCGACCAGCGCGGTCTCCGTGCCTTTGGGTAACCTGTTTGCCCTCTCCCTCTTGATTGCCGCAGTGGAGTCCTCGCTAGCCTTGTTCTTGGTTGGTAGGCCCCGTGTCGCCTCTATCAGGGCGTCTCCGCCCTTTGGCTGGGCTCTCGGCCTCGGCCTTGGCTCGATGCAGGCGGCATATCTGATTGTGCGCCTATTCGATCCCGATCTCGCCCCGCTCTCGCCCATCGCGGGCTTCAATCCCTTCTCGGTCGCAATGGCAGTGCTGATTGCCCTTTTGGCGAGCATGGGGCACGCCCTACCGGCGACATGGCAGGGCAATCAGCTTCTGGAGGGCTCTCGAACGAAGCCGTTTTTGTTTTCCACGCTTGCTAGGGCCATCCTAGCCCTGTGCCTCGTGCTCTCCCTGTTCAACCCCGTCTTCGCCCTAGCAGCAGCACCCTTTGTGGTCCTGTTCTGGTTTAGGGCGCAGGAGACATGGCTCCCTTCCGGTTTGACTCCCGCAGCCAGGCAGGCCTACAGACGCACCATCCGGCAGGCAGACCGCAACAGGGAGAAGGCCGAGCGGAGAATAAGAGGGGAAATCATTGATAGCGAGGAGTAACCACACATCACCCCCCTCATTTTCGCATTAGCCTAACTTGGCGCAGTATTATATCCAATCCATGGAATCATAGCGCTGAATGCGAGTCATAATCGCAGGTGCCGGCGAGGTCGGCCGTGGGGTCGCTGCGGCACTCAGGAGTGAGCGAAGGGGCGTTGCACTCATCGACCCCAGCCCAAATGCCATCAGTGAGTCCCAGTCCCTCGACTGCCTGTTAGTGACTGGGAGCGCCCTCTCTCGGGAGTCATTGATCAGAGCCGGCATCAGCGACGCCGAAATCATCGTCTTCGCTACCAATGACGATCACGTCAATCTTCTTGGCTGCGCCTTCGCCAAACGGGTCTTCAGCGAGCAGGTCGGCGATCGCACGGCCTCGGGACTGATTACGATAGCTAACGTCAGGGACTCCAAAATTATGGATCCCACTAGAGGCGCGGGACCACTCGAAAAGTGGTCGAGATCGAATTTCATCGTGTGTCCCTCTGAGGCGATAGTCGAGCAGTTGGTATCGGGACTGATAGCTCCGTCTTTGGATGACATACTGCCCCTGGGGGATAACGCATGGATTATCGTCTCCGAAGTTACTGAGGCCTCACCACTAATTGGAACGACTACCGGTGAGAGTCTGGCAATCGAGGGAAAACATACCATGGTCCCTCCAATATTAGCAATTAGGGGCAAAGGTGGCCAGGAGGGACTCACCTCTGGGAACGAAATCATCCAACAGGGCGACAGCCTGCTCTTCGTCACTGGCACCACCGAATCGTTCAGTCACATAGCGTTGGCATTGGGAACACCGGACTCCGAGATGCCTGAGACGCCCTCCGTCGCCATATTTGGCGCAACTAGATTCGGCAGCAGACTGGCACGCCACTACTTGGAAATGGGTTCTAACGTGGTAATCATCGAGCCAGACCTAGATTCTGCTAACGAGATTGTCGGCTCGCAAATTGGCGTCAACAAGAGGCTAGACGTAATTCATGGCGACCCCGAGGACGAGGATCTGCTCAGGGAGCTGGCTATCGAGAATCACGACATTGCCATAGCAACCCTCGGGGATGACAACCTCAACATCTCGATCTCGATGCGCGCCATGGACAAGGGCGTGCTGCGTACTGGCCTGCTATTGGATGACAGGGCCCTAGTCGAAGCTATTCATCGCATCGGACTTCGACCCGTGAGCAAGAGGCGTGTAGCCGTGACCTCTATACTGAAATCCATCCACATGCACGTTCCTGGCACTTACCAACGCATACCATCAATGCCGTCATTAGTCTCTATTTCTGCTGAAATCCCGTCTGGAAACAGCCTCATCGGCTCATTGTTCAGTGAAGTAGAGAGTACGTTGGGAGTTAATTTGGCGATGGTCGAGCGAATCGACGAGGAAGGCAACGCCCACGCGAGAGCCCCTGAGCACGACCAGACTCTCGAGGAAGGGGACAGGGTCTACCTGTTCCTCGAAATCGATGACTTGGGACAGGTCGAGAAGTCTCTAGGGAGCTAGACATGCGCTGGGACGTTGTAGGACTGGTTCTGGGATGGACGATCCGCCTAGTCGCCATCCCTTTGGCAGTGGTCGCCGTATACAGCTGCCACCAAGAGGGATTGGAAGTGGGTCTGAGGACGTTCCTCGTCCCCTTGATCCTAGCCGCACTTCTAGGCCAATCACTCGTCTCCCTCTCGAAGGACGCAGACGCCTCAACCAGAGTCAGGGATCGGGAGGCATTCGCCTCCGTGGCTCTTGGGTGGATCCCAGTGGTTGCGGTTGGTGCCCTGCCATTCTGGCTTGGCGGTATGTTCTACGGGCCATTCGAGTACATGGACGGCACTGCATCCCACTCCGACGTATTGGCGGGCTTGCTCCATTCCTGGTTCGAATCCATGTCGGGCTTCACTACCACTGGTGCGACCGTAATTGACCACTCCACCAGCCCGATTTGCCTCGAGGGAGCCGAGCAAGACTGCATCGGCAGCCAGAGAAGGAGCCTCATACTATGGAGATCCCTCTCTCAGTGGCTTGGTGGCATGGGAGTCATCATGCTCGGTTTGCTCATACTCTCTAGGGCATTGGGCGGGGGGATGGCCCTAGCAAGGGCGGAGTTGACTGGCCCCTCCGTCTCCCAGCTGGGGATAAGTCTGGAAAGCACCGCTAGGCGGCTCTGGACGATCTACGTCGCTTTGACCCTGACAGAGATGGCTCTCCTCAACTTCGTTGGCGGCATGGGCACCTTCGATGCGGTCAACTATTCCTTGACCACACTCCCCTCGGGGGGATTCGCCACCTCTGATGGGGGAATCATGAGCTTTGACTCCGCTAGGATAGAGGTGATACTCATGGTATTCATGCTGCTAACCTGCATCAACTTCAGCCTCCTGTACTTCGCTATGGCCGGTCGTTCGAGGGAGGTCTGGAAGGACGAGGAGCTCCGCACTTACCTGCTGATCCTGCTCCTTGCATGGCTCGCTATGGCATTCAATCTCTACAGCTCGGGCACCAACGGGGGCATCGAGGCCATCAGGCAGGCGCTATTCCAAGCCATATCCATTTCGAGCACGGGCTACTCCAGCGCCGACTTCTCCAATTGGCCCGTTTTCAGCAAGTTCGTCCTACTGCTTCTGATGATAGTCGGCGCCTCTGCTGGCTCTACTGGGGGCGGACTCAAGGTTCTTCGAATCAGGATAGCGTTCGAGCTAGCCAAGAGGGAGGTGCTCAGGATAATCAAACCGCGCAAGGTTGTCGCGATTCGCTTTAACGAGCAAGTCATCGAGGAGAGCAAGGTGTGGATCATAATTGGGATGATCAGTTCGTGGTTGGTGCTGGCGACGGTCTCCTTGCTACTGTTCTCTATGCTAGAGACGGAACTCGACATGGAGACCATCCTTTCCGTGGTCATTTCCCTGCTAGGCAATACGGGACCGGCTCTGGGTGCTTACGGACCAACCTCCACATGGGCAAGCCTCAGTCACCCATCTCTTCTCATCTCAACTTTCCTGATGTGGCTCGGGCGTCTCGAACTGCTGACCGTGTTGGTCCTTCTTCACCCACGAACATGGGGTCCCGACTAGTCGAACCCGTCCAGGGTGAACTGGGTCCCATTGAGGGCATCACCGCTTTCGCCCCCACCTGATCCTTCTGCCCCTTTGTCTTCTTGATTCCCCCTAACTTCCTCGAAGGCGACGATTATGTTCTTGGCATCCCTGTGGGACTTGGGCATCCCGTGAAGAGCTAGGTGATCTTCAGCGCTTAGTCCAAGCCTGATCGCCACAGAGAAGTCACTCGAGTCACCTCCCAGTTGCCTGTCATGGACAGCCAGGAGGTTGGGCCACAGATCCTCCCGGACCGACGACCTGCTCGATTCGAGCAGTTCGGAGAGGCGTTCAACGAGATGCCCTGTTCTCCAAGACTCGCTACCCCTCCTGAGGAAGTCGGGATACCCGATGTAAGCGTCCGAGCCTCCAGTGCTTGGGGAGTATGCCACCGCTGCCTGAGCTGGCAGGGCAGCGCCCCAGTACCAGGATCTGAAGGCACGATTGGTGTACTTAGTCGCTAGGGATGAGTCGGATCTACACATTGCCGGACTGATGGCTGCAAGGCCCCGCTGATCCATCACCGACTGGTTGTTCCATGCGAACCAGGCAATCATCTCGTCGGGATCTTTGTCGGAGTTCATCAGGATCCTCCTGGCTTGTGAGCCGGAGCGATTGCCGTAGACCTGCCTCATTGCCTTGAAGACGTCCACGTGCGCATCCCTCACCGCTACCTCTGATAGGCTCCTGACGGCGGACAAGGTGATGTGACCGCGCTTCGTTGACGATAGTGACTGAAGATCCTTGACCAGCGCCCTGATATCACCTGGGTTGCCTCCAATCAGAGCATCGAGGCTCTCGGGGTCAATGCTCATCCCCTCGGCGTCGAGGACCTTGTGGGCAACACGCCTGAGGCCAGCCCCCCCTACTCTCTGGAAAATGACATTCTCAGCCAGCCTCAGGAGCCTGTCCCTGTTCCTCCTCCAGCCGCTCCCGCTGCCCCACAACCTCATCGGGTCGTTGCAAGTCATGATTACGGGCTGTTGTGTCGAACTCAGGAGGTTAAGCAGCTCGGCCTTGCCACCGGAGTCCCCTCTCAGAACTATCGAGTCGTCCTCAGTTGGCTCAAGGGCCCTCTCAATCCTCTTCTCAGAGACCCTTGCGAAGCCCCCGCTGAGGTGGTCCACCTCGTCGAGGAGGATCAGGGTCCTTCCCGAAGAGGGACCTTCGGAGGAAAATTGGTCGAGGGAGATGTGCTGGGAGCCCCTAGTCGCAGAGCCCCTGATTGCAGATGCGTTCCTTTGTTCGGAGGCATTGAGCTCGATGACAGTCCACCCCCTGTCTTCCGCAACCGCCAGCGCCAGAGTGGTTTTTCCGACTCCTGGAGGCCCCGAAAGTAGCAACCCCTTCTTTTTGGGAACTGAGCCTGAGGCCCAGCGATCGAGCCACTGACGCACCCTCTTGATGCGGTCCTCGTTTCCCTCAAGGCCTGAGAGGGTGTTGGGACGATAGCGCTCCGTCCAGTCATGCTTCGAGCCCACCTCGACCACAGGGTCATTTTCGATTGGCGCCACTTGATGTTGGCCCCCTAGAACAAGTCGCAAACTGTTCCCGTGTAAAGGTGACTGAGAAGCGACTCGACTTCTGCACGCACTTGCGTTTGGTCATCTCTGCGTCTGACGGTAACGGTACCGTCGTCCAAGGAGGCGTGGTCTACGGTGATCGCCCAAGGCACGCCGATCTCGTCGGCCCTCGCATATCTCCTTCCAATCGATCTGCTTGCGTCCAAATCTCCATGTATTCCGGGCATAGAGGCGACTCTCGAAGAAATCTCCCTAGCTATCTCTCCCATGCCATCCTTGTCGAACAGAGGGAGGATGACGACGTCGAACGGAGCCACGTCCTGCTTCAGACAGAGTATCGTATATTCCTCCCCTTCCTTCTCAGTCTCGCTGTAGCCATGGTCCAGGATGTGCCAGATTATCCGGTCAATGCCGAAGGCTGGTTCGATTACGTGAGGGGTGAAGTACTCCCCACGAACGGTCACCTTCTCGACTCTCCTTGTGACCATCTCCTCTGTGATCTCGACGTCCGATCCGTCAGCCAAGGGAAGCATGAAGGGAAGCGAGTCTGGCACATCTATCAATTCCGAGAGTGCATCCACTACAGCGCCTGCTTCTCCCTTGAAGGCCGGACCAATTACTGCCCCGTTGGGGGCTAGCACCTCCCTTGTCTCAGTATGCGGTGAGTCGAATTGGCGCCAGCCCCTGAGCAACTTGGATCCCGAGTGCTCCTCGTGAGATAGCAAGTCATGGCAGGTTCTGTTGGCGATTCCCACTGCCTCTACCCATCCATGCTCGCCATTGAGTTCACAGTCCCAACAATCGGCGGCGTAGTGAGCCATCTCGGTGCTAGCGTGCTGACGAAATCTAATGCGCTCCGGGTCCACCCCCACATCGACTAGGAAATCCCAAGTCAGGGCTAAGAACCACGCCACGGTAGGGTGCTTAACAATCCCCGAACCAAGAGCCTCGCTGAATGTCACCGAGTGCTCTCCTGCGTGCGGACCCTCGGGGTCAGGTAGCAGCGAAACGCTGGAGTCCCAACTACCAAGGTCCTGATTGGGGGGCTCGTCTGGATCGATGAAGTACTCGAGCTCAGCCATGTTGAACTCCCGCAGGCGGATCATCCCCTGCCGGGGGCTGATCTCGTTCCTGAACCCCTTTCCGGTTTGGATAGCGCCGAAAGGCAACTTCTGCCTGAAGTGTCTGAAAAGCGCAGGATATAGCATGAACATGCCTTGAGCCGTCTCAGGACGCATGTATGCCACTCTGCCTCCGCGCTTCGCGCCGATCCTAGTTGGGAACATGAGGTTCATCGGGCTAGCACCCTTCCATTCGGACCCACCACAGCTAGGACAGGGTATCGCGCTGTCAGTAATCTTGTCATCCAGCTCGGAGGCCTCGAGAGAGTCAGGGTTTGGGTGCAGCCCTTCGAGCAAGTGATCGCTGCGGAACACGGCCCCGCAAGCACCGCACTCGGACATGTGGTCGTTGAACTCGTCCACGTGGCCACTTGCTACTAGCACTGGCTCGGGTGTGATGGTCGGCGAGTCGACCTCCACCACATTGCCAATGCTCGTCCAATGATCGACCCATACGTCGATGACCTTTCGCTTGATCCTCGCACCCACGGGTCCGTAGTCGACCAAACCAGAGACTCCGCCGTATATCTCGTAGGAGGGCAGGACGATTCCCCTGCGTCTTAGCAGCGAGGTCAAACGTCCCAGTCGGCGTTCGTTACTCATGGTGCCCATCGACCTCGTATCATGGTTTTCAAGCCATCCTAGGGTTCCCGAGCAATACGTCCCATTGCGATACGAGTCCGATTTGCGCGACGCTGCTACAGGCGTTATGCGGGCCGCACCGGAGAAGCATTCATGTACGACTCCAATTCCCTGTCCCGCGAAGGTGCGCCTGAAAAATGCCGGAAATTACGTATGTAGATGAGTTATCGGATGGAGACGATATCCTCAGTAGACTCTGTCCACCTGTTAGAAACTGGTTCTTGGACAAGTTCGATGACTTCACTGACCCTCAGAAGAGCGCAATACCAAAGATCCTGGACGGCGAACACCTACTGCTATGCTCTCCCACCGGCTCGGGCAAGACTCTGACCGCCTTCCTCTCCATCATTGACAACCTAGTCAGGAGGTCGCTGGACGGCTCCCTTCCCGACACAATCCAGTGCATCTACATCTCCCCGATCAAGGCCCTCGCCAATGACATACAGAAGAATCTTATCGGCCCACTTAACGAGATCAAGGAGCGGTTCTTGCCCGGAAGGGCCCAGGACATCAAGGTCGGGCTCAGGACAGGCGACACCCCCCAGAAGGAGCGCCAGAGGATGCTGAGGAAGCCCCCTCACATCCTTATCACCACTCCCGAATCACTCGGATTGTTGCTGGCGTCCAAGAGGTTCAGGCCGCTTCTGAATGATCTGGGGTGGCTCATCATAGATGAGATGCACTCCCTCGTTCCGACAAAGAGGGGTACGCACCTCTCGCTCAGCCTCGCACTGATGGACTCGGTGGTTGACTCGGCGGTCCAGAGAATCGGCATCAGCGCTACAATGGAGCCACTGGATAAGGTGGCTGAGTTTCTCGTGGCAAGCGATCCTCGGGAGAGTGATTTGGAGCCTCAAAGAATCTCGATCGCGAAGATCTCCGGATCTAGGGAACTGGATCTAGACATTCTACTTCCAACCCCCCGCTTCACATCAACTCCCGTCAAGGAAATCCTCGACCACAACATCGATCGCATCAAGGAACTCGTCGAGGCACATACTACGACACTCGTATTCGTGAACACTAGGAACATGACAGAGACCTTTGTCCAGCGTCTGAAGGTTGCGGGGCTCCTTGGAGTAGAGGGACATCACGGCTCTATGGACAAGACAATCAGGGTGGACGTCGAACAAAGACTGAAGAACGGCCTACTCAGATGCGTCGTGTCTTCATCCAGCCTAGAGCTGGGAATTGACATCGGCTCAGTGGACTTGGTCATTCAGGTGGGTTCTCCCGGGTCGATTGCCACGGCCTTGCAGAGGATTGGCCGAGCCGGACACCAAGTCGACGGCCTGCCTAGAGCGCGGTTATTGCCCACCTCCCCACATGATCTCCTCGAGCTAGTAGCGCTTCAGAATGGCATCCTCGCAGGGAAAATGGACCTGCTGAGGTTCCCAGAGAATTGCTTGGATGTACTAGCCCAGTTTTTGATCGGACTGACGATCATCCGAGAATGGGACATCGACGAGGCTTACGAGTTAGTCTCCGCATCTTGGCCATACAAGTCATTGCCTTATGATGACTACATCGAGGTGCTGGATCTTCTGGATGAGGAGAGGAGGATGTGGATCGACTGGGAGGAGAACCGTTTTGGCAAGAGGGGATTTGCCCAGATGATCTACTATACCAACATAGGAACCATAGCCCCAGACAGCAACTTTCTCGTCTTCACATCAGACGGAACCCTAGTCGGACAGCTATCTTCCTCGTTTGTTTCGAGCTTAAGGAACGGGGACGTCTTTCTGCTAGGCGGATCGACCTATCGTGTCTCAAGCGTAATCGGGACCAGAGTCAACGTCACATCCGCAACGGGTTACCGACCCACAATCCCATCTTGGACCGGGGAGGCGATGAGTCGCACCAACGAGCTCAGCAAGGAGGTCCTCGAACTTCTTGCGCTCGTCGCCGTCCAATATCGAATAGGGAAGGGCATTACGCCCTTTTTGGTCGACGTCCTAGGTCTGAACCGACCCGTTGCCAACGCACTAACGCAGTTCCTGGATGAGCATTCTGCGACGACGTTCCAAGTCCCCTCGAAGGACAGGATTCTGGTCGAGCAGATCGAGGCACCTCTACCAACCTACGTAGTGACGACATGTAGGGGCCGTGCGTTCAACCTCGCGCTTGGCTACCTGTTCGCGGGCATCGCGGCTAGGGACAACATCGCCGTTCACGAACTCTCCTTCGATGAGAATGGATTCATGGCCAAGCTTAGCCACGAGGTGGAGATCTCTGCAATCCCCAATGTATTCAGTGGCAGAGGTAGCGGGGAGTCACTGCAGCAGTACCTCCTCGAATCCCAGCTCTTCGCGAAGCGATTCAGGGAGGTCGCATCAAGGAGCATGCTGAACCCCCGGAGAATTGGTGCTGAGGAGGTGAGTCCCAAGCAATTCCAGCAGAAGGCCGAACAGATCATGCATCGACATAGGAAGATGGAGGACTCCGTGGTTGTCAGGGAGGCGATGAGCGAGATACTCAACATTGATCTGGACATGGGGCAGCTCAGTGACTTCATCAACAGGATGGAAAGCGAGGACGTCCGAATCGTTCACCGCAGGGTCAAGATGCCCTCCCCATTGGGCATGACTCTCTTCATGTCCTCGTTCGAGGACTTGCTCTCCCTCAGGACACGTGCCTACTTGATCAAGGATGTAGACCCTGAAATCCTACGCCGCCTTCTCGGCGCCCGCTCCCTTGCGACCGATCTGGACGAGGCCCGACTGTGGGAATACTACCAGTCCAAGGTCGTAGTTCCGACCAACGCCAACGAACTCCTCAGACTCATGGACATGGGCGGCGGTCTGGAGAGCAAGCTAACGCATCCCCTGTACAGTGAGAAGCTAAAGGCAATAGGTTACGATACACTTCGTGGTTGGGTTCATGAGCTCGCCGAACGCGAGCTGATTACCAAGGTTCGCGGCACAGGTCACGAGAAGATCGATGACAAGTGGTTCTCGATGAGGATGGCCGAGGTCCATGGTACGCTGGGATGCCTAGCGATTGCTGGAGCCGCGGAGATGGATGACCTGAGGGCGCTCTACACAGGGGGTCTGCACTACGAGATGGGGGTGTCTTTCGTTGGCGGGAACCCCTCCAGCTGGAGGAAGCGGTCTCTCTCCGACCCGATGGACTGCCTACGGCTCAAGCTACTCGACATGCTTGCCTCCGAGGGCCCGCAAACCGCCGAGGCCCTCAGTTTGAGACTCCCCTTCCCCTCAGCCCAAGTAGAGGCCGTGTTGCAAGAGCTTGAGATGCGCAACCTAGTCTCAATCGGCTTCTTCACCCAGACCGACGAGGGCGAGTTCATTCTCAGGGTCGATGAGTACCGAATTACCGGTGGCCAAGTCAATGTCATCGACTATCGGACTCTCCAGACCCTCATCCTCCACAAATCGTTCGCGACATTCGACGAACCCGTTGACGCAATTCGAAACCTTGCGCTCGTCCAACGAAGGGAGGAGTTGCTGCACAGAGTGACAAACTACAGGTTCCGTGACTGGAAGGACATCAAGCACGACTCGGACATCTTCAACGGCAGGCTGCTACACAACCGCGTTGGCTACACACTCGGCAATCAACTCCCAATGCTTCTCGGGCTAAGGGGCGATCCGTGGCTAGGCCCACTAGAGGAAGAACTCCTAGACAAGATAACCGAGGAGGGAACCTCACGCTCGGAGTTGTTCGCAGACTATCCCAAGGGGAAGGAAAACGCCCACGTCCAGAGGAGCCTCAAGTCAGCCCTTTCCAATCTGGAGCGCCAACTGGCTGTCGCCAAGCAGTACATCGACGTACCGAACAGGAAGCGCTCAATGGCCATTTTCAGACGCTTGCACGGCCGAATCGAGCCATTGCCATTTCATGAGGCCTTGTCACATCTCATTGCACGTATCGGACCGGTACGGATTCATACCCTGCGCTTCTTCGTGGCCCGGCCCGTCGAGGAGTTGGCCGATGCTCTGAGGGAACTGGAAAGGAAGGGAACGATCTCTAGAATTGTAACACTCCAACCCGACCCGACGGACTACTACGCATCGCCCGAGGACGCCGAACGCCTGCTGTCCCCCCTTCCCGAAGACAGGAAGATGAGAATCCTATCCCAGTCCGACCCGTTCAGTAGCCGATTTATCCAGGAGATTCGCCTCCTGCTCAAACAAGGATGGTACTACCCGGTCTTCAAGGGCGTGGATCCAATTGGTAGGATCCTGATGTTCGTCGTCAACGACTACCTGGAGATCAAGGATATCAACATCCCCCACTCCTACCTAGACGATTTCAAGACCACCTTCGAGGAGTTGCTCGAGAACTATCGTGATCGCTTGGTCGATGTCTCAGTTCTGCATGCCTTCAACGGCGTTCCCGTTCACGACTGCGACGAAAACATCCAACTGATCCTCTCAGACCTCGGTTTCGTCTCGATGGGCGATGATGAGAGGTACATCAGGGGTGGTGTGGTTGCCCCTATTTCAAGGAAGAAAGTCAACAGAACGCTCTTCCTCCACCATTCGCTACATCAGGATAGCAGGTGGGAGAACGAGACAATAGCGTTGGAGAACACCAGGGAGCTTCGTGACGACTTCTCCCTGAGGGGTCGCTGCGAGATGTTCAGAGTCAACCTGAGTTCGATGGTCGCTGCGCACCAGTTACACCAGGGCTCCAACCTCAGAGGACACCTGGTTTGGGCCCGTTATCGGCACTTCCAGGATCTGTTAACCATCAGGAACGTGCCCATAGAGTCCGAGGATGAGGAGATCTTACAGTTCTTCAGGGAGCACAATGACCCCGACGTATACATGGAGCGTAATGCCATGAGCAGATCCAACTTCCGTAAACTCGTATCGCCACTAGTCAGGAGCGGTCACCTGATTCAAGACTACAGAGGCGGTTTCAAGACCGTCGAACAGTTACCGAACGCTGACTTGTGGGGAATCAAGAGAGACTATCTCAGGGAACTGGTCCAGAACTACCCCGTCATCACGCTGAAGCAATTAGAGCGTTTGGCGGGTTCTTCATTCTCCCCGGAGGAAATCAGTGACGTGATGCACGAGTTCGAGGAAGATGGCACACTGATCAAGGGTTTCCTAGTCGATGACCTGCAGGACATCTGCTGGGGGCGCCAGGACATGCTCGAGGACCTCGACGCCCTCTCTATTTCGAGGGACCTTGTCATTCCACCATCAGACCCGCTGATTCACTACTTCGGAAGTCTGCTCAGGGAGCGGTTCGGCTACGGCTCAGCCTACCTCGTGTTCCACAAGGAGGAGCCAATCGCCGCTTTCAAGGCAAACACGAGGAACGACACGATAGAAATCACAGACTTCGTGGGTGATTCCGATCTCGAGAAGGAGGCTGTGAGGGTGATGAAGGAATTCGCTTGGGAGCATGACATGCCGCTGACTGGCAAGCTATACGAGCGAATCAGATCAAGGATGGTCTGATGAAGCCGGTTTGGACCCCAAAGCAGCCATCAGCGGATTCAACACCCTCATAATGTGCCTGTGGAGTTCTGGCAGCAGGTCAAACAGAGCGATTGCCATCAGAAACATCGCGAATAGGCTTGCGAACTTGGCGGCATAGCTGTGGGCAAAGTCAAACATGCCGATACCGAAGAAGGACCAATTCGGGTAAGTGTCTGTCAGCCAAACTATCCCAGCGTTCCTGAAGACGTTTAGGACATGGATAGTGGGTAGTGCGATGAGTAGCGCTCGCACCCTCCTCTTCCAGTGAACAGAGCTTAGTGCAACGATCGCCCCAATGAAAACGGCCATGGACTGCAGGGCAGAGCACGCGAAGATGAAGGCGACTACAGTCAATCCCTCGCTATTGTTCATTGCGATGAAGAAACCGGTCTCCCCCAGGGGTTCGCTGAGGACCCATCTGTTGCCCGCCCAGTCCGAGACGGGAATGGGTGCCTCGCCGAATCTCTCTACCATCATGACTCCCACCCCATAGCCCCCTATTCCGGCGAACTCCAACATCCACCCTGCGCTCAGTGCAGTAACGTACACGAAGCCCATGTTGAGTAGGGGGATGTTGTAAACGGCATAGTATGGCACCATTGACCCCACCACACACCCCCTTAACCACTGCAGGGTTCCTGAGTGAACGGTCTCGCCCCTCGCTTCCCAAACTGACATCCAAATTCCAGCAGGTAACGCCCCAGCCGTCATGAGAATCAGAACTGGGTCAGCAATCTCCACATAGTGACCGGAGTAGAGGTAGAAGAACAGGCCGATCAAGGGCCATCCGGCGATGGCGGCGCGATCTGCATATGATTCCGTGCTCCGGTGGAAACCAATTCCGAGCAGCATCAGTCCCACGGCGCCGATAATGAGTTGCATCGTCACCTCAGCAATGCCTAGTGAAGATGCGAGCGAGCCGACTACCGCCCCTATGGGGTCCTCCATAGTCCCGTTCCTGTCATCAACCCGTAAATAGGATGCCCTCGCCCGCCCAAACAGGTACCCATGGTCTTCGACTTCCGCTCTTTTGCCGAGTTCTACGTCAACGAACTCGTCGACACGCTAGGTCGAATGCCCCTGGACTCACTCGAGGAGTTCTGGAATCTCGTTGAGTCCACACGGGATTTAGGTGGGACTGTCCACTTCATCGGCAATGGTGGAAGCGCGGGCACACCGTCACATAGCGCGGGCGACTGGTCCAAGGAACTGTCACTGAGGACTATTTCTCACGTGGACAACATCCCTTCTCTGACTGCATGGGCCAACGACACCGATTATGAGAACGTGTTCGTGGGCCAACTCTCGACCTTCTTGCGAGATGGCGACTTAGTCGTCGGGTTCAGTGGCTCGGGCAACTCTCCTAACGTTCTGAATGGGATCCGTTTCGCCATGGAGAATGGATGCAGGACGGCAGCAGTAACGGGTGACTACAGTGGAATGGGCGGTGGCAAGCTCGCCGACATGGTCGATGTCGCTATCGTCGTGCCCTCTCATTCGATGGAGCGAATCGAAGACCTCCAGTTAATCATCAACCACATCGTCAAAGAGGCAATCAAGTCGAATCATGGGTTGTGAGCAGATTCTCCCCCCCCACAGAGACGGCTCACCCCTCGACGCACCGCTCGAACTCGCACAGCTACCCTCGTCCCGGGAATGGGAGGGGCAAATCGCCTACCTGGACAGGGACGGGGTGCTGAACGTTGGATCGGAGGAATACGTCAACGCCCCCGGAGAAGTAGTACTTCTTCCCAGTGCTGATACAGCTCTAGGCAGATTGAGGCGTGCCGGTTTCCGAATTTGCGTGGTGACAAACCAGTCACCAATCGGACGCGGGCACTGGGGACATGAAAATCTGGCCGACATTCACCAGCGACTCCGTAGCATCCTGCAGAGTGGGGATGATGACGCTGTCCTCGATCTGATCCTCTATAGCCCCTACGCCCCTTGGGATGGCTCATGGGCTCGCAAACCCAACCCAGGAATGCTTGAGGCAGGTCGCCAATTGCTCGATTCCGCTAATTCTAATCCCGGGTCTGAAGTCGGGATTCTCTATGGAAGTGAGTGGTTGAATAGACCCGACGAATCCACTTCAGTGTTGGTCGGGGATCGCAATGCTGACATGGGCGCAGCGGCATCCCACGGCGTCAGGGGGATAAGGTGCGATTCCTCATTGGGCCTGGCCAGCGTAGTCGAAATCATCTTGGGTGATGGGAATGAGTGATGGCACCCCATCCCGTTTGATTAGAATCGGGTTAGACGACACGGACCATCCCGCAGTTGGCTGCACGACTGAGAGGATGGACAATCTCATTCGTACCATTCGAAGTGCCCTTGACGTCGAGGTGGTGGAGAGGAGGCTGGTGCGACTATGGCCCTTCGCCGAGAGGAGGACCCGGGGCAACGGCGCGCTGGGTGTAGTTATCGACCTCGATAAGGGGGAACACGAGGCCTTATTGGCCATCTGCCGTGAATGGTTCGAGGTCCTGCTTTCCGAAGTGGAGAAGTTCCCCCCAACCAAGTATGCCCCCTCTCCCTGCATGCTCATCTCGCCCACTTCTACCCCCGAGGAGTGGTATTGGTCGGCGGTACGTGGGCACGTCGATGCCCCTTCCCGACTTAGAGAGGCGACCGAGCATGGCTGCATCGTATTCTCATCCCTGTCGTCCTGGGGTGTAGTGGGAGCGAGCGCTGCGGTTTCTTGGATTCCTAGTCTCTCATCCTCCTGGGAACTGATTGCATGGAGGGAGCCATCCTTGGTCGGAACGAGGAGAGAGGTCGATCACCGGGCCATCTCCGAGCTCGAGGAGTTCCACCCTGATACCTTCGTCAACAGGGATCCCACCAAGGGTAGGGGGTTGATTGCTCCTAGGACGCCATGCCCCGTGCTCTATGGCATCAGGGGTGCCACCTCACAAGCAGTCTCCCAGGCCCACGAATGGCTGCAGAGCAGGGCAGACGTCGAGCGATGCGCAGAACATGCGGCACACAGGACAAACCAACTTTCGGACGACCACATCGCATCTTCGATGACCGGAACGATCGTGTCAAGGCCAAAGGAGACTAAAGGCGGGCATTCACACTTGGTAGCATTCACCGGATCCCGCCCCGTCACGTTGGTGGCGTTCTCCGAGGGTGGTCCGGTCAACAGACTGCTGAGGAGACTGTTGCCCGGTGACATCGTAAGTTGGACGGGACTAGCCTCTCCCGATGGTTCGATTCACCTGGAGAAACTATGCCTAGACTGCCCCACTCCAAGGATAGTCAGTAGGCCGGTTTGCTGTTCCAATACCATGAGGAGCGCAGGAAGGAACCAAGGTCTCAGATGCAGAACCTGCGGTAGTATTGAGAAGAAGGCGTGGACGAGCCGTCGACCCGGTCTCCAGCACCCTCCAACCTCTGGTTCTTGGGTAGAGCCAACGGCCTCAAACCGTCGTCATCTGGCCCGCCCCATCTCCCTTGGCCCCATCACTAGGATAACGTAATACCGAGTCCTTGGAATTTCCCCCCATGGCGACACCCACAGAGCTCGCCGTCAACCTCATCCTCCTTGGTACGGCCGGCGCGCTTATCTGGCTCCTCCTTAGACTTAGGCAGCGTCGAAGAGTGAAGGAGGGAGGAATCGACGACCATTACAGCGGTGCCGCCAAGAACCCCGAGATCCTAATGGAACCAGACGAGGATGCACTGGAAGATCTGGAGGACCTACTACAGCAGGCCAGAAACAAGCACGATGGTGAATGACCGTTTTCTAGATAATAGTGCAAGAAGGATAATCATCGATACCGTATGGGAGAACCGTGGCCAAGTCTTCCAAATCACGCTCAGGCGGATCCGCCAGCGCAAGCGAGCGAATCCCCCGTCGCCCACTTCCTGATTTCGAGGAGACGGATGCCCCCATGATCAAGGGCGTTCTTGAGGCGGGGTTCCTCCGAGTCGCTCTGAAAGACGTGAACCAATTCGGGCCTCACGCCATGATCATGCTGCTTTTCGTAGTCGCTACCGTGACTGCTTTGGCCCTGTTGATCCCAACGCTACTATGAGCAACGGTCCCTAGCCTTCCCAACAGCGAGATCGACGACTTCACCCGATGACCCAAGATGTGACCTCGGGTCGAACAGAGCGCTCAGGCTGGCACCTTCAATTATACCGCTAATTACCTTCGAGCCTCTACAGGCATCCTCAAGGTGGAGGCTTTGGTCAACAGCGTCTAGGGAAGCCTTCCTCAGGGCTTCGTGTGCTTCTTCCCTCGCCATTCCCCTATCGACGAGTTCTAGCATGACCTTCTCCGCCATTATCAGGCCATTTTGACTTTCGATGTTTTCTCTCATTCTCTCCGAGTCGACCTCCATGCTCGAGAGGACGCTGTCGCACTTGGCAATGATGTCATCCAGCAGGATCATGGAGTGGGAGAGAGTGAACCTCTCACTGGAGGAGTTGGCCAGATCTCGTTCGTGCCACAACAGGGCGTTCTCGTACGAAGGCACAATCATAGAACGCACTATTCGTGCAAGACCACAGGCATTCTCAGCCGTAATGGGATTCCTTTTGTGAGCCATGGTGGAAGAACCGACCTGCTTCTCCGAATCGAAGGCCTCCGATACCTCAGAAATCTCCGTTCTCTGGAGATTCCTGACCTCCTGAAGCACCTTCTCTACGCTCGTTGCGACGTTAGCCATCCACCCCACCCATTCGATGTAACGGTCTCTGCCTACTACCTGGGTGGTTGCGACCGGTGATTCTAGACCAAGCTCGCCCATGACCAAGTCCTGTAGTTCGAGAGCCCTCTCACCCTGCGCTGCTCCGGTCCCAACGGCACCGAGGAACTTGCCGGTAGTGCAGCGCGATGCCATCTCGTCGAGACGATCGAGGTGCCTCCTGAACTCGTCTACCCAAACTGCCACTTTGAGACCGAAGGTAATTGGTACCGCTGCCTGGCCATGCGTCCTGCCTAGCATTACCGTGTCCCTCTCCCTCTCGGCTATGTCACACATAGTGAGAATGAGCCCTGAAATCGTATCTCGCTGTAGGTCTATGCTGTCCTTGATTTGAAGCGCCACTGCTGAATCTGTGATGTCGTTGCTGGTTGCACCTAGGTGTATGCACCATCCTGCGTCACCAGCAGCCTCGGCCATGGCCTTGGTCAAGGCCATGATATCGTGACGGGTCTCGGCCTCCAGCTCATCCACCCTATCCGCAGTCACTATCCCGGGATCAGAGACGTCCGCGATAGCGTCGTAGTCCTCAGCGGAAACCCTGCCCATTTGGCAGTGGGCCCACACCAAGGCCCTCTCGACCTCAAGAAGCCTAGCGTGACGACCATCTCGTGACCAGATTTCCTTGGCTTCATCCCGCCCATATCTGTAGTCGATTGGGGACACTGGCATGGAATCCTCAGACTGAGCCGACCATAGACCCCTGTTTGAGTCTAACGATGCTCGTTTAGACTGCAAGAACGCATGACCCAGACGCCCCTGCTGCCTTCCCAACATGGATCGCCGTCGCAGGAAATTTCCCGCTTGAGGTGGGGTCCTCGGGTAACAATCGTCTCGAACTCACCACCCTCTCCGTCGAGGTTGAAGCGGAACTCTCTAGCTAGACCTTCGAGGTCCCTGAGGGTATGATCGGTCAGGGCTACGCCGAGCCAACCCTCATCCAGCCCCTCGCACGAGACAGAGGTGAATCTGACGACGAAGCCATGGTCCAAGAGCGATCTCATGTGATTTTGTGGCCTATTATGCCAGAGGGGGCAGAATGACGATATTCCCAGTCTATCGCACATCATCTCGATGTTGGTTTTCTGGTAGTCGGAACGGAGTGCGCCAACCACCAAACCGTCGATTTCAACTAAACCATCGTGCAACTCCAAGCAATCGGGACGTGTGAACGACTCTGGCCACATGGTCTGGAAGGAATCTCCGACCGAGTAGGAACCAGACAGCCCCCGCTCTAGGTCGAGCATCTCCTGTTTCTCCACCCCAATAGTGGTAACCGGCAGCCACGGAACCCCCATCGAGGCGGCCTGAAGCCCTGCAATTGCAGTGTTCTGCGTCTGGAACATCATCGAGTCGCTGCTTTGGACCCCCACGGTCACAAGAGCCACAATGTCCCATCCCTGCAATGTAGCCCACCAGGCTGCGTAGGACGAATCCTTCCCTCCCGATGCTAGCACTGCTACCCTCATGGTTCGCCTAGTCGTCGCAACACCATGAATGGCACCCTGACTGAGTCCCCTCCCAACCAAGATTGATAAGAGTCCATTCAGGCATGGGGCCGATTCAGATGCAACCCAGCGGACGAGGTTACGACCATGGAGTGTCGACGTTCTCCCCGGATGGCAGGCTCTATCAGGTTGAGTATGCGAGAGAGTCTGTAAAGAGGGGTACCACTACTGTTGGAATAATCTACAAGGACGGCGTGGTCCTTATCGTCGACAAGAGGATTCAGAGCAAGCTCGTTATCACGGACTCCATAGAGAAGATGTACCAGATCGATAACCACATCGGCATCACCACCTCGGGCCTAGTAGCCGACGCTCGCCAACTCGTCGACAGAGCACGGGTTCAATGCCAGATCAATCGCATGACCTACGGAGATGCCATCCCGGTATCCACGCTCGTCAAGAAGATGTGCGACTACAAGCAGTCCTTCACTCAGTACGGTGGAGCCAGGCCGTTCGGAACCGCCTTGCTAATCGCAGGAATAGATGAAGAGGGCGTCCACCTTTACGAGACCGATCCCTCTGGTGCATACCAATCGTACCACGCAGGCGCGATTGGCCGTGGCCGTTCCTCAGTGATCGATCACTTCGAGGGCAAGTGGAAGGCGGGGATGACCAAGAACGCCGCTATCAAACTCGGACTACTGGCTCTGCGAGAGTCCCTTGAGGATGACTTGAACCCCGAAACCGTCGAAATCGCCTCAGTTGACAATGACGGCTACAGCAAGATGGACACGGCAACAACTCTCAAGCACTTGGATAAACTGTCCTGAGACCCCACCCTCTAAGCCACACTCCCCGCTGGGCAACCATGGTCAGCCTCGACGATGCGGTGCTTGCCCGCCTCGAGAAGGGAGGAGCTCGCTACGAGATCCTAGTTGACCCCGAACTCGTCGACGATTGGAAGGAGGATCCTGATTCGGTGTCTCTCAATGACCTGCTTGCAATCGATGAGGTTTGGTCCGATGCCAAAGGCGGGGACAGGCCTACGAGCGATTCTCTGGAACGAGTTTTTGGCACCACTGACCTCGGCACGTGCGTCACCAGGATACTGGGGGAGGGCTCAATTCAACTGACCACAATGCAAAGGCGTCGAATGGTTGAGGATAAGAAGCGCCAGATTGTCACCCAGATCGCTAGCACAGCCACGGACCCGAAGACCAAGCTGCCACACCCCCACACTAGGATCGAGACCGCGCTGGACGAGGTACGCTTCCCAGTGGACCCGTTCAAATCGACAGAAAGTCAGGTTGAGGATGCTGTCGCGGCTCTGAGGCCGCTGATTCCTCTCCAATTCATCACTGTGCGCCTCGCCTTTAAAATTCAAGGAAAGGACTACGGTGGAGTTCATCAAATGCTCAGGGACTCCATTCAGAGGGAAGAGTGGCTGAGCGACGGCACATGGGCCTGCATAGTTACCGTTCCCGGTGGGATGAAGAACGATCTCATCGACAAGGTCGCTAAGCGCTCATCCGACGTCGAGGTCAGGGAATTGGACTGATTTCGACACCATCCTAACGGCATCAACGGTTATGAACGGCCGGCCGGTCGCGCGGCTCGATAACATGAGCAAGAAGAATGGCGCGGGCGGACCGCGAGATACTCGACGAGCCGAATCCATCGTCGTTCCTGGGGAGGACCTAGGAGAATCGAAAGGCCAAGAAGCCGGCCATGGCGTACTCGTCATGGAGGGCAGGCTTCGGGCTACAAAACAAGGCAGAATGATGCATAAGGGCAGCACGGTAACGGTTGAGCCGCTGCATACAAGGTACATCCCCAGACCGAGCGACTTAGCAATAGGTTTCATCGAGGGGTGCACGAACAACATATGGTTCGTTGAACTCGGTGCACCATTCAACGCGATTCTTCCCATGAGTCTCGGTCCTGGCAAGGTCGAGTTTGGTGGCACACGCTCCGTGATGGACATCGGTGAGGCGATTCTTTGCAGGGTTCAGGAAGTCGAAGAAACCCACTCTAGCGTCGTCACGATGAAGGGCATGGGGCTGAGGAAGATTCGCTCTGGCGTCATCGAGGAGATAGACCCACATCTGCTTGGTAGGCTGATTGGCAGGGGCGGCAATTCGCTACGTCAATTAAAGGAGGATACCGAATGCAGGATCGTTGTCGCTGATAACGGCAGGATGTGGATAGATGGCGACTTAGGTGGCATACTGGAGGTTCGTAGACGCCTCAACTCACTAACCGAGGAATCACGTCTTATCCCAGTCGGAGGTGGTCACTGATGGGTGGCTACGGCGATGTCCAGATGATTGATGAGAACGGGTTGAGGGTTGATGGACGGGGGCCCGGCGATCTTCGTGAGATTTCCATCCAGACAGGTGTTGTTCCTGTTGCAGACGGATCCTGCAGGATGACGTGGGGGACCAACGAAGCCATCGTTGCCGTCTACGGCCCGATGGAGTGCCATCCCAGGAAGCTCCAGCGACAGGACCGAGCGGTTTTGGATGTCGCATACAACATGGCCCCATTCTCAACAACTGATCGAATGCGCCCCGGTTTCAACCGACGTAGCAGGGAGGTCAGCAAAGTCACTAAAGACGCCCTTGAGAGCGTGGTCCTTCTCGAGCTGTACCCACGATCTAAGATTAGAATCAGCATCGAGATTGTTTGCGCCGAAGCCGGAACCCGTTGCGTCGGACTCACGGCAGCCTCGGTGGCGTTAGCTGACGCTGGTATCCCGATGACCGACATGGTAGTCAGCGTTGCAAGTGGAAAGATCAACGATATCGTTGTGTGTGACCTCAATAAAGAGGAGGATAACTATGGCGAGGCCGACCTCCCAATGGGTATACTGCCAAACTCAGGCGAGGTGGTCTTCCTCCAGATGGACGGCGACCTTTCTCAGGAGGAGTTCAACCAAGCTTGGCAGTACAACATGGATGCCGTCCAATCGATTCACCGTCTGATGGTTGACTCTCTAAAGGGGGGTGAGGCCTGATGGCGATACCTCTAGTTCCGAAACTGCTCCGTGCCCACCTTGCTGAGTTGGCTGAGAACGATGCACGCATAGATGGCAGGCAGCGCTGGGAAGGTCGTGACGTCGAGGCCGAAATTTCCGTTCTGCCCAGAGCAGAGGGCTCGGCCAGGGTCAGAATGGGTGACACCATTGTTTTCGCAGGGGTCAAGTTTCAGATTATGCAGCCGTACTCGGACAGGCCCAACCAGGGGGGTCTGATGTGCTCCGCGGAGATCAGGCCCGTTGCTGGACTTCATTGGGAAGCAGGCCCCCCTAGCCCGGAGTCGATTGAGCTCGGCCGAGTAGTGGACAGAGGAATAAGGGAGTCGGGATGCATCGATGTGGATGCCCTCTGCATCATCCCAGGCGAGAAGGCCTGGCAGGTAATTCTCGATCTGTTCGCGATCTCCGACGATGGAAATCTGTTCGACGCTTTCGCGCTCGCTGGCATTGCCGCCTTACGCAGCGCGGTTGTCCCGGCAGAGCGCTTCGAGGTCGGGGAGGACTACCCGTTGAGCTTGTCCAAGACTCCGATAATGTGCTCTTACCACAAGGTCGGCACCCGATTTGTGTACGACGCGTGTGGCAGGGAGGAGCTCGGGGGTGATGAGAGAATCCACATCACCCTTGGGGACGACGACCATGTCCATTCTCTTCAGAAGGGTCTAAAGGGAATTTTCACGACGGAAGAATTCACCGAAATCATGGGTCACGCCCAGGAAAGATCGAAGGAGCTCAGGAAGATCGTAGATTCGCTTTAGGGTGGTGTATCATTGGCAAAGAGAACCCAAAAGGCAGGAGCTACAGCACGCTATGGCCCTAGGTACGGAGTCAGTGTCAGACGTAGGGCCGGTTCCGCCATTGCCAAGAAGTCGAGGGAATACACCTGCCCCAACTGTCAGTACCCCAAGGTCCGCAGGAAGGCAGCCGGAATCTGGGAATGCAGAAAGTGCCAACACACCTTTTCGGGCGGCGTCTGGGAACCGTACACGAGGGCCTCGGACGCCAACAAACGCATTGTTCGCCGTTCGATGGAGGGGGCGACAGCCACCGATATGACAGTGATCGCTCAGCAAGCAGCACTTGAATACGAGCGAAAGCTAGCAGAGAGAGATCCAGATGCCAGTTCCGAAGAGGAATGAGACCATACTTCTACGTCTCTCCGTAGAGCACCCTCAAGCAGAGGCTCTTTCTGCAGCCCTAGTCACCGAGGCCGAGCACGCTAACGAAAACGGGCACCTCAGAATCTTTCTTGATTCTCACAGCTTCAACGACCTCAGGGCTAGGTGGAACACGGTAATGCGAGGGTTAATTGCCTCTGAGCAATCGCTTGAAGCAACTCGAGGGAGGGGATCCGATTAGCGAGCAAGTGACTGCCGAGGAGATTCAGGGAGTTGCTAGGGAGCTCCAGGTAGTCAGGAACCAGATCCAGACGCTATCATCCCAAGTATCTGAGTACGGAATCACTGTCGAGGCACTCGAGAAACAGGATCCCGAGAGACCGGTCTTTCGATCCTTCGGTAACCTCCTCCTGGAGGTTGACGATAGGGATTCCCTAGTTAACGATCTGACCGAAGCAAAAACCACCCTCGAGGATCACCTTAACAGGCTCATGGAGAAGGAAGAGGGAGTCAGGGACCAGTACGAGAGACTGGCGGAAGCCTTCGAGGGGGAATGAGGTGCATCCATGTCTTCCTCGACAGTTAATGGGTCTACCCAACTAGCCGTGGACTCTCTTCTCCTCAAGGGATTTCTTTCCGGGGGTCTTACTGAACAAGCCATGGATCTCAGTGAGAGCCTTCTGGATCGGTCTCGGAGTATCGAGGAGAGAGATTTCGAGATGGAGGCTTGGTTGAGGATGGAAAGGGCCCTTTTGGGCGCGGTCGAGAGCGAGCACATTGGAACTGAATTACGATGGTGCGTGGATCGCTTGGCGGCCGCGTCATTCGGCTCTCCGTTGCATGGGTTGGCATTGTTGAACCTCGGTGCATGGCATAGAAACGGGGGGGAGTCGATGATGGCGCTTGTGACACTATCCGATATCTCGTCCTCTAATGGGCACCCCAACGACGTCATTGGGCTATCGCGACTGGAGTCTGGGAGAATCCTATGCGAAATGGACGATTTCGAGCCAGCAATGAGGCACCTCTGGATCGCTATGAAGCGACTCACGGAGTCAAAGATGACCGGGGAAGCCCTAGTCAGTGGCATGGAGTGGCTAGACATGGCACTGGATGACATCGATTCCTCGTCCCCGAGGATGAGTGATAGAATCGTGAATGCCAAACCGAGGGAGGCACCTGGCAAAACAAGCATCGCGGCCCATCCAGATGACATTAGAGAGGTGGTGAATGAAATCCTCCCGGTGATCATCGAAGACCTATCTGGGGGGACGAGGGACGATCTAGGACTGGTACTAGATGCCAGTGACCTCATTGGGGAGCCTTCGTGGAGGGCCACTCTGGAGTCAAGGAAGGGGGAGATTCAGGATTCTAGGCTAATCGAGGCACTCCAGTCGTGATTCAGGATCCTCTCTATCTCCTCTGCATCCCATGCCAAGTTCTCTGGAACTTCCCTGCACCAACCCACCTCCTCAATCGAGTCGTCGCTCGATGGCCATGCATCTGGGAGAGGAGATTCCGCCACCGTAACAAGAACGACGCAGCCGCCCTCCACGATTTTCTCTTCCACTGCCTTTGCTATCCCCAGCAGCCCTGTTTCCTCGTATAATTCTCGGAGTGCGGCTACATCGGCCCCCTCTCCTTCGTGAATGGCGCCACCGGGTAACTCCCAACCTCGATCTTTGTGCCGTACCATCACCCAGCACCCACTGTCTCCTGAGTTTGAATCTGGAATCGCCCAAATGACCACGAACCCATCACCCATCTTCCATTTCCCCCAAAATCCCCTCTACAAGGTCGGCCGCGTCTTCATGCCCCTCCGCTGCCATCCTTCGTGCAAGGAAGAAGGCCTCTGGCAGCCTTCCGCTGCTGCGCAGCCTTTCAATCTCCGTGAGAGCCCCGCCCCCCTCTACCTCATGTGCATCTTCTTCCTCGAATTTGTGGGGTGCCGGAACGGACAGCTCCCTCATCCTATCGAGAAATTCGACTCTGTCAGATATGCCTGGGGATTTCCATGGAATCCTCTCGCTACCTGCTAGACCTTCCGCCATTCTCTCCTTGAAGCGGTCCCGGGCGCCTGATCGAGGGAAGTGAATCTGTGCTTGATCGTAACATAGCCAGGCTTGGTCGTACTCTTCCCTCCTTTCGTACATTCTACCCAACTCCTCCCACGCCTCGTGATTGTTGGGCCGTTGAGCGAGAAGGTACCTCGATAGATCGAGGAACAGATCCTCTTTGCCGTTCGCCCTTAGCCTCTCAAGCCTCCTCGAGAACAGAATGTTAGCACGAGCGTCTCTGACATCCAGCCTCTTCAGGCGTGAGGAGAACTCGCTAATCGCTGAGTCGTCATCGCCAACGTCATCCCACCACTCATCCGGGTCTAGCGGATCGGCTTTCAGGGCACCTTCTAGAAGGGAAACAGCAGAACCGAGGATGTCAATTTCATCCAGTTGGGACAGGTGGATCGAGTCCCTCCCTAACACTGTGATCAGGTCCTTGAGAACAGCCCTGACTCCCTCGGCGTCCCCAATACTGATTTTTATTCTGACAAGGATTCTCCAGTTGTCTGGGTTCGTGAAGTCATGAAGAACGCTTTGCTTCGCGCTCTGCTCGGCCCACGAAAGTCCTGTGGGGTCACTCTCTGAGATTCTCAGGAATTTCTCAGCCTGGCTTCTGTATCGGTTGCCCAAGCTACGCCTAGGATGCTGTAGGGACTCTGTGATCCCAGGTGGCCGTTCGGACATAAGGAACTCTCACAGCACCGATTCGAAGGCTGAGCGATCGATAGAGGGATCTAATGTCGCATCCATGCCAATCTTGCTCGTAGTGCCGTCTTCATCACGGCTAGGGTCGAGACTCGAGCCCTTCTGACTAGAGAGTATCACTGTGTCAATATCGGGTTGCCACCGAGTCATCAGGGCCCATTCGACGCGAGCAGGATCGGTGACATCGATGTCACCATCGACGACGATCACCTGCTTCATCGACCTATGCCCATCGAGGGCAGCATGGATGGCCTTGACCCCGTCACCCTTTTGCTTTGGCACTATTTGTACTACGGAAGAGAGCCATCCGCAGCCTCCTTCCGTAAGGTAGACATCAGTACAGGTCGCAACCTCTGACACGGCTGCTTTGATAGTGGGTGCCCTCGGTAATCCCATGAGGGTCTTGTGCTCCAATCCCGCGGGAATAAGGGCATGGAAGACTGGCGAGTTCCTGTGATGGATCGCATCGTATTCGATGACTGGCTCGAGCCTTATGCTATCCAAAGTTCCTGTGATGTCGACGTAGGGTCCCTCCCGATCTGTCTGCAGGGTTATCCGGGCCTCCATGGCGTACTCTGAGTCTGCGGGTACAGCCACACCGTTTGAGAGCTCCACAATCCTAAGTGAGTCGTCGTAAAATCTCTCATGGAGGGCGGCTGCGACCCTAAGCTCGTAGAGCGGTTCGTCGAATGACATGGCACCGGCAAGCAGTACCACTGGATCAGGACCGTTCACAACGGCAATCGGAATCTCGTTGCCAGCCTCAATTGCGTTGTCAGTCATGGTCCGGAGATGACGGGGCACGAATCTAGATACTGTATGTGTCGCATCTCTGAGAAGTTGTCTGTGGAACGATGCGTTCCTAGTGCCATCGTACTGGGCGATAATCACCGATGCTGACTGGTATCTACCACCGTCTTCTGGATAGTGCCATGGGATGGGTAGAGCCGTAAGGTCCACCTTCTCCATGGTGTTCTCTAGGACAGGTGCCTCCGGAGGGCTAACCATAACTGGCTCAGAGGGGTTATTCATCGCCCATGCAAGGATGTCAATCAACTCCCCAGGTTCAACTCCGAAGGATTCGCAGAGCCTATCCCTGTCAATGATGTTGAGCGCCGCTCGATGTCCAGGTGACTCCTTTACGTTGGTTAGAAGCAAGGGCCGGTGCTCGGATGCCATTGAGCGCTCGAGCATTTCGTGACGCACGCTGACGAGCTCATCCACGACTTGGACGCCCTGAAGCATTTCACGGAAGCCCATAGTGTCGCCCGACCGCCCAATCTGCTTCAATGTTGGCTCACGGGAACAGCATCGAGACGTAACTCAACGGTTGCGCCCCCGTCAGTCTCATAAACCGATGTCAGGTCGCCGGCCCGTCATCCAGAGGTGTATGCTTGGGACGGGGTCTTTTCTCGGGTTCGAAGATGAAGGCCGATCGCAAGAAGTACCGATGGAAGGAGAGGAAATTTAGGAACCGTCAGGCCAAGCGGCGACAGGGTGGATTGCTGAAGCACGATCCCTTGCGAGGAAGTCCTCAAGCCAAGGGAATAGTCATTGAGAAGGTAGGTTTCGAGGCCAAGCAGCCGAATTCCGCAATCAGAAAGGCGGTCAAGATCAGTCTGATCCGAACTGGAAACAGACTGACCGCATTCGCTCCCGGTGACGGGGCGATTTCGTTTATCGACGAACATGACGAGGTAATGGTTGAAGGCATCGGAGGCAGCAAGGGCCGTTCATATGGGGACCTTCCCGGGGTTAGGTACAAGGTAATCAAGGTAAATGGCGTTTCCTTGGACGAGATGGTCCGTGGTCGAAAGGAGAAGCCGGTGCGCTGAGGTGGCTCTATGGAAGGCGAGGTTGAAGAACAAAGCGAAGAGCAAATCGAAGAGCAGATTCCGATTGCAGGCATAGGCACGATGGTCTTCGGCAAGTGGGATGCTGCGGAGGTGGTCTGCAACGACCCAGGAATTTCCCCCTACGTCAACCTCAGGACGATAGGGACCCCACACACCGGGGGCAAGCATGCCAACGCATGGTTCGGCAAAAAAGACCTCTCGATAATTGAGAGGTTCATCAACAACCTGATGCGGTCTGGGAAGTTCAGCGGCAAGAAACAGCACTGTGCCAAGTCCCTCGAGGACGCTTTCGACATGATTCACGAGAGGAGTGGGGAGAACCCGTTACAGAAGTTCATAGACGCCATTACCGAAGCCGCCCCATGTGAGGAGACGACTCGGATTAGGGTGGGTGCGGTCAACGTGCCCAAGGCTGTCGACTCTTCTCCGAGCCGTCGTCTAGATGTCGCACTGCGTAACCTCGCGATCGGTTCCGCCTCGGCGACAAGGAAGAGTAAGAGATCGTTGACACAGGGAGTAATCTCAGAACTCACCAAGGCCGCTGAGGGTGACATCAACTCTTACGCTGTCGGAAAGAGGCACGAAGTCGAGAGGATTGCGGCCTCTGCGAGATGACCTAGTCTTGGAACCCCTCAGTCAATCGTTTTGACAACGTGTCTTTCTATGGGTCAATCGGCTTTATGAACCGCTTTCAGGTCGGCAAATCATTCAGGGGTCTGCTATGGGACGCAAGGAAGATAACATCAAGCGTGCCACTGAGGTGATGCATACTCGTGATCGCATCAGGAACCTCGCAATCGCCGCCCACATCGATCATGGCAAGACCACTCTCTCGGACAACCTGATTGCCGGCGCGGGTATGATGTCAGAGGAATTGGCTGGCAAGTCGAGGGTCCTAGACTTTGATGACCAAGAGAGCGCTAGAGGCATCACAATCAATGCAGCAAGCGCCTCCATGGTCCACAAAGTGAACGATGAGGACTATCTAATCAACCTCATCGACACCCCTGGTCATGTCGACTTCGGAGGCGATGTCACACGCGCCATGCGAGCTGTCGATGGGTGTATAATTCTGACTTGTGCCGTAGAGGGGGCGATGCCACAGACCGAGACTGTTGTTCGACAGGCTCTGAAGGAGAAAGTCAAGCCTGTTCTCTTCATCAACAAGGTCGATCGACTCATCAACGAGCTGCAGGTAACTCCCGAGGACATGCAGGAGAGGTTCATGGTACAGATAACCAAGGTCAACAACCTGATCAGCCGCTTCGCTCCCGAGGGGCACGAGAAGGACTGGCAGGTCAGCGTCCAAGACGGCACTGTCGCATTCGGCTCTGCTTACCACAACTGGGGCATCACCGTGCCGTACATGTCCAAGTCAGGAATTTCATTCAAGGAAATCTTCGAGCATTGTCACAATGAGCAACAGCGTGAGCTTGCTAAGAAAGCGCCCGTGCACGAAGTTCTCCTCGACATGACAGTTGAGAAACTACCTTCCCCACTGATCGCACAAGAGTACCGGATTCCTAACATTTGGCAAGGGGAATTGGAATCTGAGGTCGGCGAGTCCATGTTGCAGTGCGACTCAGATGGCCCTCTTTCGCTGATGATTACCAAGATTTGGATGGACCAGCATGCAGGCGAAGTCGCAGTGGGTAGGGTGTATTCAGGTACCATCAAGCAGGGCGAGACCGTTTGGGCGATCGGTTCAGCAAAGGCCGAGCGAGTACAGCAAGTCAGTATGATGGTGGGGAGCGACCGAATTCAAGTCTCAGGGGTGTCGGCAGGCAACATAGCTGCACTTACTGGGGTCAGGAGCGCTGCTGCCGGCGTTACTATCGCACGCGATCAGGATGCCACACCGTTCGAAGCCATACGCCACTACTCAGAACCCGTCGTTACTGTTGCAATTGAGCCCAAGGCAATGAAGGATCTGCCGAAGTTCATTGACGCGCTAAGGGGACTGGCGAAGGCCGACGCATCCTTAGAAGTCTCAACCAACCAAGAAACGGGCGAGGCTCTGCTAGCTGGAATGGGTGAGCTGCATCTGGAGATCACCGTCTACAGGCTAGAGGAGGAGCAAGGCATCAAAGTCAACGTCAGCGAGCCCATTGTGGTCTATCGAGAGTCCATATCTGGCGACAACAAGGGCCGTCCCTTCGAAGGTAAGTCCCCTAACAGGCACAATCGATTCTACATCGAGGTCGAGCCCCTAACAGAGGATGTTGTCCAAGCCCTCAGGGAGGGTCACTTCGGGGATGGCCCTGTTCGTGCCAAGGACGCGAAGGAAACCGGCAACAAGTTCGCAGAGTTCGGCTTGGACAAGAACCTGATGAGGAAGATATACGCCATAAACGGGACCACCATTCTAGTCAACGATACCAAGGGCATTCAGAACCTCCATGAGACCCGGGAACTGATTATCGAAGCATTCAACGACGTCTGCAAGAAGGGTCCCATTGCCGAAGAGCCCTTGACTGGTGTAATGGTCAGGCTAGTTGACGCTAAGTTGCACGAGGATGCCATCCACAGGGGTCCTGCACAGACAATTCCGGCCGTTAGGAACGCCATCAAGGGAGCGTTAATCAGGGCTGGTTCAGTGATGTTCGAGCCTATCCAGAAGATCAGGATAGATGCTCCCAACGAATGGATTGGGGGCATCACAAGAGAAGTTTCGACCAGGAGGGGAGTCATCGAGGACATGCCTGTAGAGGGCGGAGTCGCTAGCGTCATCGGCAAGATGCCTGTGGCCGAGTCGTTTGGATTCTCCAACGACATCAGGGCAGCAACACAAGGAAGGGCCGTATGGAATACCGAGAACGCCGGCTACGTCCAAGTTCCTTCCGATCTATTCCACAAGGTCAGCGGTGAGATTAGGCAACGGAAGGGACTGAAGGAAGAGATTCCCGGGGAGTCCCAGTACACCGATTGATTAGTTTATCCTGATCAGTTGGAAGTCAGTGAGCTCCCTCAACACGTCAACTGCCTCGGATTCTTCCAGCTCGTCCAGGCAACTATGAGCCAATGCGTGGTGCTCCATCGCCTTTTGCTTGGCATAGTCAATCGAACCAGATTCTCGCAGCTCATCTACGGCTCTGGACAAGTCATCATCATCGCAATTCTCTGTGCCATAGACCTTGTTGAAATGTGGTAGATCTATTCCGCAGCCAATAGCGTGTATAGCTATCAGCGTCTTCTTACCCTGTACGATATCAGACCCTGCTGGCTTGCCCAGTGTGACGGTGTCGCCAGTGATTTCAATGAGGTCATCCATCAGTTGGAAGCAGAGACCAAGATTCAGCCCCCATCGAGCCATGTTTTCGACGGAATCCTGGCTAGCGTTGGCGAGTATCGCTCCGGTCCTAGCGCAGGTTTCGAACATAGCACTGGTCTTGCCTGCTATCATGGCAATGTACTCTTCCTCAGTGACGTGCTCCCTGCCCTCGAACTCGATGTCTTCCTGCTGGCCCTCTGCGACCCCCCTCACCATCTCCCCAATAGCAATGATAAGTTGCCTGAGAATTTCGGGGGGGATGTCCTTTGACTCTGCCAGGATCTCGAACCCAACTGCTAGCATCGCGTCTCCTGCGTTAATGGCAGTTGCAACATCATATGCGACATGAACCGCCTCCAGTCCCCTTCGTATCGGGTCTTGGTCCATGATGTCGTCGTGGACTAGGGTGAAGTTGTGAATAATCTCAATCGACGCCCCGAGGGTGTAGTGCCCGTCGTTAGCATCTCCTACGGCCTCTCCCACGAGCCGAGGCAGTATCGCCCTCAGTCTCTTCCCACCTCCCTTGAAAAGATGAGTCATTGCGCCGTGTAGCCTTTCCTGCCTCATCTTGCTGAGGCTGGTCATGATTTCCTTCTCGACCTGTTCTCTCTGCACTGACAGGGCATCTAGTAGGTTATATCCGGGCTTGATTGGCAGACCATTCAAATCTACCTCCCCGCAAAATATGATGTCTTCGAAAATTGAGTTTGCGAGGGTATTGGCATCAACCCCATTGGGCTCTATGAAATGCTGCCAGATCAGCCGAAACCAAGGAGCTACATTCTCTTCGCCCCATTCGCCCTCACCTTCCATCATCTTCTCAACATCGGCTGGGTACATCCATCGGACGGCCGCAATCTCGTTTTCGTTTGGAGTTATCTCGGCGTCCCCTTCCACAATCAGAATGTGGTCCATCTCTCTCTCGATCCATTTTTCATCCCACCTGCAAGCATACTCCAATATGCCAATATGATGGAAATCCCAGCTATCCGTGGAGATTGTGGGAATTCCGAGCTCGTGTTCCAGCTTCCTCTTAGCAGCGTTGATGACGCCGCTCACTGCATCTCCATTTTCGCCCTTTATATTGAGGGGGTGACTGCAGCAAGTGTTACCCCAAACCCCGGGAAAGGTGATTTTCTCAGAGGATCTGCGTTGTACCAGCAGGCGACCCTTTGAATCGAATAGGAGCACGCTGAAGGCCCTGTGCCTGTGCCCGTCAAGATGATGGCAATCAAATTTTGATAGGGTTCTAGTCATATTGTCTTGCCCATCAACTACAAGGCACATCTCCTCCATCATCTCTGACTGGGCGCCGTCATGGTCTTCCAACGACAAAGACCGGTCGTGTACCATTTCTCTCAGGTATTAGGGGAATGAGGGGCATATATGAAGTTCCTCAACTACCGAGGATCTTTGTCCCGACCGTTTTACCGGCACTTAGCAACTCAAGCACCCTGTCCGGCTCTCTACCATCCAATAGCCAAACTTCCTTCACTACGTTTGCTATCTCGCTTGCACGTTCAAGCTTGAGGTTTATTCCCCCCGTTACGTCGATCTCAGGTAGGTGGTTAGAGGCTATATCGTCCTGTGGTTTCCAACTCGGCAGTAGTTGTGCGCCCGTCTGATCTGGAGGCCTGTCCATCACACCTCCAGCATCTCCAAGCAGGAAAATCGAGTGCGTCACATCCGGAAGTTCCAAGGATAGCCTTAGCATCAGGTCATCCCCAGAGAGGATTCCGAATTCCTCCATACCTCCTTTATTGACAACGTCTCCGAAAGTAATGGGGATAACATCAGCCGATTCACGCTCGAAGATTGATAGGTCGCCCACGAACTCTCTTCCAGTACCTTCCGCCCAATTAGAGGGGGGAAGGCCCTCTGAACGAAGCCCATTACGGGCTAGACTGGATACTATTTCTGAGTTCAACTCACGCATGTCCGTTCTAATCTGAGACACTGCATCCCTTTGCCCTCCAAGAATTTCTGGTTTAGCCCCAGTGTCAATTAACCAGCGTCTCGCTAGCAGATGGCCGAAGGAACCTGCTCCATGAACTATTACCAACGTGTAACCTTCGTCGATAGTGGCAGCGAGGACGGAGGAGACGGCATTGATTTCTTCCCGCCTAATGGTCTTCTGGGATGATTTGTCGGTGATTAGATTCCCCCCAAGTTTAATCACTATTCTGCCTTTCATCTTACCAACGCGCCCTCATGGAACTCGTATTCTAACATTTTCAATCCCGGACGCGTACAGTTTAACCATGATAGCCAATTGGTGAGTTCGTGCCTAATACCAATGACATTAGCAGGTTCCAGAGGTGGCTGCAAGCCGAACTCGCAGAAACCACTAACATTGAAGACTCAAATGAAAGAGATCGGAGGAGGCTACAGATCGAGATTGCTATCGCTGAGGCAATACGCTTCGGGGAGCTAATCGAGAGGCTGGGCGACAGCGTCGCAGCCCCATTCGTGGATAGGGAATCTTCGACTAGGGTAGCGAGTCAGCATGAGGTGGCCCCCACTCCCAAGGAAGGGGGGGAATGCCCAAAATGCGGCGCTGCCATGAGCCACGACATCGAATTCTGTCCCGTATGTGGTGAGTTCTGACTATTCCTCTTCGAGCCATGTGTCCCTCAATAGGGAGAGTTCGGGATCTGCCGGGTCTACGATACTAAGGTACTCCCCTGCCACGTTTTCAGTCAGGTACACGGTCACTCCAGCATGCCAAATGGTCTCCCCGGTAGCCACCATTCTGGCAGTATCGACCTCTATGATGGCAGGATCGGCCCTATGCACTCTGCCCGCCTCAGCGGCTGCTCGCATATTGGCAGAAAGGTGAACGTGCGCCCTGCCTGCTGGTTTGATCCCAACCTCAAGCAGGTTTCCAGCCTCTTCGGGATCGCAGGGATAGTACAGCGAGTCTGGAATATCACTGGTTGGCAGGTCGAGCTCAATTTCCACGGTATGACCGTAAGTTGCTCTGATCATGTTGCCGCGAACCTCGTACCTTCCCTTCGGGTCTGTCTCCGAGATCGCCCTGAAGTGGTGGGGTCGTAGCCAATGCTGCCTCCTTTTGTTGGAGTTCTTGAACTGCCTGATGATGTCTCTCACGTCGATCCACCCATTGATGTCCATATCGAGATCGAACTTTTCGGGCGCATGCCTCAGGACGAGTGCGAGCTTCCTCCCCATGCTGTCCCGCTCGCCCGTACTCATGATGAACTTGCCATCAGAATTGCAGGCCGGACACAGGTCGTCATCAGAGAAATAACCGTGTATTGCGCATTCCCTTATCATGGGAGCGGCCCATCGACGCTTACACAAGAACCCCTCGGTGAAGGTCCCCGACTCAATATACCGGGAATCGTTATGGCCGCCCCTTGCGACGAGCCTCCGTGAGAGCGGTAATCGTCGATTGGAACCGCTCCCCATTCGCGAAGGCCCACAGAGGCGGCCTCGCTGATGTGCGCCCCGATGAGATGGCCGGACAAGTCGCTCGAACCTTGCTCGAACGTAATTCTATAGAACCCGCCCTTATCGATGACATTCTAGTGGGCTGCGCCTACCCAGAGGGGGAGCAGGGCTACAACATCGGTCGAATAATCACCTATCTCGGGGGTTTGCCCAATTCTGTGCCCGGTGCGACTTTCAATCGGCTGTGCGGTTCTTCGATGCAGTCCATCCTCACAGCGGCCTCTTACATAATGAGCGGCTGGGGAGGGTGCTTCCTTTGTGGGGGAGTCGAGTCCATGTCTAGGGTAATGCGTAGAGGATTCAATTGGAGTCCCCACCCCGAATTGGAGTCTTCATACCCCCAGGCATACGTCGACATGGGAATAACTGCAGAGAACGTAGCCGATCTTCACGGCATCTCGAGGGAGGAGCAGGAGAGATTCGCTCTGACATCCCATCAGAAGGCGACCGAAGCCTTGCAGGCAGGGTACTTCAACGACGAGTTGGCTCCTATTTCCAAGCCTGATGGCGAGGTTCACAAAGACGAGTGCGTACGCCCCGAAACCTCGCTCGAATCGATGTCTCTCCTACCCCCTGCGTTCATCGAAGGAGGATCGGTCACGGCTGCAACATCTTCGCCTCTGACCGATGGTACTGCATTTGCGCTTGTCTGCAGTGAGGAGTTCGCCCTTGCCAATGGATTGGCACCCATCGCAGCAATAGTTGCGGGCGCAGTAACTGGTTGCCCCCCAGACTTGATGGGCCTAGGGCCAATCTCGGCCACCGAGCTAGTGTTGCAACGGGCAGGTTGGGAAATTCCAGACGTTGACCTTTTTGAGTTGAACGAGGCATTTTCATCTCAGAGCATCGTTTGCGTCAAGCAGTTGGGATTGGACCCGCAACTTGTCAATTTGGATGGTGGTGCGATTGCAATTGGACACCCCCTAGGTGCTTCTGGTGCCAGAATCACATGCAAAGCTGCCAGCTTACTGACCAGAACGGGCGGCCAGCGAGCTATAGCTACCATGTGCATCGGTGGTGGCATGGGCATCGCAACCGCCCTTGAGAGGGTATAACAGTAATACGAATCTATCAGTCGACGCACTCATGAAGCACCAAGCGGTACCACGCACGTGAGAGGTGACACCGGAGTTGAGGTCAGCAGCCGCTGCCTAGCAGGTAGAACAGTCTTGTTTGCTGTTTCTGGAGGAATCGCTGCAGTCGAGTCTGTCAAACTCGCAAGGGAGCTTCGACGACATGGGGCTTCAATCGTCACTATGATGACAAGCAGTGCTGAGAGGGTAATCACCCCTCTGGCCCTCTCATGGGGTTCAGGAACCGACGTACTTACAGACTGGGACCCGGAAATGGCACAACTCGCTGGCTTCGATGGGGTCCTGCTGGCCCCAGCCACCCGAAACACGATAGCGAAGCACGTACACGGCATCATCGACTCTCCGGTCATGATGGCCCTCTCTGCTGCTAGGGGTAGCGATACTCCATTGTTGTTCGTCCCGTCGATGCACGATGACCTATTCGATGACCCTGTTACGGGGGAACTGATTGATGCGCTGGAAGCCGACGGAGCCGCCGTTCTCGTGGACGATTCAACTGAGGATCGTAGGAAGCAGCCTGATACGATAACAATCGTTGCTAAGTTTTGTAATCTCCTCAATAAGGAGCTCGACAACCGAAGGCGAATCGCCATTACATTAGGGGCCAATAGGGCTCCGATCGATGCAGTGAGGGCAATCCAAAACGCTTCCTCTGGACAAACCGGTTGGGCCATTGCAGAGCATCTCCATAGGATGGGGCACGACATCATCTGCATTGCGGGAAAGACCTCAGCATCCCCCTCGTTCCTATTACCAGACGTACGCAGGGCCGGTACTCCGGATGGGATGCTCTCCGTTTCATTAGAAGTTGCCAAGTCAGAAAATATGCCCGAAGCCTGGATTCATGCCGCTGCAGTACTGGACTATTACGCGCATCCCGAGGGAGGAAAGAGGGCCAGCGGCGAAGAGTCGTGGGAACTAACACTTAGTCCCGGGCCGAAACATATCGCCAAACTCTCCCCGCTCGTGGGGAAATCTACTCGGATAGGCTTCAAACTCGAGGTCGGTGTCTCTGAGAGCGTCCTCGTCGAAAGGGCGATGGAGCAGATTGCTGCATATGGAGTCGATGCCGTCGTAGCGAACCTAATGGGGGAAGTTACGGATGAAAACACCCCAAGGTGCAGGATTGTGAAGCCTGACGGCTCGGTTCATCCAATGAAGGACAACCTCGAACTGTGTGAGGCCATAGAGGCTATTATCTCATCCAATTGAGCACTTAGTATACGAATCATTGAAGCGATTGGCGACGGGGAGAAGAACCATGGCAAGCCCAAGGAAAGCCAAGCGCGGCATCCCACCAAAGTCGGATTTCAACGCATGGTACCCCGCCATCATCGAGATTGCGGATTTGGTCGATAAGAGGTATCCGATCAAAGGCATGGACGTTTGGAAGCCGTATGGTTTGAGCACGATGAACCTGATTGATGGCCTTGCTCGTTCAGAGATGGCGAGAACTGGCCATCAGGAGTACAGCTTCCCCCTGCTCGTACCGGAGGACCTTCTCGAGAAGGAGAACCGACTCGTCTCCAAGCTCAAGATAGCCAGGGAAGCTGGTGCGGACCCATCAGAACTCCGAATGGATGATGAAAACTCGGGGTTCAAGAAGGAGGTCTATTGGGTTACTCATGGGGGCGAGAACGAACTAGAGGTTCCCATGTTCCTTCGTCCGACTTCCGAGACCCCGATGTACACCATGTTCTCGTTATGGGTCAGAAGCCACGCCGACCTCCCACTGAAGACCTTCCAGATTGTCAATACCTTCCGCTATGAGACGAAGCAGACCCGGTCATTCATCCGCGTCCGAGAGATCCACTTCTTCGAGGCACACACAGCCCATGCGGACGAGGATGGCGCGAACCGTCAGATCGAGGAGGACGCAGCGATGGTCCAAAGGATCCTTCATGATTTGTGCCTGCCCTCCATTGTTTCGAGGAGACCCGTTTGGGACACCTTCCCTGGGGCTTGGTTCTCCAAGGCCGCCGACGTAGTGATGCCTAATGGACGGACGCTGCAAGTCGCAACCTACCACCATTATCGCGACCAGTGGGCGGGCGCCTTCGACCTCTCGTACGAAGCCGCGGACGGGCAGACGAAACTTTGCCACCAAACCACCTTCGGAATGTCTGAGAGGCTATTGGGGGCAGTAGTGGGGATGCATGGTGACGACAACGGTCTAATCCTGCCTCCTTCGGTGGCGCCCTTCCAAGTCATCCTGATGCCTGTGGCTGCCCATGCGGACGATAGAGTCACTCCGGCAGTGACGGCGCTTGCCGACGACCTGTCATCAGCCGGACTAAGGGTGAAGGTCGACGACCGGGACGTGAGGCCCGGTGTGAAGCACTATGATTGGGAGATTAGGGGGGCACCAATCAGGCTTGAGCTCGGACCCCGAGACCTCGATAAAGGGCAATGCGTCATCTCCCTGAGGACTGGGGGAAAGATGGAACATCCACTAGATGGCATCGCATCTATCGTATCCGCTGCTCTAGATTCTCTGGCGGACGAACTTAGATTACGTGCCAACCAGAACCTCGAGGATCTAGTCAAACCGCTACCCTCACTTGTAGGTGAGGAAGGGAACTTGGAGTTCGCCGGGCAAATCGAGGAGGGAATTGTTTACGAGGTCGCCTTCGACGGCAACGACTCGGACGCTGAAGTCCTCGAGAAACTTACTGGTATGACCCTTCTTGGCGATTGTGAAGATTCTTTCAAAGAACCCCGTGTTTGCGTTATTACCGGCAAGTCAACCAGGAGGAGGCAGTACATCGCCCGAATGTACTGACTTCTTTCTGACGAAAATGCCAATCAAAGTCAACAGCAAAAATACCGCCAACAGTACTCCGTCGGCCAGGTCAATCTGCATGGGTTGAGTCCATGTTTCAGTTTGGTGAAGGTTATCCCAACCGAATGAATTGTGCCAAACAACCTTGGTATCTCCTTCGGAGCAAATCTCCCTCATGTTTGCAATTCCTGTTGAGCAAAGTACCCAACCAACTCCTATCACTAGGTTGAAGCTGACACCGAGGAGTCCCAGAATTCCAAATCCAAGGGTAACTAACCTCCTCTTTCCACTCTTCCTTTCCACGTCTCCTGACTTCAATACATCTAATTCGGGTCGGAAGTCCGGAAGGCTAACCCCCGAGGGAATGGCTCCGATGTTCTCAGGAATCACCGGAGTCTCGATTTCCGGGGCGAACACACCAAGCTCTTCCAGTGCCTCCCTACCATAGATCCTCTCAGCCATGGCAAATAGACGGGGGTTTCCTTCGATCTCCGAGGGCTCGATAGTGCCATCGAGCAGCCTCTTCACCGCATCGGGGTCATCCATCCAGTATGATTCTCGCCATCCCGACCCCTATGAAATGACCGCCACCATGGTATTCAGGGAATGGTGTTTCTCCTGTCAATGGCACGCTTCGCTGCAGTATAAATTTCAGCTGAGGTAAGGCCCATTATCTGCATGAGATCATCTGGGTCACCACTCTCGCCGAATCTATCGGCCACACCGACCATCTCCAAGGGAATGGGACGATTGAGGGACAACCATTCGGCAATAGCGCCCCCCAATCCCCCAATCACAGAGTGGTCCTCTGCGGTGACCAAGCAACCACATTCTTCGGTGACCCTATGGAGCATGGGAGCATCCAAGGGTTTGATTGTGTGCATGTCAACCACAGTGGATTCGATGCCTTCTTTGGATAGGTCAAAAGCAGCATCGAGTGCCTGCTCCACCATTACTCCACAAGACAGTATGGCGACATCCCCTCCTTCCCTGAGTACGCTTCCGCTTCCAATCTTCAGACCCCTCACACTATCATCGTCATATATGCGCCTCGTCCTGTTTCTAGCCGTACGCATGTATGAGGGTCCATCGATGTCTTTGAGCTGTAACGTCAACTCCTCAGCAGCTAGGTCATCACACGGATGAACTACGGTCATCCCAGGCAAGGTCCGGTAGATTGCCAGGTCCTCAATCGATTGTGCACTGCTCCCGTCTGAGCCGGTATGAATTCCCCCATGACTTCCACAGACATGTACAGCCAGTCCCGGTCTAGCGATCGCATTCCTGATCTGCTCGAAGGCGCGTTCGGAGAATATAGCAAAGGTGCTAGCGAAAGGAATCTTCCCGGAGGATGCCATCCCCGCGGCCACGAGCATCATGTTCTGCTCGGCGACTCCGAGTGAAACCGTCCTCTCTGGATGCTCTGTTCGAAAGTAGTAAGACTTCGTGGACTTTCCGAGGTCTGCATCCAGGACCACTACTCGTGGATCCTCGGACAGCCTTAGCAGCGCACGGCCATAACCGTCTCTGGAAGCACCCCCAGAAGAGGGAGCGCTCATGCTAACTCCCCCAGGGCCAACTGCAGTTCCTGGTCAGTTGGAGCTTTACCATGGAAAGAAGGGTTGTCTTCCATGAAGGAGACTCCCTTGCCTTTGGTGGTGTGGGCGACAATTGCAACAGGCCTCTCTTGGTGTGTTGCAGCCCAGTCAATCACATCCACCACTGAAGCCAAGTCGTGCCCATCGACTTCCTTGACCTCCCAGCCGAACGAAGAGAACTTAGCGGCAATGTCGCCTATCTCCATCTGATCCTCTACGAAGTCATCGTTCTGAATTCTGTTTCTATCGACTATGACCTTCAGGTTCGAGGCGTTGTGGTAAGCCGCAGCCATAGCAGCCTCCCACACTTGGCCCTCTTGCGTCTCACCATCGCCAATCATCACCCAGACGCGTCGTTGGCTACCATCCATTTTCGCTGCTATGGCACAGCCCAATCCAAACGACATGCCCATCCCGAGGCTACCACCAGAGAAGTCCACACCGTTCGTCCAACTCATGTCAACATGGCCTTGGCAGACCGACCCAGACTTTCTGAAGCCCATGATGTCGGTGTCATCGAGTACTCCCATCTGGTGGAGGATAGCGTACATCGCTGGACTAGCATGCCCCTTGCTCAAAATGAACCTATCACGGTCTCCCCATTCAGGGTCGTCGACCCTGAATCTGAGGTTGGTTCCGTACAGAGCGACCATGAGGTCGATGGCAGAGAGAGAGCCACCAGGATGCCCGGAGCCGGCCGCGTTCGTCATTCTGACTATGTCAGTCCTGCATCTTCTAGCCATTTCAGTTAATTCATCGAGACTGAGTCGCATCGGCGATTCTCCTCTATGCTCGATGATACAACGCGGGCTATTGATATTTTTCAACTGCCCTACATAGCGATACCTCTGTCTAACGTGGGTTCAAATCCTATTGACCGCTCGTTCCACCGAAACTCGATGTTCGACCCCCAGTCACACACGAATTCGGGCTGGAACCTGAGGCTTTCCAAGATGGTGCCACCCATCGCCGTTCAACGTGACTCGCTACTCAGTGGGATACTGAGGAGAGTTATTGATGGTCATAGAATTACAGTAGAAGAGGGCATATTTCTGCACACTCACAACTCGCTTGCGGGACTCTGTGCACTAGCTGATATGATTAAGCGATCTAGGTTCGGCGATCATGTATTCTTCAATGACAATCTCCATGTGAACACCACGAATATCTGCACGTTGGCCTGTAGGTTCTGCGCGTTTAGAAAGGGCCCTCGACATAGCGAATCCTATGCTCTCTCACCAGAAGAATTCGTTTCCCGCATCGAGCCTTACGGCAACTCCATAGATGAGGTACACGCTGTCGGTGGGCTGCATCCTCAGTGGACAGTAGAGCACTACGCCAATCTATTCCAATCAATCAAGGCGCGGTTTCCAGAAATTCACATCAAGTCACTCACTTCTGTTGAGATCAAGCACATCTCTAAGAGATCCGGGTTGCCCATCAGGAAGACTTTGGAACTTCTGAAAGACGCAGGGTTGGACTCATTGCCCGGGGGAGGCGCTGAGATCTTGGTAGACTCGGTCAGAGACCGAATCTGCCGTGGAAAGGAACTTTCGAAGGAGTATCTGGAAATTCACGGAACCGCTCATTCAATAGGAATACCAACAAACTGCACCATGCTTTTCGGCACCATAGAAACCGTCGAGGACCGCATTATCCACCTCGATCGTTTGAGGGTGCAACAGGATGGCTCCGGCGGTTTCCAGTGTTTCGTACCGTACCCATATCTTCCCGACAAAACACGCCTTCCTGAAGCCCAACTGGCTTCGGCAAACGAGGTCATAAGGGTGATTGCAACATCTAGGATACTCTTGGACAACATACCACACATCAAAGCTTACAGAATGAACATAGGTGACCACGTGGCTTCTATTGCAATCAACTCTGGTGCTGACGACATTGATGGAACAGTGGGACATGAGGAGATTATGCATGAGGCGGGTAGTACGACTAGGTTGGATTACAGCAGGGAGGAGATCGCTCAGTTAGTGCTTGCATCGGGCCTAGTCCCGATTAAGAGAAACTCGACGTATACATCCCTCGAGTTCTTCGATGCCATGAATCGATCCAACCTGCCCCTTCCGATTGCCGACCAGGTGTAGTGCTCCATGTCGTGGAGGCGTGTTCTAGGTCGGGTCGCATTCGTCAATTGCGACCCCGTCTTCTCATCCCTAGGCGGTCGATGGGAGGTACTCCCTGCCCCCCCCGCGTGGCTAACCGGCCATCTCCTTAGGAGGGACTGCCTGACAGCCCCCATTCCTACTGCAGACTACGCATTGCACGCCGATGAGATGCACCTGATACCCGATCTCGGCATCGTCAGCAAAGGGAACGTCGGCTCTGTCCTTCTCTTCGGCAACAGGCCGATCGAATCAATGAGGGATATCGCACTACCATCTGACTCCTCAACCTCTCAATCCCTGCTCAAATGGCTCCTCGAAGGGTATACTCTGGATCCCAAATTGGTGGAGATGGGACCTGACATAGAGACGATGCTGAGGGATTGCGACGGGGCTTTGCTCATTGGTGACCGAGCCCTTTCTGCCGCTCGCCATGATCCTGGTTTGGTGCAACTAGATCTAGGCGCAGAGTGGACCAACCGGACCGGATTGCCCATGGTGTTCGGAGTTTTCGCTGCTAGGAGGGACTCACCTATCGAACTTGTGCGGGAGGCACATGATGACATGGTGGAACAATACTCCCTTTTCGAGAGCGACTCCAAAGTCAGGGCCGCGGTCATCGGCGCAGCAGCCGCGAGGCTCGGTTTTACCAGTGAAAGGATGGAATCCTACTTCGAGCGTGAGGTCAGCAACGTTCTAGATAGCAGAAGCATCTCGGGCTTGTCGTACTTTCTTAGGGAAGTATGTGGTTTGGAAGAAGGACCAACGTGGTTCAACTTTGACTAGCCCTAGTAGTCGAGACGTTCGCTCGATATCCACTCGAGGAGGTCGATGGCAACTTCGCAGGAATCAGCCACAACTTCCTCTGGGTCCTCCTTGAACCTCTCCAGTGTAGCCAAAGCAGTCATGTCCCCTATCGCACCTAGGGCTTCTGCCGCCTCATGCCTGACCATTACATCCTCGTCCTTGTCCTCTAGTCGCTCTATCAGGTGATGCACTGCATGACCATCTTGCATCTGACCCATGACGTAGGCGACTTCGTGCTTGAGTAGGGCAGAGGCGGAATTGAAAGCAGCCGCCAAAGAGTCGATGGCATCCTGTCCACCGATGTTCCTCAAAGCGAAAAGGGCCCTCATTCTCAGGAACATTCGCCCTTCCTCATCGCACAGGATCTCCCTCAAGGAGGAAATACTAACCTCCCCACTGGGGGGGGCGGGGTCGACTGAGTCGAACTCACTGATATCCGGTTTCCTGCCTCCCATACTAATCATCGTACCCTATGAATTGAATTTCCCGAACAACAATGTCTTCCCTAACTAGGCCGATTTCTTGTCCCCTCTCCAAGAATAGTCTGATCGCCTCGCGGCCCTCATGGCCATAATCGAGAGAACGCTCGTTCACATACATCGATACGAACTCCTTGTTGGTGCTTTCATCGATTCCCCTGCCCCACTGACGTGCGAACTCAAGAGCCCTCGTTGGGTTATCCAGGCCGTGTTTAATGCTCGCTCTGACATCCCTCGTGATTTCCCTACAGACTTTATCGCCCAGGTCCTTTCTGACGACGTTCCCTCCAAGCGGCAAAGGCAGCCCCGTTGTTTGGTTCCACCACATACCGAGGTCTAGAAGGAGATGCACGCCATCATCCTTCCACGTCAGCTGCCCCTCATGGATGATCACACCGACGTCGTACTTCCCACAGACCACACCCGGTAGAATCTCGTCGAAGGGGACTTCGACTACACTCACCTCTCCTAGTGCCAGCCTCAGTGCGAGGAAGGCACTGGTGCTAAAGCCGGGGATTGCAATTGTCCTCTCACTGGCCTCTTGCTCAGTCATTGGATTATTGGAGATGACCATCGGCCCATATCCCTCGCCCATGGAGGCGCCGCAGTTCATCAGGGCGTATTCCTCTGAGATATCCGGAAACGAGCGAATGCTAACTGCGGAGACCTCGTAGGTGCTCTTCAAGGCCTCTCGATTCAGAGTGTCGATATCGACGAGGGAATGTTCGTACACACGTCCTGGAGTCTCTATTGCCCCTGAAGTCAGTGCAAAGAACATGAACGCGTCATCAGGGTCAGGTGAATGCCCGATTCTAACTAGCAATGGTTCGACTGACACGGCTCCTCGCCGGCCATCGAGTTGAAATGAGTTTGCATGGAGAAACTTGGTTCGCAAGGATGAAGAATCAAGCGTAGCAGGCCATGCCATGCCTGATCCAAGCAAGTTGTCCACTGCATCGGGACAACTTGGACCGGTTTGCGCTATCACTGGACAGGCCCTAACTTTCGCCGAGGCAATCGTAATGGACAACGAGTATGTCTGCTGGGAGGCCTATGTCGAGGCTACGGGAGCAGGATCAGCGACTGAGGGAAAATCAGTCACGGGACTCCAACTGGGCTGATTGAAAACTTATGTCCCACCCGACTCTTGCTAATCCATGGCAGGTGGTTGGAGCCGCTTCGCGTTGCGTTTCTCTGAGTACTACGGTTCGCTCGATTCTGCTTCGCTCTGGACCCCACCTAGACTGAAATCCAGGGAGTGGATGTTCGTTCCCTGGGGCGGGGCCCCTCCAGATAGGCACAGAGCTTTTCAAAGCAAAACCGAGCTGCTTCACTACCTCCAGAATCGTGCCCCACACTCTTGCTTCCACAGCACAGCCTACTACCAGCGACCTTCGAACAGGAAGATGTCGGAGAAGGGCTGGCTGGGGGCCGATCTCATCTTCGATCTCGATGGGGATCACCTTCCGGGTGTGTCGGATACTGATTTTCCCGCCATGATTGATACCATTCAGCATCAGGCCTGGAGGCTATGGTCAGAATTTCTGCACCCAGAGTTCGGATTCAGGGAGGAATACGTCCAAACTACATTCTCCGGACACCGGGGATTTCACATTCACGTGAGGGATCCGAATCTGCTTCACCTCGATTCCAACGCAAGGAGGGAGATTGTGAATTACATCCGAGGGGAGGGGATCGACGTCCAATCTGCTCTGGAAGGACCAGACGTGAGTTGGGGAAATAGGGCCAGATTGGGTATGGATTCCGTGTTGGGACAGCTCAGAGTCATCTCAGAGAAGGGACCGGATAGGAAAATCATCCTCGAGAGGCTCCATGAGATACTTAAGACAAGGGCCAGATTACCGCGAAGCCAGATTAGATCTTCCGGCAAGGCGAGGATATTGGAGCTCGCCGAACTGGCTGAGTCACCGGAACGAGTCAGTCGCCTGCGGGATGATAGGGCACTGTTGGTTTTCGGCGAGACGTGCACTCCAATATTCTGGGAGCTGGTCAAGGGTGATGCCTCAGTAGTCATGGGAAGTGCTGGTGAGACAGACGAGGCGGTCACGGTTGACACTAAGAGAGTTATTCGATGGGTGGGCAGCCTACATGGAAAGTCCGGCCTCAGGGTCACGGAGTTTCCTTTGCATAGGCTGGATCCCAGCACAAGCAACAGGTTCGATCCCATGAATGAGTCCGTGGTTTTCAGTCAGCAAAATCAAATGACGGTCAGGATACTCATCGACGATGCCACTGCAGAAGTAGCAGGGGAGAGGATCGAGGGCAACGCGGGGGACCTCTTTGAGGTGAGCGAGGCCATGGCCACATTCCTTTCACTGAAGGGCTGGGCAGAAGTAACGCAGCAATAATCGATGCTCGGCGTTCCCGCAACCACAGAATATTGAATAGTGGAGGACTCCGGAAGCATGGCATGGTTGATGCTCTAGACAGCATTGAATCCGACTCCGATGGTGACGATTTCGCATTGCCGCCACCGCCCCCTGGATTGGTGATGCCGCCTCCGCCGCTCGATTCCCCCCTACACCCCCCACCCCCCAAGTTTGGCTTCCCACAGGAGTTGAGCGGTGATGCGGATCTCCTAGATGCAGCCAATTCCTTGGGCGACCCTCCGATACCCAATCAGCAGGCTTCAGCCTCGGACTTCAAGTCTGTCTGGGAAAATAGGAAGACTTCCGACCCCAGAATCGGCACTGCGTCAAGGGACGGCATATACGGGCAAATAGATCGGATTGCTTCGGGTAAGTCGGGCAGCCTGATGGATAGGTTCTCTGACCGATTCGGCTCCGAGCTAGACCGGGAGATCATCATCCTGAGGAAGAAGGAGCAGCACGATCTTCGCTCTATCAAGCCGACGGTTGAGTTGATCTCCGTACCCGAAGAGGGCACCGAGATGTCTTTTTCTGAATTCCTAGAGGCCATGGATGACGAGGATTTCGTTGTCAGAGTCTCCGACGCCACAGGCATTTCCAGCGAGACTCTGTCCAATCTAGACCTCAATTCCCTCAAGTCTTTTTTCGACAAGGCCGACCTCGATGACTCTGGAACGCTCGACTTCGACGAGTTCGTCGTCGCGATTCAGAGCTTCAGAACCGCTGATGAGGAATTCTATCGATTTTTCGTCGTCATTAACAGCCTCTTAGGTGAGATGCCGGATGAGTTCACGAACAGTTTCATCGAGTCAGAGTCATTTGTTCTATTCCAGCAGGTGGGTAGGGATCCACAGCATACGGATGACGATTCCCGCGTTCGTTTCTTCGGGATGATTAACGACCTCCTTGGCGACCTGCCCGACACCGTCATGCACAACTTCGTAGAATCACCCGATTTCGAACTGTACAAACGAGTGGCGGAAAGGTATGGGGGTTGATTGATGGGCTTGCTGGAGAAGGCTGACAAGATTCGATCTGGAGAAGGCGTCCAGGAGGCACCACCAGCTGCCCCCACGCCCCCTCCAACCACGGTCCTTGAACCCGAGCCAGTGCATGAGGCCCCCAAGAAGAAGCCGAGGTCTCGAAGACGTGAGAGGAAGGCCCGCACCCCAAGGGCGAGGAGAGCCAGGGAGGTCAAAACGCTACCAGATGGGTTCGAAGAGGTAACCAGTGGTCAGCGCCTCATCCGTAGAGGCTCGGACTTCGCAGTTTCTTATGGGTGGTGTATCCCAATTCTTGCAATCAACGCTTGGGGAGTCTATGCAGACTTCACCTATTTCATTATCCTAGGCTTGCTCTTGATGTTGTTCAACTTGGGTTTCATGCCCCGCTCTACGGGCAGGACTGTGGGAAACTGGATCAGCAGGACGGCTTATGTCAATTCCAAAGGTATCGCGCCCAATCCCTACTATCTACTGATTAAGGGCCTGACATTCGTTGTCGTGTTGGTGGGCGTCCTTATGGTTGCCACTTCCATTCAGGACATCGGGGAAACCAGCGGGCAGGTTCTTCTCGGTATAGGACTGGCCCTTCTTTTTCCATCAATGGTGGACTACCTATTCTACCGTTTCAAGAGGGATAACATGGGGCTATGGGATACGCTCTTTGGCGGTGTCTGGTTGGTGAGGACTACCAAGACTGCCGAAGCCAAGGGGTGGCTGAAAAGGCTGGAGCAACTGGGTGACTACTCTGCAGAGAGGGGCTGGCTGCAAGACAAGGAAGCCAGTGAGGCCACCTCTACCGATGGAACCGAATAGGATTCTCATCCTCACTCGACTTCAAAGTCATAGCGAATCTTGGCTAGTTCCCTCATATCCTCGTGAAGGACCCCATCGTCGATTGCGTCTTGGTCGGACTCGTCCACGATTTCGACGCCAAGAAGAGTCTCGATAATGTCCTCCATTGTTACCAGTCCTGCAGTGCCTCCAAACTCGTCCTTGGCCACCAATATCTGTTCCTTGTTCTCCAGTAGTATGTCAAGCGCCCTGTCCACCGAGTCCTCTGTACTGCAGGTTTGTGCAACTCTGGAGATTTCAGCCATGGTCTTAGTGAAGTCATCGTCTGCAGCCCTCCTAAGAATCTCGCTCCTGAGAACGAGCCCCCTAACTTCGTCAACACTATCGCCAGTAACGGGCATCCTTCCGTGAATCATGATGGGAATCTTCTCCAGAACCTCACCGACGGTTTCGGTCGAAGCGACGGTCGTCATGACTACCCTGGGAGTCATTATGGCGCTCACCTTGATCTCCCTAAGCTTCAGAAGATTTTGAATAACGGTCTCCTCGTCTTCCTCTATTACATCCGATTCCTCTGCGATGTCAGCAAGTACTGAGAGCTCATTGCGCGTAACAGTTGCTGATTCTACGCGAGGCAGCAAGGAGCGAATCAGCTCGATTGGCTTTACGATGACCCATAGGAGCACCATCATAACCCTAAGGATGTGGTACGAGGGGATCGTTAGTCTGCGCCAGTAGAGTGCTCCGATGGTCTTGGGCAGAATCTCGCTGAGCAGCAGTATGGCCAACGTGAGTACGGCTGAAGCGAGGATTATGACCTGCCCACCACCGAATTGGTTCTCGACCTCTGCACCAACCCCGAGAGCCCCGATTGTATGAGCAGCGGTGTTGAGTGTGAGAATGGCTGTGAGAGGGCGCTCAGGGTCCTCTTTCCAAGCAGTCCAAGTCTGACTGACTTTACGATGAGTGTCTCTGAGAGCAGCGATGTGTCCGTGCGACGCTGATAGTAAAACAGCTTCTAGAATGCTGCAGAGAAACGAAGCGCTCAGCGCCAGCACTGCGTATGCGACGATCATCGTGTAATCAATCAATTCTGATGCCCCTCGGAGTCCGATAGGGTGTCGTGAAAGTACCCATACGGCTATTCACTGCGCTTGGCTCCATGTACTTCCGGGCGAACATGACATAAATATCTAACTTGACGGGGGAGAAAGTGGTTGTCGGGATGAGTTACGTATCAATATTCATGGCATGGCCCTATGCAAACGGTCCGCTTCATCTGGGCCACGTCGCTGGCAACTGCCTCCCCGCAGACATTCAGTACCGATACGAAAGAGCTCGCGGACGTAAGGTCCTGATGTGCAGTGGGTCGGACGAGCACGGTACTCCAATCACTATTACTGCCGAGGAGATGGGAATTCTCCCACAGGAGGTAGTAGACACCTACCACTCGGTCAACTCCAAGGCTTTGGCTGATTTAGGGTGTTCGTGGGTCAATCCCGTGGATCCCCGGGGGATTGAATTCGGCGGAGCACTCTACAACAGGACTTCCGACCCGATGCACAAGGACATCGTGCGGGAGGTCTTCAGCAAGCTGCTTGAGGCCAATTTCCTAGAACGCAAGACGATGCAGCAGTATTGCTCCGTTGGATCGGAGGGAAGTGTAAGGTTTCTCCCTGACCGATATGTCGAGGGAGATTGCCCGGTATGCGGGGATGAAGGCGCCAGAGGAGATCAGTGCGACTCCTGCGGAGCTACCTACGAAGCCCACGAACTCGTTAATCCAATGTCAAAGTTGAATCCTGATGCCAAAATCGAAATCAGAGACACCGATCACTACTTCTTGCTCTTGGATGAGTTCCAAGCATCGCTAGAAGCACATGCCTCTGAGAGGCAGGGTGTTTGGAAGCCAAACGTTAGGGCTATGACGAAGAACTGGCTAGAAATGGGTTTACGCCCCCGAGCGGTGACTAGAGACATCGACTGGGGCATCACCCTGCCACTTGACGGCGACGAGTGGAACTCCAAGAGGGTCTATGTTTGGTTCGAAGCAGTC
>JAYZFV010000033.1:0-2823 GCA_036336595.1 Thermoplasmatota archaeon | reverse complement strand
GACAGCACGTTGAAGTACCGCCACTTGCCGAGCACACAGTCCGCTTGGGAGGTTCATATTCTCTGACGAACATGACTTCTTTTGGGGGCTTGAACGAGTGCGCGAAACGGTCGATGATTGCTGGCAGAACTGACAACTTGGAGAGGATAACATGGACAGAGACCCAACAGCAAAACTCACCTGGACAGTGACTCTGGTCCCGGATGTCGATGACCCCAACTTCGGCGACATCGACCGCACAGCATTCCACTATGGAAGGACCCACGACGAGATCGAGCAGCCCGCCCCTCTGCCACTGTCGACGGGATTGAGACACGTCCTAAAGGAGTCGCAGATGGCCGAGCAGGCCCTCGAATCAGGATTCGTCATCGAGATGTGCTCGGCGCCTCAGGACAGGGATGAGGGATGGTTCTGCTTCCCCTTGGCGATGATAGGCAAGGATGAGGACAGGCTACCATTCACAATCGAGCGCGGAGTCTATGTCGACGAGGAAAGCGCCTCTTCGGTGGAGATGATACACGTCAACCCCTGCTGCCCGTCCAAACTCCCGCCCACAGTCTGGGTCAGGGTCATCGAACTCCCCGAGCACACGCTCGCATGGGTGCTCGACTCAGGACTACTGGCCACCGGAGATGGCGTCCAGACCAAACTACACGACTTCTTCGATATTGGCAGTGCTCCTGAGCAGGCCGACCCAACCAACACACTCCCGCTGCCCGGACCACCGGACCAGCCCTATGGGTTCTTGTGAACAGAGTCGGGGATGGGTTGATAACACCTCGAACAGACAAGATGCCGTGGTAACCAAGGAGCGCAAGAAGTGGGGCCGCCGATCGACTGAGAGATCGATGTACGGCACCGACAAGGCCCCGGACCCATTCCCCCTCAGCCGAACCAAGCTGGAGAAGTTCCACAGCTGCCCTCGCTGCTTCTGGATCGACCGCGTGGCGGGGATGGAACCACCGGGATTGCCAGGATTCCTGCTCAACACACAGGTCGACATCCTGCTCAAGAAGGAGTTCGACAAGCACCGTGCCGCCGGAACCCCGCACCCGTACATGACAGACCACGGGCTGGGCCACATGGTCCCACTGGACCACCATATGATGGATGCGTGGCGCGAGAACTTCAAGGGCGTCAGAACGAGCAAGCACGACCTCGAACTCTTTGGGGCGGTCGATGACATCTGGAAGTCCGGCGAGGGAGCCGACGAGGAGTGGTTCGTAGTCGACTACAAGTCCACTGCCATCAACACCGAGATCACCAAGGAGATGTTCTTAGAGGACATCTACAAGGGGGGCTACGTCCGTCAGATGGCGATATACCAATGGCTCCTGAAGGAATTGGGTTGTCCGGTCTCCACACGCGGCTTCTTCGTATACGAGAACGGCAACAACGCCGCTGACTCGCTGCTCAGCGGGGGGCCTGAGGATAACCCGCGCGGCATCCCTCTGAAACCCGTCACCATCATCGAGATCGACACCGCCGACGACAACATCGTCATCGAGGGTGAGCGTATCGACTTTGACTGGGTCGAGGCCCTAGTCATCGGGGCGAAGGCATGTCTTGATCTCGACGAGCCGCCCGCATCAGGGGGGTTCTGCGAGCACTGCGCCTACGTCGATGCGGTATCCAAGGTCTGAGACAACTAGCCTATTGACACCGACCAGACTCCTGAGATTGATGCGGATTACGCTTGGATTAGGGATGACGAGATCGAATTCGATTGCGTTGAAATGTTCCCATTTCTTTTGGGGAAGGAGGGCGCTGCGGAAGCAGTCGCCCGTTTCCTACGCGATGAGAAGTGGCCAGTCAGGGTGATGGCAAACCTGACGAATCACATGCTGTCGATTTCCAACGGGGATCCAAACCAGTTCAGATGGGGCCCCGAGAACAGAGGCAATCTCCTCGGCGAGTGGCTTGACCAGTACCGTGAGAATGACCCCAACCCAACTGAGTGAGCCGTAATCACAGGTCGCGCCGGAAGCGGCCCTGGGTCTCGAACAGGACCTCGGTGATCTGTCCCAGAGTGACATGGTCGACTATTTCCATGATACACTCGAACATGTTCCCTCCCTCCTCGGCGACCTGTCTGAGCTTGTCTAGGCAATCGGCCGACTCGGCTGCGTGTGCTTCGATGAAGGCACGATTTCGATCTACCACCATTTGGCGCTCGTCGTCGTCCGAGCGGGTGACTGCGACGTCGAACTCCTCGGCTGCATCCGCGGAGAGCTTGCTTGCGTCTTCGTCGATGAAGGTGTTGACTCCTACAATCGGCATCTCACCACTCATCTTACTCGACTCGTAGAGCATCCCCTCGTCTTGGATACGGCCCCTCTGGTACCCGGTCTCTATGGCTCCCAGAACGCCACCGCGAGCGTTCATCTCGTCCAGTATCTGCAGCACCTGCTCCTCAACTGTATCAGTCAGCTGCTCGATGAAGAAGCTGCCTTGCCAAGGATTCTCAGAGGCCAGAAGTCCGTACTCGAGGTTGAGAATCATCTGCATCGCCTGCGCGTCCCTGACAGTATCCTCTGTTGGTGTGCCGTACGCTTCATCGCGACTGTTTGTGTGAAGCGAGTTAGCATTGTCAGCGAGTGCGTACATGGCCTGCAACAGGCTCCTGTAGTCGTTGTAGGTAATGTCCTGCGCGTGTAGGGACCTACCGCTCCCTTGGATGTGATAACGCAGGCGACTCGATTTTGAGTCCGCTTCCAATCCATACACATCACGCATCGCGATGGCCCAAATCCTACGGCATACCCTTCCGATGACTGCATAGGACGGACTCATGCCGTTGGAGAAGAACCACGAGAAGTTGAC
>JAYZFV010000032.1:0-62238 GCA_036336595.1 Thermoplasmatota archaeon | reverse complement strand
CTAGACTCTTCCCAGCAGACAATCGCACAGGGCGGTCTAGCAGTGGGTGTAATCGGGGTTCTGGTGTTCCTACTGACGGCCGTAATGGGCAAGGAGGTAGGGCCGATGCGTCCTTGGCATGGTGGTGTAATGGCAGCGGTTGCTTTGTTAATCTCCCAATATCTCTGGACCGTGGCAGAAGGAGCACCTTCAGAGGGGCCGGCTGAATTTTTCATGATTCTATGTTTTATTGGCCTTGTTGCGCTAACTCCTTGTGTTGCATATGAGGGGTCGTCCGACTCATCGGAGGGTGAGTGAAATGGATGCAATAAAACGATTCATGCCGCCAAAGTGGTGGTTGACAGGCGTGGGTGCCATATTCACAATCCTTGGATTGTGGACTTACACTAATGGAGGATCATCAGCTGAAGCTGCATGGGGTGCTGATTACACTGATTACGATGTTTTCTATGAGAGAGCGTGGGCTGCAAACATCCTCATGATCGCAATTATTTGTTTAGTTTCTGGCCAATTTATCGAAGGGAGGCCTCAGGCAATTCTTGCAATGACGATTGCAGGAGTAAATATCCTTAGTTTCGCACTAGTTTACCTTGCAGGCTCCGATTTAGGTTATGGATACTTGGAACCTGCTCCTGCGGCGCCAGGTATGATAGCGGCGTTTGCCCTATTCGTGTCAGGATATCTACACTTAGGGGACGAATGACCTCATTCACAACGATGTCCTGATTCCCATTGCGCGGAATATACACCAACCTGACCATCCTTCGAAGATTCCGAACGCGCCGGCGGCGACCAGACCTGCTACGACAGTCCAGCCGATCAGTGGGTCGAGCACCCCGTAAACCGTGACAAGGACGAATGGGAGTGCGCCGATGATCGCAAAAATCCCCAGCATCATTCGAACGTACTGGCCCCTGGCATCAATGTTGCATTCCATGACTTTTCGTGGAAATGGCTCCCCTATTAATCACTCGACTCCGCCCCGCACCGTGGTACTCGGGGGCATCATCTTCCCTACCCTCACCGCAGCCAAGATCTTCTGAGCCACAACTCAAGCCGACCTCGTCGGATCGGTTCACATGCGTCCACGAGAGCTCACTAAGAGAACAACCCTTCTGAGAGGTACTTCAAACCTGTATCGACGGCAATCGCCACGACAGTCTTGCCCGGCCCCAATTCGGCGGCCAGCTCGAGGGCACCCGCCACATTCATCCCACTCGATGTGCCGGCGAAGATGCCCTCCTCGCGAGCCAGACGAACCGCCGTCTCACGCGCCACGCTCTCTTCTATGGCCCGTGCCTCATCGTAGGGCTCGCCCTCTAAGTGGGGCACGATGAATCCGAGCCCAATGCCCTCGACCTTGTGCCCTCCCCTCCGCCCCTCGGTCATGATCGGGGATGAAGCTGGTTCGAGGGCGACTATCTTCGTGTTCTGGCCCGCCTTGTGGAATGCCTCCCTGACCCCTAGAAGCGATCCGGCGGTGCCTACTGAATCGCAGAAGGCATCGATGGGCCCACCAATCTGCTCGATAATCTCGTCCCCCATCCTCTCGAATCCTGGGATGACGTCGTCATTGTTCAGCTGGTCAGTGAAGAAGTAGTCCTCATCCTCGGCCAATTCGGCTGCACGGTCAATCATCCCCCGGACCACCTCGGCCGTGATCTTCCCTTCGGGACTATCCATGACCTCGAGATTAGCCCCGAAGGCGCTCATCGTGTCGAGCTTCTCCCTACCGAAGGGATCTGCCGAGATGACGTGGAAATGGTAGCCCTTGACAGCGCAGATGAAAGCGAGAGAGGAGCCCGTGCTGCCGCCACTATACTCGACCACCGTCATTCCAGGGCGGAGCTCCCCCCTCCTCTCTGCGCCCTCTATCATGGAGAGGGCCATCCTGTCCTTCTTCGACCCGGTAGGGTTGAATGACTCCAGCTTCACATATACGTCAGCACAGCCATCGGGAACGATTTTCTGGAGTTGGACGATCGGCGTGTTGCCGATGGCATCCAACGCAGAGGCAAGCTTCGTTGGGAAACCGGACTCGCTTGAATCCACGATGCTGACTTGTGGTTTGAGTATTGAGCATTTCCGAACCCATTGAGTCAGAGATTCGCGTAGTACTCTGTGACCGCATCCTCGAGTGTGATCGCAGCGGCGCGCTCATCGATAGTTAGGGTGGTGCCATCCCGCCGCAGCGCCTCGCCACCGACGAAGACGTCGAGCACCCTGCCACCGGAGTAGATCAGGTTGGCGAGGAGCCTCCTGCCACCACGGCCCCAAGGCCGCATCCTGATGTCGTCAAGGTCCCAAGTGACCCAGTCGGTCGAACCGTTAGTGGCAAGCCTCCAGGTCTCGGACGGGTCGAGGATCCTCGCATCCCAGTGGTCGTGGCGCTGGACCAGGCTGGCGGCCTTGGCCTCAGCGCGCATGTCCAGGGCGTTGTTGCTCGCCGCCCCGTCGGTGCCCAGACGCACGTCGACCCCCGCCTCCCTCATCGCGGGATAGGACATCGTGCCTCCGCACGCCAGCTTCTGGTTGCTGACGGGGCAGTGGACTGCGTGGGCGTGGTGGCCAGCGAGGATGCGCATCTCCTTCTTGGTGACCCAGCCGCAGTGCGCGCAGACCGTGCCCTCTGTGAAGTAGTCGATCGAGTCGAGGTACTCGATCGGGTACATGCCGTGCTCGGCATGGCAGTCCGCCACCTCCTCCCTGGTCTCCGAGGTGTGGATGCTCAGGGTGCAGCCGGTGTCCCGGGAGATCTCGGAGGCTTTCTTCAGGGTCTCCTCGGAGCAGGTGTAGACAGAGTGGGTGCCGATGCCGTAATCGACTCTCTCCGGGCGAGGCGTGCCCTCGGCGATCAGGCGCTCCATCGTGCTGAGGGCCTGTCCCGGCCCCTCGGGGTAGGAGGGAGTCGGGAATTCTGTGATGGGCCCGCAGACGATCCCCCTAACCCCGCTCTTTGAGAGCGTATGGCCGACTACGTCTGGGTGGTAGTACATGTCGCATACAAAGGTGGTCCCCGTGGCGATCATCTCCGCGGCCGCGGCCCTCGTGCCTGCCTCCACGAACTCGGCGGTCAGGTTCTTCTCGACCGGGAAGATCGAGGTCTCGAGCCACTCCATTAGCGGGAGGGCCTCCCCCATCGACTTGTTGAGGACCATACCGAGGTGAGTGTGCCAGTTCTGGAAGGATCGCGTGGCCAGACGCATCGAGCCGTCGATGCTCTCGACCACGTCCTCGTCACCCTTGCTGGGAGACACGGAGCCGTCCGGGTGCAGCAGGAAGTCACCCTGCTGGACAGCGCCATCGTGGTCGATCAGCCGGGTTCCCGTGATGCGACGGGTGCCTCCGTCCATGGATGCACACCAGGGGCGGTGATACTGAATGTTTGTCCTACTCGCAGACGGCGTTGAGCACGCTGACCGTATCGCCGTCAGAGTTCCTCATCCACGCCTCGATGACATCTCCAGGGTGCATCGGCCCCACGCCCTCCGGTGTACCAGTCCACACCAGGTCGCCGGGAGAGAGGTCGTACCACCCACTCAGATGCCCCAGGATCGAATCCACCGAGTGCACCATCAGGTCGGTCGATGCCTGCTGCTTGGTATCGCCGTTCAGAGAGAGGCCAATCTCCACTGCCCTGTTGTCCCACGCCGCCCAGGTGCCAAGCACCCCCGAGCCTCGGAACCCCTTCCCCTCGAGCCATGGCCACCCCTTCTCCTTCGCGAGGCCCTGCCGAGTTCTGTTGGTCGTGTCGATGCCGACGCACATCTCGACGGGATCGAGGTCTTCCCCGAGCCGAATCACCATCTCGACCTCGTGGTCGATGTGCTCGTCGGGCGCCAGCAGGGTGACGACGTTGCCCCCGCTCCCGTCGGCCTCGACCATGGCCGAGGGGGGCATCAGGAAGAAGCGGGGATAGTCGGTGATGTCACCGAAGATCTCCTTGGCATGCTCGACGTAGTTGCGGAAGACCGCCCACCCCACGCCCATGGCACCTCGAATCCAGACCTCGTGATTAGCGCATCGGCACATATCCCTCGCTCATCAGATTGAAGGCACGCCCCTGCCGGACAGATTCGATGGCCGAGGACCCGTACCGCGTGGTCGGCGTCTCTAGGGACGCAACCGACGCCGAGATCAAGCGCGCGTACCGCAAGTTGGCTCGGCAGTACCACCCCGACAGGAATCCCGACGATGCGGCGGCAGAGGAGCGCTTCAAAGCGATACAGGCCGCCTACGAGGCCATCGGCACCGCCGAAGCCCGCAGCGAGCACGACCAGCGTAGTCGCATGGAGGAAATGTTCCGGGGCGGGAGGGGGGGCCCGTCCTTCGGTGGCGGCTTCGGCGGGGTTGACCTCGGCGACATCCTCTCCCAGTTCATGGGCGGGCGAGGAGCCACCGCTACCCCCGGCTTCGACGTCCGTTTCGAGCAGCACCCCCCTCAGCGTTCACAGCCGGTGCAGCCGACACGAGGGGCCGACATAGAGGCAGGGCTGGATATCACTCTGGAGCAAGCTGTCAGCGGCACCGAGGTCAGGTTCAGCCACCGCCGCATGAGGAGGTGCGCCAAGTGCAGTGGCTCCAGCTTCGGGACCTCCAAGCGCTGCGCGGCCTGCAATGGCACCGGAGTCCAAACCAAGGGCAGCACGCTGACGGTCAAGGTCCCGCCTGACGCCGAGCACGGGCAGCTGCTGCGCCTCAAGGGCATGGGCCACGAGCACCCCGAGGGAGAGTCCGGGGACTTGCTGATCACGCTCAGGCTCGACGCCGACGAGGGACGTCGCTGGGAGGACGGCAGGCTCATCCAGGAGGTGACCGTACCCATCACGACACTGCTTCTGGGAGGCAAGGTCAGGATCAGGACGCCTGCAGGAAAGAGAGTGCAGATCGACGTTCCCGAGGGGACTCGCATCGGTGATCGAAGGAGGCTGCAGGGCCACGGTCACGCCGGAGGGCCGCTCGACATCGAGTTCACGCTCGCCGAGCCAGACAAACTCAGCAAGTCCCAACGAGAGGCGCTCGAGAGTCTCAGGGACAGTGGCCTGTGATCCGTACGCAACCAGTGAAATACCCCCTCGCGCGGGACCGCGCTATGAGGGATTTCGCCCATGTCGCGGACTTCCTTGTCCCCAGGAGCAAGCAGGCCCATCCCTTCGTATTCGTCATCACTCTGCTGATGCTCCCAGGGCTATCGGCTGCATTCAGCCCAATCGACATTGAGTCCTACGACCTAGAGTCACCGGAGCTCGAAGCCAACGATGTCCTCATGGAGGAATTCTCCTCAGCCGGCGGGATTGAGGCCTTCGGGATATACCTGCGAGACCCGAATTACTTCGGCGCGCCGGACTCCGACGTCGTGATGATAGCCGACTATACCGGTGACGGCCTAGGCGCGACCAACCCCGTGGGCGGGATACTCAACCTCACCGTGCTGAGGGAGATCGACGCCAAGGCCGAGTACCTGAGGCAGCACGAGATCTCCGAGTTCTATCTCTCGTTCGCATCCCAGATCACCGGTGAGCCTGTGGTGGGCATACTCGACCTCGCAACCGACTTTAGGGCATTCATGTCGGGTCAATCAGCCTTGACTAGCCCCAGGATCGACCCCAAGACATTGACCATGGCACCGCCGCCAACCGACTGGGTCGACTGCGACGTCCTCGAGTGCCTGTCATTCGACGACGAGAACCTCACTCAGTCTCACATCGACCTAGCCGCACACAGGCTGGCCAATCACAGTTCAGGCGCCTTCCTCAGGCTCCTGTCCCAGGATCGAGGATTCACCCCGGACCAATCAAGCACTGTGTTCGGACCTTACGACCACCAACTCCTCGCGGACGGAACCATCACTGCCGAGGAATGGGGCCCTGGGCGTTGGTCGGCGTCTTCTGCGTGGCTGCTCATCAACTTCGAAAGAGAGGCCATGCAGAGAAACGGCTGGTCATTCTCGTGGTTGAACTCCAGTTCGGATTTCGGATATGAGTGGGACGGAGTCACACTTGAGACCAAACCAATCCACAACTCGGTCGAGCAGTGTCGCCAGAGAGCTCTGGCGGGCGAGGAACTCTGCTCGATGGAATGGCTCTATCTGGCCCTCGAGGAGGACCTGAGAGCCACTGATGACATGGTCGTCACTCTGATGCTAGCTGAGGGCGTCAACGTCGAGATCAACCGCGAGCTGCTGTCGAGCGCCTTTCTGATTGCGATAATGGCTTTGGTTGTCACTATGCTGCTGTGGCTCAGTCTGAGGAGGGCGTCCGATGTGGCCATCGTGTCAGTCGGCCTGGTACTGTCGTTGATTTGGATGCAGGGCCTGATCGGATGGACGATAATATTGGGGCAGAGATCGGGGATGGAAGTGATATTCCGCTCACAGTTCTCCAATCTCCTGCCGATTCTGGTCCTGGCTCTTGGCATAGACGACAGCCTACACGCGCTGCACAGGTACAAGGAGGAGAGAAGGGGGGGAGCCAGTCCCGAGCGGTCTGCTCACACCGCTGTCACCAGAGTCGGCCGTGCTATCCTGCTGACCTCGACCACCACCATAGTCGCGTTCATGGCCAACATGACCTCGAGCATTGCCGCCCTGCGCTCCTTTGGCATAGAAGCCGGTCTCGGGGTGCTGTCCGCATTCATCCTCACCGGCCTTTGGGTCCCGCTGGCCCGCTACGACTTCGACCAGTGGATGGAGTCAAGGGGGAAGTTGCAGGAGGAGAAGGAGGGTCTGGTGCACATGATTCCGAAGACGTGGCTGGCCGCGGTCACGACCAATTCAGCGAGATACGCCCCGGTGGTCGCCGTGCTGACCATCTTGATCACCGCGGTGGCCGTTCCGATGATGCTCTCTCTAGAGGGAGACTTCCAGGTCGAGGATTTCATCGAGGGCGATTCCGACCTAGCGGTGGGGATTAGCCTGGTCAACGAGCGCTTCAGCGACGAGGGCGAGCCAGGCTCCATTCTGATCGAGGGCGACATGGCGAATCCCAAGGTGATAGCCGCCTTCGGAGAGCTCCGTATCAACGTGAACTCTCACGGACCGGAGGACCCGGACCAGATTTCTCGCCTTCCGACGGGAGAGGTAGAGCTGCGAGCCATAGACGAGATACTAGTCTTCGCCAAGGCCGCGATGGCATGGAACATAACCCCCTTCGTAGAGGCGGGTTGGGACCCATCCGCAAGTGAGGGGGGAGTCGGCTGCGACAAGGATTTCCTAGGCCTGCCTTCCCTGGATGACAGGGAGTGCCTGGTATTCCTATACGGCTTCGTGCTGACCAGGGGGGTCCCCAAGAGTGGCGGCTACCCCTCAATGCCACCTTCCATAGCCGCTGAGTACATCCAAGCAGCCGAGGAGCTGGACTACGAAAGCCCTTGGCTCACTGTACTCGGCGAGACCCCGCACTACCCTCGCGCCTCAATCACCTTCGGCATCTCCAGCCCCGAACAGTTCGCTTTGGTCGGGCCGTCCCTGGATCAACTGGAGGAGGACATGGCACCGTTGCAGGAGCTTGCGCGGAACTCCCTCAGAATGCGCGGCGAGATCTCCTCGGCCGACGAGGAGTACCCGGTCACTTGGGCGATCCCGACCGGCGAGCCCGTCGTCAGGTTCGTCGCCGCTGACTCGATGCAGGAAGAGATGCAGGGCACCCTGCTTCTGGGCGTGGTGCTCTGCACAATCACCCTGTGGTGGGGCTTCCGGGAGGAGACCTCGGCGAGGCAGCGATGGGAGGAGGAGATGCGGGACCGCGCTGACTTCGCTCGCAGAGTGGGGTCGACAGTCGCGGTTACGGCGGTGATCACCTATCTCATGCTGGGAACGGGTTACGCGGTCTTCTTCGCAGTCCTCGCTCTTGTCCTCTCTGTCCTCTGGGGCACCCTGCCCTTCTTCATCGCTACAGTGACCACCGGCCCCATCTTCGTCGCAATCGTCTGGCTGTACGCGTTGGTCGAACTGGCCGGATACGGGCTCAACATGGTCACCGTGGCAATCGCAGCAATGTCCCTCGGAGTGGGCATAGACTACGTCATACACGTCATAGAGAGGTACCGCGAGGAGCGCGAGAATGGGGCGACGCCCCACCTCTCACTGGCAGCCGTGGGCAGCGCTTCGGGCCTCGCGCTGTTTGGCTCCGCGGTATCGGACATCGCCGGGTTCATGGTGATCAACCAGTCCAAGATGGGCTTCTTCTCGACCTTCGGGCTGTTCTGCGCCATCATGATCGCCCTCTCGCTTCTGGCCAGCATGGTTCTCGCCCCCGCCGTGCTCGGACTTATCCACCGGAAGTCGCTGACCTCCACGAGCACATTGTAGCCACGGGGCGCCCAATACGCCTGCCAAATCAATAGTTGAGCTTGTGGCCAGTGGTCTTGTCCACGCCCTCGGGGATGTCTCCCCCTCCGCTGTCACCGGTTGACATGGTCCCCGTAGGCTCGAACATCAGAATCGATGCCCCGGGTGAGGATGGCCTATGGGAAACACCCTTGGGAACCACGTAGGTGTCGCCCTCTTGCAGCCTCACGACCCGCTCCTCGCCATCGTCACTGCGCATTGCGATGTTGAACTCCCCCCCGAGAACGAGGAAGAACTCGTCTGTGTCCTCGTGCGCATGCCAGACGTGCTCGCCCTCGACATGCGCGATGCGGACGTCGTAGTCGTTCATCTGCGCAATGATGCGCGGGCTCCAAAGCGTTTGGAAGGACGAAAGGGCCTCTGAGAGATTGACCGGCTCCCGTTCCATTTCCTCAGTCCATGAGCGACTCGTGATGGTTCGGTACGAAGGTCTGCTCGGACATCGGCGGTCGTACGTAGCCCTTGGCCTGCTTGCGCTCGGGCAGCTCGATCGGCGATGGCGTCAGGTCCTCGTGCGGGACCATCGATAGGAAGTGGCTGATGCAGTTGAGGTGGGCGTGGCGCTTGATATCCGAGTTGACCACGTACCAGGGGGCCTGCTTGGTGTCGGTATGCGCGAACATGATGTCCTTCGCTTCCGAGTATTCCTCCCACCGGGTCAGAGACTCCAGGTCCATCGGACTCAGCTTCCAGCGCTTGTGCGGCTCGTCGAGCCTGGCCTTGAACCTCTTGAGCTGCTCGTCGTCTGACACCGAGAACCAGTACTTGATCAGGATCGTCCCCGACCTGATCAGCATCCTCTCGAAATTCGGGCAGGACCGCATGAAGTCGCGGAACTCGTCTTCAGTGCAGAAGCCCATCACACGCTCCACTCCGGAGCGGTTGTACCAGCTGCGATCGAACAGCACGATCTCCCCGGCCGCCGGCAGGTGGTTGACGTAGCGCTGGAAGTACCACTCGGTCTTCTGTCTGTCAGTTGGTGCTGGTAGCGCGGCGACCCGCGCGACGCGCGGGTTCAGGTATTGGGTTATGCGCTTGATGACGCCGCCCTTGCCCGCTGCGTCGCGGCCCTCGAAGATCACGACGACCTTGAGCCCCTCCGCCTTGACCCACTCCTGCAGTTTGATTAGGTCGAGCTGGAGCCTGAATAGCTCCTCGTTGTACTTCTTCTTGCCAATTCTATTGAGTTTCCCGTCCTTGTCGTCGCCCATGGTAACCGACCCCCGATTGCCGACAAAGACAAAAGGGCTGTGGTCGGATACGAAGCCCTTCCTGGTGGCCCCGACCATCCTTGCTCAGAGTTCCGAGACAAGGTCGTGCAATGCGGCTCGCGGGTCGTCTGCCTTGGTGACCCCGCTAGCGAGCAGCACTCCGGAGGTCCCCAACTCGATGGCCTTGGCGACATCGCCCCCGGTCTTCACCCCGGCACCGCACAGGATCCCAACGGATTGGGAGACCTCCCTGACGGCCGCTGCGGTGCCGCTGACAATCCCCGGGTCCGCACTGGTCACCGAGACCTCCCCACCAATCAGCTCGGGGGGTTCGACAGCAACGAATGTCGGTTCGAGCGCGGCCAGGGACCTCGCCTCGTCGACATCGGCGGCGCAAGCGCACACGCTGAAGCCATCTGGGACCTGCTCGAGCAATGCGGCCACGTGCTCGTGGCTGACCTTGTGCTCGGCGTGGTTGATCAGCGTGCCCGAAGCGCCACGCTCGATGGCCGTGGCTGGGTGGACCCAACCGGTGTTCGAGCCGAATTGGATGGGGTCGAGGTGCTGGCACCAGACTTCGATTCCCGGAGCCGCTTCCACAACGGCAGCGAGGTCAACGGACGAAACGGCGGCCACCAGCCTCGCCTCGGTCTCGATACCAGCCATGGCTCGTGCCAGAGCCTCCGCGGAGGCACCATGCGCGCTCCGATAGGTCTTGAAATTGACAACGACGATGCAGTCGCTCACGTTTACGCGAGTGGTCGGGCTGCTTTGACGCTGACGGCGCAGATTCATCCGAAGCGTTCGCCGTGTCCCACTATGGTGTCAGCCAGAACAGCTCCCTCGGCGATGCTGGATCCCTGGCCGACGAGGCAGCGGTCGACCTTGGCACCCTCACCAATGGTGGCACCACCGAGCACCACCGAATTGCGCACAGACGCCCCTTCGCCTATGCCCGTGCCCGCGCCGATGACACTGCCGGACACTTCGCCCCCGATGTCGGTGTCCCCGCCGAACCACGAGTCGCCTTCGACCGTCCCGCTGCTGAAGCGATCGTTGGCGATGCACACCTGAGCTGCTTCGATGTACGAGGCCGAGGTGCCAGCATCGACGAACCACCCCTCGAATGGGAACCCGTTGAGACCCCCGATCTCTGCGAGGTCCTCGTAGACGTCCCGTTCTATGCTGTGGGCTCCTTCGGGCATGAGCTTGAAGATATCAGGTTCCAGGATGTAGGTCCCTGCATTGATGAGGTTAGAGTAGGCCTCCTCCCTGGGCGGCTTTTCCTGGAAGCGCCTTATCTTGCCTTCCTCGGGGTCGAAGTCAGCGACTCCGAACCTCGATGGATCCTCCACCTCCCAGAGAGAGATTGTCGCAACCCCCTCGTTCGCGATGTGAGCCTCGAGCATCTCCTCGACTCGGAGGCTCGTGATCAGGTCGCCGTTGATTACGCAGAAGGTCCCACCGGACAGGTGATCCTTGCAGTTCGCTATGGCGCCCCCAGTTCCGAGAGGCTCAGTTTCCTCCACAATAACCATCTCGTATGGCAGGCTAAGCGTCGAGAAGTACTCGCGCATCTGGTCTATCCCGTAACCAGCGGCAATCAGGACCCGGTCAACCAGGGACTCGGGTAGGACCGCCACGACGTGCTCGATCATCGACTTGTCGAGAATAGGGAGCAGGGGTTTGGGCATACTGTCCGTCCACGGCCGAAGCCTGGTCCCGAACCCGCCTGCGAGTACGACCACATCCATGGCAAGACGGACGTAGTCCCCCCTTTCATCACTTCGCGATTTTCGTCAGGGAACTGACCGGGCGCATCGTTCAAGGATGTGGTGCGAGTGGCCGAGTCGCATGAACATCCACGAGTACCAGGCCAAGGCCCTGTTCAGGGAAGTAGGGGTCGCAGTCCAGGAAGGCGTGCACTGCACTACCGTCGAGCAGGCGCTCGCGGCCTATGACTCGCTGGGCTCGAAGGTGGTCGCCGTCAAGAGCCAGATTCACGCCGGCGGGCGTGGCAAGGGAAACCTGTACCACCCCGACTTGGGGGATATGGCCATGGAGGGTGGGGTGAAGGTAGCGTACTCCCGCGAGGACGTCGAGGAGTACGCCTCGAACATCCTCGGGCACAAGCTGGTGACCAAACAGACCGGCCCATCCGGCAAGCTCGTCAGCAACCTCTACGTCGAGGCCGGCTGCGCCATCGCGCACGAGTACTACCTGGCCCTGCTCATCGACCGCGAAGAGGCCTCGATCCTCATCATGGCCTCCACCGAGGGTGGCGTGGACCTAGAGGAGGTTGCCGAGACCAATCCCGAGGCAATCCACAAGGCTTGGATCGACCCGTTGGATGGTCTGCAGGACGAGCAGAAGGGCATGCTGGCAGACTCGTTGGGCCTCTCGGGACCGGCTCACGCATCCTTCGTCGAGATGATAGGGGCGCTCGCATCGATATTCGTCGACAGGGACTGCTCGATGATCGAGATCAATCCGCTGGTCAGGACCGAGGACGGCACGATGGTCGCTCTCGACGCGAAGATCAGCTTCGATGACAACGCCTCATTCAGGCATCCTTGGCGCGCCGATTTGCGTGACCTCTCGGAGGAGTCCGACATCGAGATCCGAGCACACGAGCACGGACTCTCGTACGTCGACCTGGAAGGCAACATAGGCTGCTTGGTCAACGGCGCCGGCCTCGCTATGGCCACGATGGACGTCATCAAGCTCTGCGGCGGCGAACCGGCGAACTTCCTCGACATCGGCGGCGGAGCGGACCGCGAATCGATCACCGCCGCCTTCGGGATCATTCTCGAGGACCCCCGTCTGGATGGGATCCTGGTCAACGTCTTCGGCGGCATCATCCGATGCGACATGGTCGCTCGCAGCATCATAGAGGCGTCCGATGAAATCGGCCTCAACGTCCCCCTCGTAGTTCGCTTCTCGGGAACGAACCACTCGGAGGGCAAGCAAATCCTCGACGACTGCGACTTGGACGTCGTCACAGTAAGCACTCTCTCGGAGGCGGGAGCGGCGATCGTCAAGCTCATCGGAGGTGCGTCCCAATGAGCATATGGGTCCACGAGAACAGCAAGGTCCTGGTGCAGGGAATCACGGGCAGCCAGGGAACGTTCCACGCCACCAGGATGATCGAGTACGGCACGGACATCGTCGGGGGGGTCACACCGGGGAAGGGCGGCCAGTCGGTCGACTTCCCGGGACGCTCCGTCCCCGTCTACGACACCATGTCCGAGGCGATCTCCGAGACCGGCGCGGAGGCCAGCGTCATCTACGTGCCCGCCAGGTTCGCCGCTTCTGCTATCACGGAGGCCGCCGACTCCTTCCACGAGCTCAACGGCGGTGGCCTGGTCATCTGCATCAGCGAGGGCATCCCCACACTGGACATGGTGCGGGTGGTTGCCCACATCGATCAGAGGCCTGGAGTCAGGCTCATCGGACCCAACTGTCCTGGCATCATCAGCCCAGGCGAGAGCGGTGGCTGCAAGGTAGGCATCATGCCCGGATACATCCACGCTAAGGGGCGCATCGGCATCATCTCCAGGTCTGGCACGCTCACCTACGAGGCTGTGGCCCAGACGATGGGCGTGGGCGAGGGTCAGACCACCTGCGTCGGAATCGGCGGCGACCCGGTTACGGGGACCGGTTTCATCGACTGCCTCGCTGCTTTCGAGCAGGACTCAGAGACAGAGGCCGTTGTCATGATCGGGGAGATCGGAGGCACGGCCGAGGAGGATGCCGCCCTGTGGGCCGCTGACAATTTCTCCAAGCCACTGATCGGCTTCGTAGCCGGGGCCACTGCCCCCCCAGGCAAGCGGATGGGTCATGCTGGTGCCATCATCTCGGGCGGGAAAGGGACCGCTGAGGAGAAGTTCGCTGCCTTCCAGGCAGCTGGAATACATATCGCGAGGGACCCTTCCAAAATCGGAGAGGTCCTGCTTGGCGTGCTGGTCGAAGCGGGCCTGCGAGAGTCTTAGGAGTGAGCCACCCGCGTGGCCGAGGTAGTGGTTTCATGCCCGAGCTGTTAGACCCCGAACTCGACTCGATTCTGGAAGGGACGTCGCGCTCGTTCTACCTCACCCTCAAGGAACTGCCTTCCGGCATCCGGCCCCAGGTCGGCTTGCTCTACCTTCTGGCCCGCACATCCGACACTATCGCTGATTCGGAGGACGGCCCGTCTGACCAGCGACTGCAGGCTCTTGAGCAGTTCAACGAACGGATTCAGGAGCGCTCTACCACGCTGCCCGACCTCTCCACCCTGGCCCGTCTCCAGAGCAACCCCGACGAAGCGAAGCTACTGGATAGCATCACCTCGTCCGTGGACTGCATCAAGCGGTTCCCCTCCGTCGATCAACAGCGCATACGACACTGCCTCGACATCATCATCAGCGGTCAGAGCCTCGATCTAAGACGCTTCGCAGACGCCAGCGGCGAAGCCATCATCGCGCTCGCTAAAGATGAGGAACTCGACGATTACACCTATCGTGTCGCTGGTAGCGTCGGCGAGTTCTGGACCCACATGTCCCTAGAGCACCTGTTCGAGGCCGATGCCGAAACCAAGGCGCAGTTGTACGAGACTGGTGTGAGGTTCGGTAAGGCGCTGCAACTGATCAACATCCTGCGCGATGTCCCGGAGGATCTCCGATTGGGACGTTGCTATCTGCCGAGCGAAGCGCTGTCCGAGCACGGCTTGTCACCGCGCGACCTGCTCGAATCGGGGTCCATCGACCGTTTCCGAACTTTGTTCGATGGCTACATCGACAAAGCATCCGCTCACCTGGATTCCGCGGTCGAGTACATCGGCCTGCTGCCCCACGGGCAATTCCGATTGCGCGGAGCGTGCATGATGCCGGTGCTCATTGGCCAACTAACGCTGGCGCTTCTGCGCGATCAGAACGTCCTGGACTCTGAGAGGCGCATCAAGGTCATGCGGCCTGAAATCAAGCGACTGAGGAGAAGAACCCTCCTTGCCCTGCCCTCTGTCCGACGAAGTCAGAAGCTCCTTGACTCCAATCGCAACGTCTAGCGCGAGTCCGTCTGATGGGCTAGTCAGAAATTCGACGCTCCCCGCAATCGCACTCGGGAGACATTCAAGTGGAACGCGTTGCCGCCCGATTTCGGGAACGCTATGGCACAGAGTCAGGACACCCGGGTCGCCGACATGCCCGATGACGGGCTTCAGCGGAGCCCCTACGTCGGCGATTTCGACGATGCCGACCAACCCATCGACAGGATCAGGGCCGCAGTTGACATGACCAAGGAAGCTGCACACGCCATCAGCATCACCGCGCTCGAGGCAGTGCGCGAGGGGGCCCTCTTCATGGGCGTCATCGGCTCACGGGGGGAACTGGTCAACCCGTTCAGGCACATCGATGCCGCCATCTGGACCGAACCCGACGTCCCCGACCACATGATCGAAACGGCCTACGAGTACTGCGAGGAGCTGACCCGGAGGGAGGCCGGCAACTTCTACCACTCGTTCAAGTATCTACCAGAAACGGAGCGTCGTGCCATCATGGCTTACTACGCATTCTGCCGGAGGGCCGACGACATCGCCGATGGGGACTACGTAGACGTCTTCCCCGGAGGCTCCTCAGACGATCCGGAGTCAGTGGATTACCGAGCCAAGATCGAGCGCCTCAGCCCCGGGAAGCCGGTTCTCGACCGATCGACCTACAACGACAAGATGTCACAGCTCTTCTACTACAGGAAGAAACTGTCAACGGCCTATGGGGACATAACCTCCACCGACCCGATCTTCATCGCAATCAAGGATACTGTGAGGACGTTTGGCATCCACCGCCAGCTCCTGGACGACATGATCAGCGGGATGGAGAACGACTTCCACCGAAATAGGTACCAAACCTTCGAGGACCTCTATTCTTACTGCTACAGGGTAGCTTCGACAGTGGGGCTGGTCTGCATAGAGATCTACGGCTACGACGACCCACGAGCGCGCGAGTCCGCGGAGTCCTGGGGCGTGTTTATGCAACTGGTCAACATCATCCGCGACGTCGCCGAGGACGCTGAGCGTGACAGAATCTACCTGCCCCTCGAGGACCTCGCCCGCTGGGGCATCACCGAGGAGGACGTCAAGAGTGGAAAGGCGCTGATGGACCACCCCGGATGGACCCCGTTCGTCAAGGAGTACCTTGAGCGTGCAGACGGCTACAGAGAGCGGGCGTTCAAGCTGCTCCCCCTGCTCGACAAATCGTCCCGCTACTCTCCTGCGGCGATGACATTCTTCTATCAGTCGATCATGAAGAAGATCATCAAGCGCGATGGCGATGTGTTCACTGCGAGAGTCCAGCTGTCGAAGACCGAGAAGATGCTATTGGCAGCATACGTGTATGTGAGGTTCCGGTTCCTCGGCCTCTGAGCGAAAAGCGGCTGCCTCCGGGAAGCCGCATGGAAGATGTATTGAGCGAAACGCAGGGGGAAAGAAGCATGAGGGTGGCCGTTCTTCTCGAGGATCGTTGCCAACCTAAGAAGTGCAACGCGGAATGCTGGGCCTTCTGCCCCCCAGTCCGCAACGGCATAGAGTGCATAGTGTTCGACGACGACACCGGCAAGCCGATCGTCTCAGAGCCACTGTGCATTGGCTGCGGCATCTGCGTCAACAAGTGTCCCTTCGACGCTCTCATAATCACAAATCTCCCAGGTGAGCTGGAAGGGGAGATGATCCATCGCTATGGCGAGAACGGCTTCCGCCTATTCCGCCTCCCAGCACCTCGAGAGGAGAGGGTGGTCGGGGTCTTGGGACCTAATGGGATGGGGAAGTCCACGGCAATCAACCTCCTTTCCGGGACCATCAGGCCCAATCTGGGGGACTGGACCTCGAGCTCGAAGGCTTGGGAGGAGATTCTGCCTTCGTTCCCTAGGGGCGAGCTGAGGGACTACCTCGCACTGGTCTCCGAGGAGCAAGCCACCGTGGCCGTCAAGCCGCAGTACGTCGACAAGCTGCCCGATATATTCGACGGATTGGTCAAGGAGCTGCTGGAGAGAGTTGACGAACGCGGTGAGGCGGCATCATACGCCGAAGCGCTCACTATCGAACACATCCTCGATCGCGACCTCCAGTCACTCTCGGGCGGGGAGCTACAGAGGGTCGCCATATGCGCCACCTTGCTGAAGGAGGCCGACGTCTACTTCTTCGACGAGCCCTCGTCCTACCTCGACATCCACGAGAGGATGCGAATCGTCCGCATAATCCAGGATCTCGCCGAGCGAGGCAAGAGGGCAATCGTTGTCGAGCACGACCTCGCTATCCTGGACGTCCTCTGCGACCTGGTCCACATCGTCTACGGCGAGCGAGCTGCCTACGGGATTTTCACTCCCGCAAGATCGACCAGAACCGCGATCAACGCCTATCTGGATGGTTTCCTCCCCGAAGAGAACATCCGCATCCGAGACAAGCCCATCCAGTTCCTGAAGGGCCGAGTGAGGGGCGAGGGGCTCGGTCAGGCGATGCTTCGTTGGGGGGACATGGAGAAGACACTCGGCGAGTTCGAGCTCACGACCGGTGAGGGGCAAGTGAGGTCCGCGGAGGTGGTCGGCGTCGTCGGCCCCAATTCGACTGGGAAGACGACCATGGTGAGGATGATCGCCGGCGAAATGGAACCAGATCAGGGATGGTGCACCATGGACTCCGAAGTCTCCTACAAGCCACAGCATGTCAGCACCGACTTCGAGGGAACGGTGATGGAGTGGCTGGACAGCGAGATCGGCGTCTCTTGGAGGTCAGGCGAGTTCCACACCCAAGTCATCCGTACACTGCAGGTCGACCAGTTGCTCGAGCTCAGGGCCAAGAAGCTCTCAGGTGGCGAGATGCAAGCCGTTAGCATCGCGATTTGCCTCGGTAAGGAGGCCGACCTTTACCTGTTCGACGAGCCTAGCGCGTTTCTTGACGCCAATGCTAGGATGGAGGCGGCGAAGGCGATCCGGAGGACTATGGAGAGCAACGAGAAGGCTGCCATGGTGATTGACCACGACACTTACTTCATCGATATCGTCAGCGACTCCCTTCTGGTCTTCCAGGGGGAGGGCGGCAAGCACGGCCACGCCGTGGGCCCCCTTTCCCTGCGTGAGGGGATGAATCTCTTCCTGTCAGACGTCGACGTCACCTTCCGTCGTGATCTGGAGTCCCACCGCCCCCGCATCAACAAGCCGTCGAGCCGCAAGGACCGCGAGCAGAAGGCAGCTGGCGAATACTTCTACGCAGACTGACTCCGACCATCGGATTCTTGAGTGGTGCTTCGAACCCACGTCCGTGTCAGAGGAGGGTTCGGATGAGGCCCCTGAGGCCGAGGATGTCGAGGATGCCGATTTGGAGGGGCGATTGGCCGAGCTCGAGAAGGAGATCCAATACGCCAACGCCGAGGTCGCCAATGCGCGTCAGAGGGCCGCTAGGGACCGCTCAGAGGCAATCAGGTATGGTGGTGCCTCACTAGCCAGGCGACTGCTGCCGATGGTCGACAGCCTCAGCAAAGCCCTAGAGTCCGCCGAGGAGGGGGAAAACGGGGCCGAGTCAGTCATCGAGGGCGTAAGAATGACCCTCGATGGCATCAGTTCCGCCCTCGAAGCGGAGGGCGCGAGTCTGATCGAGGCCGCTGGAAAGCCTTTCGATCCAACTTGCATGGAGGCTATCGCCACTGTTCCAGGACCGGAGGGGTCACAGCCAGGCAGCGTCATCGAAGTCATCGAACAGGGTTACACGTTCCACGACCGCGTACTCAGGGCGGCTAGGGTCATCGTAGCCGAAGGTGAGTCATGACCGACAGAAGGCGCGCTGCTGCATTCTCCGGAGGTCTCGTCGCAATCTACCTAATTGCTGTGGCTTCTATTCAGGTGATGGCGCCCGACGTACCGATCAAGCCTAGTGCCTTCCCAACCTCGTGCCCCGACAACTCGAAGAACTGCACCATGATCGGCCCTGATCCCCACCGAGGGGAGGGTCTCACGGAGTTGAGATTCGATTCGAGCCTAGGGATTGTAATGGGGGAGGTTGGGTCTTGGGTCGACTCAGAGCCAAGGACTGAAATCATCGGAGAGTGGCCAGAGCAGACCCATGCGGTATTCAGGTCCCTATTATGGAGATTTCCGGACGACTTCGTCGTCTACGGGTTCTGCGACGAGGGGGACGCAGTCCTCCAAGTCTACTCCAAGTCGAGGCTGGGGGTTGGTGATCTTGGGGTGAACGACGACAGGGTCAAGCGCTTCGTCGACCACATGTCCAGCGTAGAAATGGCTACATTGGATTGCGTCGAGGGCTAGCGCGGCGTTCCCCTTGTCCCCCTTGATCAAACCGGATATCCGCAAGGCGCAGACGCTGCCATCGCGCTACTACACTGATGATGAGCTGTTCTCGGAACTGCTCGCGACTTTCTCCGAGTCATGGCACTACGCCGGTCACGAGAGCCAGCTCGCCGAGATGAATGTCTTGCCGCTTGACCACATGGGGGCCCTGGTGGGCGAGCCGATGCTCATGACCACGGACGGGGGCGTTCGCTGCATCTCGAACGTATGCACCCACAGGGGCATGCTGATCGCTGGTGTGCCGTGCTCGGCCCAGACTCTTCGATGCCCATACCATGGCCGCACCTTCGGCTTGGACGGCTGCTTCAGGAACATGCCCGAGTTCGAAGGTGTAGAGGGATTCCCCAGCCCATCTGACGACCTAGCCCAATTCCCCGTTCACAGGTGGAAGGGGATCGTGTTCACCGGTACCGATCCAATCGGCTTCGAGGGCTGCATAGCAGAGTTGCAGAACAGGCTCGGATGGATTCCAATAGAGGACTTCGAGCACGACCCATCGCGTCATCGCACGTATGAGATCCAGGCTAACTGGGCGCTGTACGTCGATAACTACCTCGAGGGGTTCCACATACCGTACGTCCACGCGGACCTCCACGACGCGCTTGACTACGATTCCTATCGAACCGAGCTGTTCGATGGCGGCGTGGTCCAGATCGGCATCGCCAACGAGGGAGATCCCGCCTTCGACCTACCAGAGTCCACGCCAGACTACGGTGAGCGAGTTGCGGCGTACTACTACTGGCTCTACCCTGGGTTGATGCTCAACTTCTACCCTTGGGGGCTATCGGTCAACCTCGTAGTCCCCCTCTCAGTCAATCGAACGCGCATCATCTACCATGGCTTCGTCGGCGACAAATCGATGCTTGGCAAGGGAGCCGGGGGCGATTTGGACAAGATCGAGGCCGAGGATCAGGAAATCGTCGAGGCAACCCAGCGTGGCGTCGGTGCTGGAGCCTACGACCGTGGCCGGTACTCCCCGACCAGGGAGACCGGGGTCCACCACTTCCACAGGATGCTGACGAAGACTCTCTAGCCAACGTGGAATAACGATAAACTACCTTGATAAATCTGCCCTTCCCCCTTTCGTCATGCGTGGTTGTCACCGACCCTCAATCGCTCTAGTCCTCGTTGGCTGCATGCTGCTCTCAGGGTGCGTGTCAGAGCCGAGCGATGACCCCAATGCAGACGTTCTGGGGTGCATAGACGAATCTGCCACGAATTTCGACATCACAGCCACGACGGATGACGGCTCCTGCGAGTACGCTGATTCGGATGGAGACGGCGTGTGGGACATCAACGAGATCATAGGTTGCATGGACGATGCAGCGACCAACTACCAATCCGCAGCGACCGAAGACGACGGCTCCTGCTTCTACCCGCCTTGGGAGTCGTCCTACGGAATCGACTGGGTCAGACACGACCCTGGTGGTGACTGCGAGTGCTCGGACGGCTCGAACTACTCGTTCTGGTCAAGGCACGCTGACCCGTCTCGGGTGGTGCTCTACTTCCAGGGCGGCGGCGGGTGCTGGGAGAACTACAGTTGCCAGTTCGAAGGAGGGACCTTCAAGACCACGGTAGGGGACTGGGACAACCCAAGCACTGCCTCCTCGGTCTACTCGAACAACGGCGGGATCTTCAACCTCAACAACAGGGACAACCCTCTGGCCGACTGGTCCTTCGTGTTCGTACCCTACTGCACGGGCGACATCTTCATCGGCAATACGGTGACCGAATACTCCGGTGGGGCGGTACACCACAATGGGCACGTGAACGCTCAGACAGCCTATGCCTACATGCTCGATAACTACCCGGATGCCACGCACATCTTCGTAACCGGATCCAGCGCGGGATCGCTACCAGCACCGTTCTACGGGGCGCTGGCCTCGGATGACTACCCTGATGCGGACATCGCCGTTTTCAACGATGGCAGCGGCGGGCTGGTCTCGAACAACACCTTCGACTTCTACGAGATTTGGGGCCTCAACTCGACTCTGGCTGACTTCCCGCTGGATGGGCTCAACTTCAACGAGATGACGAGCGCCGACCTACTGATACGGACTTGGACGCACGACAACGACATCAGGTTCGCGCGCTTCGACGACGCCTACGACCAGACCATGCGCTTCTTCAACGCCCTTCTGGAGAACGATGTGACTGTGGACTACAAGATGGTCATTGTCAGCGCCGATGCTCAAATCGAGGAGGCGGGCATGCCCTACTCGGGATACCTCTCTCCCGGCCAGGCGCACACAATTCTGACTTCGGAGAGGTTCTACACCCTCGATGTGGAGGGCGTGGGCTTCCTCGGATGGTTCACCACATTCATTGAGGGCGGCCAGCCCGAAAGCGTCTACTGCGTCCAATGCGGTTAGCACGCGAGGGGTTTGATAACCCGTTCGCCTTCGGACAGCACATGAGTGGACCGGGCCCCAAGATCGCCTCGATCCTGCTAGTCGCAACGATGCTTCTCGCTGGCTGCACTGCCAGTGTCACCCACGAACCTCAGGAGATTTCGGGTTGCACTGACTCTACTGCGTCCAACTTCGATCCAGTTGCAACTGCCGACGATGGCTCGTGCACCCCCCCAGTCCCTTCCGACGACGGGGCAGCCCCCACCCCAGAAACCGCCTCGATTCCTCATAGGGATGGCTGCGACAACACCAATCCAATACACTGCATGCTGCCATTCCCCTCGGACGCCTTCCTCAAGGAGGATGAAAGCACGGTGACTGGCGTCAGGATGAACTACGCACCGAACTCGATCCCCGGCTCGTCGTTCTCTCCCGTCGTCGAGATACCCATCATCAACCAGATAGACGGCGTCAGCCCTTCCTCCCAGATCATGACGGCCTTCTCCTCCGAGCCGGATGTCTCTGAGCTAGCGGGTCAGTACACGATCGGCAAGAGCCTCGAATCCGACCACCCAACCAAACTGCTGAATCTGGATTCGGGCGAGTTCATCGCCCACTGGGTCGAGTTGGATGCCCGCTCCGAGGATGACCGCCCGACGATCCTTCACATCAGGACGATCAAGTCCCTGGATCACGACACCCGCTACGCGGTGCTGATCTCCGGTCTGGCCGACTCGCACGGCTTGCCTATCTCTGCGAACGAGGGATTCGCCGCCCTTCGGGATGGCGTGATCACCGATTCCCCTGACATCGAGAGCCGGAGATCACAGTTCGAGGGGCTCTTCGCTTGGGCGGACGCCAACACGAACGTGGCTACCGCTGACCTGCAGGCAGCCTGGCAGTTCCACACCGCATCCACCGAGTCCATCATCGGGCCTCTGCTGTCGATGAGGAACGACGCACTGGACAGGACTGGGAATGGGCTGGGTTGCACGGTGGAGAGCAACTCGGAGGTGTTCGAAGACGGCAACAGGAGCCACTGGCTGATTACCGGGACCTACACTGCCCCCCAGTACACAGAGTCGTTCTACCCTCCAGCACTGATTCAGAGGGCAGAGGACAGGACCCCGATATTCGTCGAGAACCGGGAGATACCCTTCTGGCTCCTCATCCCCAGCACGGCGGCCGAGTACGGCGAGCCCGCCCCGCTCACCATATGGGGGCATGGCTTCCTGGGGGACGGAAATACCACTGGACTCAGGGCGTGGGCGAACGAGAACAACGTTGCCATGCTCGGAACCAGCTTCTACGGCTGGGCCTCTGACGACTTCACCAGCATCGAGTTCGCTGTCCTGAACATGCAGTATTTCCAGCACCAGTCTGAGCGCCTCGAGCAGGCGATGGTCAACCAGGCGGTGATGGTCAGAACATTCGTGGGGGCCTGCTCGGACCTCTCGGAGTACTATCTCAACGGGACGAAGCTCATCGACACCACCAGCCCGACGTACACGGGCTACTCCAATGGCGCCCTCAGGGGCCCCTCCGTCATCGGGCTGTCCCCGGACCTGAACAGGGGGGTGCTTTGGGCGGGGGGCTCGGCCTTCTCGCAAATAATCGAGCGCTGCACCCAGTACGACCAGTTCTACTGGGGCTTCGCAAGCGAGTTCGGATACCCTGACCAGATGGATAGGGCCATCGCCATGTCGGTGCTGCAGTCCCTGTGGGACTCCACCGAGACTGATACCTTCCTCTACCTGATGAATGACGGCTATGGCAGCGAGGTCGCGCCCTTCGAGTTGATGACCCTGTTCTCCATCGGTGACTTCCAGATCTCCAACATCTCCTCAAGCAGGATGATGCGGACCGGGGGCATCCCCCTCCTGGATAGCTCAACCATTACCCCGTATGGCTTGGCGGGCACTGTGAGTCACGAGCACGCTGGCTCAGTGGGCGTCTTCTTTGATGGGGGCTACGAGCATGCACCCGAGGGAAACACGTACGGGGTGGAGCCTCACCCAGCGCACAACTCGATCGGTGGCCTTCCAATGGCCAGGCTCATGGCCTTCCACTTCCTGACCACCGGTACCGTAGACGACACCTGCGAGGGATCCTGCGCCTTCTCCCCGGAGGGGCTGAGCTGGTCCAAGTACTAACGCTGAGATCGTTAGTCTTCATCTCTCGACCTTCTCTCCGTTGGTTCAGTCGTAGATCCCCTTGCCGGTCTTCCTCCCGAGATCCCCTGCCTCCACTAGTTCGTCCAGCATCGGGTGGGGCCTGTATGCCTCGTCCTGGAACGCATCCGCTAGGCTATTCAGAATGTCCCTGCGCACGTCCAGTCCCACCAAATCCGAGAGCTCGAGCGGGCCCATTGGGTGACGGTATCCCAGGCGCATCGCTGTGTCGATGTCGCTAGCCGAGGCCACCCCGTCGGCGAGCATCCGTATCGCTTCGTTTCCAAGCACTACGCCGAGGCGGCTGGTCGCGAAGCCAGGGACGTCGCGGACTAAGATGGTGGTCTTGCCCATCGCCTCGCCGATGGACTCGGCTGCAGAGATGGTCTCATCCGAGACGCCATCGTGGCGCACTATCTCGAGAAGCCGCATCAGTGGGACCGGGTTGAAGAAATGCATGCCGATGACCCGATCAGGACAACCGGTGGCTGCAGCGATCTCTGAGATTGGCAGTCCTGACGTGTTGGTCGCGAGGATGGCATGACTGGGTGCTAGACCCTCAAGCTCTTGGAACGTCGACTGCTTGAGCTCAATCAGCTCGGGGACAGCCTCGACCACCAGATCGGCTCCGTCCACGGCATCTGCCAGGGCACCCGTTGAACTCAGGTTGGCGGTCCACTCGGCCTTCTGCTCGGCAGTGGTCTTTCCCCGCTCTATCCCACCGTCCCAGAACTCCTCGATCGCGTTCATCCCGCGCACGAGCGCTTCGGGAAACGCATCGAACAAGCGCGTCTGCCATCCTGTCTGGGCACAGACCTGCGCTATCCCCACGCCCATCGTCCCGGCACCGACGACCGCCACAGTGCGAATCTCCATGCCACCGCGAGCCGACGGACGGCAATAAGCCGTGCTCACGCCTCGCGCCCGTAGGCCGCGAGCGCGGCCTGGAACAGGCGCTGGCGGGGCACGTCGTGCTCTAGGAAGCATGTGAAGGGAGCAACGTCCTTGAGCAGCTCGATTGCGGTGACGTAGGCCCCGTACACAAACGGGTCGGCATGCTCAGTGTCTGGAATCTCGATTCCAAGCCTCCCCAGTCCCTTCCGGCTGTCCTCGTCCCAGATGGAATAGGTGTGGTGGGTGAAGTGCAGGTAGGCTGAGAGCCTGCGGATGTCCGACCGCGCCTTTTCGGTCAGACTCTCGATCAGGAGTGTGTCCGGGTAGCGAATGGCGTAGAGCGAGAGCAGCACCTCCCTCTGTGCATCCTCGCGCCAGTCACGGCGCTCGAGACCCATCCACTCGTCAATCATGTCGAGCATCTGCGGGGTGTAGGGCCTGCGGATGCGGTAGAGCAGCTCCTCGTAGGATACGGCATCCTGCTCCTCCGAGTGATGGTGTTGGTGAAAGTACTCGGTCAGGCGGTCAAAGAACGGCTTGCAACGCTCTTTGTCGAACGAGGTCAGAGCGACATGCTGCATGGAAGCCCCCCCAAGGGATTCAGTCTCCCTTCCACTCGCGGTACTGTATCCACTCTTGCTGCATGTATTCGTTGACGAGCTGTTCCTCCTCCTCCTCGCTTGGCAGGACCGAGGCGAGATAGGCCTCGTACTCCCCCTGGCTGCCCTCGAAGGGCTCGCCCTCGACGGTGTACATCTCCCCAGCATACTTGCCGATTCCCCTGCGAAACTTGTCAGAGGGGATGTGGAGATCCGGCTCGCCCTCCTTGCGAACCTTGCTGATTCGCTTCATCTCGCCGCGCAACTCCTGGAAGTACAGCTCTCTGCTGGCCTCGTTCAAGTGCTCCCGGTCTGCCTCCACTGCCGCCTCGCGCTCGTCGTATCTCCCCTTGATGCCGTAGACGTAGGCCCACTGGGCACTGCTCGAGTCGTCGGTGCCAAACAGATCGAGACCGGTGCTAGCCCACTTGTTGACGTACTTCTGTATCAGCGCACAGGGAATCACCCCCTGCTTCACTACCCTGCGCAGCCCGTTGGCCCCGGTGCCCAGGTGGAAGGACTCCTCCTTGAGCATCGGCCCCATGCTCGCTGCAAGAGGCTTGAACGAGGAAGTGCTCAGCATCTTCAGCTGGTACTTGCCGTCGCGGTCGATGAAGTGCGTGAACATGAAGAAGTCCAGCCAGTGGTCGATCGGTTCGTTGAACGAGCCGAGTATCCTAGTGCCATCCTGGGCATTGCGCTCCAGGAGCTTGGCTGCCTCGCGCACCCCCTGCTCCCCGAAGAAGGCGCACAACAAGTAGGCCATCTGCCAGCCGTGGCGCTGCTCCTCGCACATGATTCGGAGGGCTGACTTCCGATCGTACTCAGTGGGCGCGGACGCAAGGAGGTGATTCTGCTGCTCGACGCTAGCGAACTCGGTATCGCCCTGGACGTTGACCATGCTGACAATGGCGTCGCGGATGTTCTGCTGGGGAATCTGCATCCGCCGCTCCCACTTCGGCATCCCCAAGAAGTCCCCGAACTCGATCTCGCCTCCGGCGGTGTCCCAGTCGAACTTGATGTCGAAGCGGTAGTCACCCAGCCACGAGGGGTCGAAGCCAATCCGAGTCTGCCACTCGTTGAACTCCTGAATCCACGCTTCGAAGTTGGTGGGATAACTCTCCACTACCTCGGTCTCTGCCATTGTGACGGGCAATAGGGGCCGGTATATCAGAGGTTGCGTCTGCACTCCGCACCCGCAGAGTGCGTGCCCACTCACTCGCCCTTGAAGCGAGGCGTCTTCTTCTCGACGTAGGCAGCTATGCCTTCCTTGGCATCCGAGCTCTGAAACAGGTCCGACTGCAGCTCGCGCTCCAACGCAAGGTGGTACTCGAGCGGGATCTCCATCCCGCTCTGGACGCTGCGCTTGATGTTCCCAATCGCCTTGCTGGCTGCCATTGGGAGGGTGAACTGGCCAGCGTAGTCAATGACGTCCTGTTGGAAATCCCCGAGGCTGCCATCCCAGATGTCGTGGACCAGGGACATGTCCTTGGCCTCCTCGTACGAGAACTTCCTGCCGGTCACCATGATCTCCATAGCCTTCGCCTTGCCGACGAGGCGAGAGAGCCTAGCGGTACCACCGGTTCCGGCGAGCACCCCCAATGACACCTCTGGCAGGCCGACTTGCCCCGAGTCCTTGCGGGCGATACGAATGTCGGCGGACATCGCGATCTCGAGCCCACCGCCGACTGCGTGGCCGTTGAGGGCGGCTATGACTAGCTTGGGGGTCTGCTCGAGCCTGCTGAGTGTCTCGTTGGCGTGAAGGCAGAAGAAGTACTTGAAGCCGGGGGTGACGGAGTCAAGCATACTGATGCTCGCACCCGCGGAGAAGAACTTCTCCCCGTGCCCGGTGAGGATGATCACAGTGACGTCATCGTCGAAGCGGGCGCGTAGCACGGCCTCGTCGATGTCCCGCATCATGGCATGGGTGTAGGTGTTGACCGAGGTTTTGCCCTCAGTCCAGGGCTCTCCGGACGAGTCGGAGGACAGCTCGATGACGGCGATGCCGTTGTCGGTGACCCCGTAGTTCACCAGGTTGTTCTCCATCGGCTCCAGTTCAGGCCACGATGTCATGGAGATTCCACCGAGGGACGCCATATCAACCAAACGGAGGCGAGATGCGCCCTCAGGCATCCGATTCTCCGAAGGACAGTCTCCCCCCGCCTCGCTGGATCGCCCTCCACTCCTCACCTATTTCCACAGCCCTAGCGCTCGGCTCCCAAACGTCCCTCTTCCGGGCCTTTCTGAACGGCATGCGGTGCACGGTCCTACCGTCGGCCAGCCGCTTGCGACGGAGCATCCCCAGTTTCGCCATCGGCCAGAGGAGGCTCCGGACGATTCCCGGCTTGTACAGCCACTGCATGAAGGCAAGCCCGTCCCCCTTCTTCTCTTGGTCGCGCATCCAGTGGTTGATAACCATCTTGAAGCCGCGGTCTCCGACCCGATTCATCAGGAAGCGGTTGATTGCGCTGGTCCTGACGAGTGGGAGGAGGCGACCGCGGACCTCGGCTTCGTAGTTGCACTCGCCTAGGATCGACTTGGCGGCGAGCACGCCGCTGGTGATCGCGTATCTCATTCCGAAGCCCCACATGCAGTCTTGCAGCCCGCCGGCCTCGCCGACGTAGTAGCGTCCCTCGTGGACGTACCTCGTCGGTAGCCCGAAGTCGCCCTTGCCCCCCACTCTCTTGATCGGCCTCCTGTTGAGGTCGTAGTGCTGCTCGTACCAAGCGATGGTCTCGTTGAGGTGGCGGCTGCTCTTGCGCTGCTGGCGCCACAGGCACGTGCAGATCAGTCCGATGCCGTCGATGACGATGAGGTAGGAGTAGGCACCAGGGGCCAGCTTGTCGTTGAGTTGGAAGGTGACGTGATTGGGGTGGTCGGTGTGGAAGATCTCACCGTATGCCACCGCGCTAGTCTCCTTGGGCCCTGCGGCGACGATATGGCAGTCCTCGGGCTCCCTTCGAGTGTCGTAGTGGATCTCGGCCCCCGCCTCCACCGCCATCCGCTTGAAGCTCTGGTCGATGGTGTGCCCATCAGTCCCCCTCTGTACGATCCTGAAGGCGACGCCGTCTGTTCTGGGGTTGGTGATTGCATCGTCGGGGTGGACGAGGTCGATGACGCCGAACGCATCCGCTTTGAAATCCTCCGTGTCGAAGCCCCACTCACGCATCTCGTCGAAGAAGTCCACACCGCTAGTCCAGTTCTCGATCCCCTGGAAGTCGCCATCGAACCGCGCCCCGCTGTCGCTGCGTATCTCGTGCACGTGGACCTCACATCCAGCCCTGGCTAGGATGGTTGCTGCGGACAACCCCGACAGCCCAGCGCCCAGGATGTGCTTCGGCTTCGCTAATTCTGCTGCCTTTCGTGCGGCTTCCGCTTCGGCCTCGGCCCTTCGCCGCCTCGCGTTGGCCTCATCAGCACCTGCTCCTCGCCGGTCCACGATTGCAAGAGGAGGGTGCCAGCCTTGAACGAATGGTTCGCAAGCGGCGGATTGAAGCAGTAATGCCAGCGCTCAGGGACCGAGAGCATGTCCAGCAGCGACAGTGTCCACGTGGAAGTCGCCGAAGACACACTCGACCCCGAAGCGCTTCGAGCTATGGTCGACGCCGATGGTTGCGGCAGCGTCGTCAGCTTCGTCGGCCTGACACGGGGACAAGAGGACGGAGTTACCGTCGAGCGACTGGAGTTCGACGCTTGGGGGGAGATGCTCCCCGGGGTTCTAGAGGGCCTTGCCGAGCAGGCTGTCGATAGGTTCGGAGTCAGCTCCGTGGTGGTGGCACATCGAACCGGCTCGGTGGGACCGGGTGAGCCGATCGTATGCATTCACGTGGGATCCGCACATCGAACGGAGGGCTTCGCCGCCTGCTCTTGGCTGATCTCCGAGCTGAAGGGGCAGGCACCGCTCTGGAAGAAGGAAGTACGCGTGGACGGTGAGTTCTGGAAGGCCGGACTCGGCTGACTAGGCCGCATCCATCGTCTTGCTGACGTCCCTAACAGCGCTCGGAACGTTGGCTGCAATCCCCTCGACCATCATCCACCCATGCCCCTTCACCCCATCCCCGACGAGCCTGATGCCCTCGACCCCGATGTCAGCTGGGAGCTCCGCTCCCTGCGGGGCGCGGTTGCAGGGCCAGTTCCTGTGGTAGGTGTGTACGCACAGCTCTTCGCCGTGGTCGGAGAGCCAGGGTATCGCCTCGTGCAGGTCCTCCCTGCCCTTGGCAATCTCGGACTTCACGCTGGGGTCGGGAACGTACTGGTGCGTGATCATCATGTGTCTTCCCTCTGGAGCCAACTCAGGCTCCGAGAAGGTCGGTATCACGTAGCCACCGACCCTGTCGAGGTTCGGCAGCATCGTCACCCCGCTGTCGCGATGCGGAATCTCGTCGTCAAGGTCGAAGACGAAGCCGATTCCGCCGACTGCCTGGGTGTTCGCGACCTGTTCGCGGACGCCCTCTGCCACCTCGAAGTCGTCAGAGAGGGAGCTCAGGAGGTTGGGGTGCCCGCCATTGTGGACGATCGCATCGGCACCTATCCAGGTCGGGGCTTCCCTGCCTCGGCGCCTCACGCCTATGCAGAACCGGTTCCCCTTGGTGGACTCCTCCGCATTCCCAGGCAGAATCTCGGTGATCTCGTGCGACAGCTTGACCCGCGCCCCATGCTGCTTCAAATCGGCCCTCAATCCGTCAATCACCCCTTTGCACCCACCTTTGGGAATGTGGGGCCTGTCGCTCCAGAATGAGTTCTGCAGTATCCTGACGACCGTCGAGGCGGGCATCTGGTCGAAGCGCAGGCTGATGGCGAAGTTGGAAAACGCGTCCAAGAAGTCAATGAAGTCATCCGTGAACAAGCGTTTCAGCCACGTACGCCCATCCTCGCCCTCATCCCCCCAGGGTCGCTTAGCGCGCTTAGCGAGGAGCCGGGGCAGGTTCAGCGTGTTCTTCATTGGGAACCAAGGCAGGATCCCGTAGACGGAATTGGCGCCGTGGAGCCCTCCGTCCTTGAGTTGGCACGCGAACTTGGTCGTCGGGAGGAAATCGACGCCGTGACGCCCGAGATCCAGCCCTTCTTTGCCACGCTTCCCCAACAGGAGGTCTGCGAACGGTCCCTTGCGCCCGTGTGGGATCATGTGGACCGCGCCAGTGGGAATCTGGAATCCGTCGTGGTCGTGTTGGGTGAAGCGGCCTCCAGCGAACGACATCCTCTCATAGACCGAGACGTCGTACTTTCCTGTCTGCGCGAGTCGGGCCGCTGATGATAACCCCCCGATGCCCGCACCGATCACTACGGCCTTCGATCTCCCCATTGCCCCACCTCATGCGTACACCAAGGCGCCCGTCGGGCACCACAGCAGGCAAAGGAGGCAGTCGGTGCAGTTCTGCTCGATGACCTCGCACAGCCCTTCGACGACTAGTGCATCGTCTTTGCAAGCCATCAGACAGTACGAGCAGCCAACGCAGAGGTCGTCGATCACCTGTAGCTTGACGCCATCGGTAGCGGGCCTGTCGTGCGCCAAGCCCGATATCAGGATCGGCACCGTCCCGGGGGTGGCCCTGTCACGGAACGCCTCCGCCATGCTGTCCAATCCACATGTTGGTATTTCATCCCAATGCCGCTCTTGCGAGCCTATGAAGAGGGAGAATGCCATCCGAGGGGTGTCTGGTGTGGTTATGGAGGGCTCGTGGACAGGTATCGTAGATGTCGGCTCGAAACCGGTCGTCGCCCGTGAGGCCGTTGCCACTGGTGTTCTGACGCTGTCCCCCGAGGGACTAGACGTGGTCGCGCATGGCCGCTCACCCAAGGGCGACGTGCGCGAGGCATCCACCGTTGCTGCAATCCAGGCTGTCAAGGAGACGCCTAGGACCCTGCCGCACTGCCACCCCGTGCCAATCGAGGGCTGCACGGTCGATTGGGAGGTCGAGGAAGCAGGATTGCGCTGCACCGTTTCGGTTCGGACTCACTGGACGACGGGTGTGGAGATGGAGGCGCTGTGTGGCGTCAGCGCCGGGCTTCTGTGTGCTTGGGACATGCTCAAGCCGATTGAGAAGGACGCCGAAGGCCAGTACCCGAACGCCAGGGTGCAGGGCGTCCGCGTGGTTAGGAAGTCAAAGGGCGACCCGCAGGATTGAACGTCTCGCCCCCCCTCCCCGCCACATGGCGACTACCGACCTTGTCCCGCACTTTCTGCGTGCGACCGAGGCTGCTGCTGTGGCTGCCGCCAAATGGAAGGGTCACGGTGATCGCAAGGGAGCCGATGGGGCTGCAGTAGAGGCCATGCGAGCAGTCTTCGACACCGTTCCGTTCGACGGCAGGGTCGCCATCGGTGAGGGAGAGCGCGACGATGCGCCCATGCTTTGGATAGGGGAGCCGCTCGGATCGATGCAGGGCGATCCTTCTGCACCATCAATCGACATCGCAGTTGACCCCTTGGAGTGCACAAACCACGTAGCTCTGGACCTCCCGAATGCTATGGCAGTACTCTCTGCGGGCCCGAGGGGCTCGCTTCTTCACGCTCCAGACTGCTACATGGACAAGATTGCCGGGCCCGCGGCCGTGGCCGGCGAAGTCAGCCTCGAGGCCGACGTGGCCTACAACGTCGAGGCGGCTTGCGCGGCTCTCGACAAGCGCCCGAACGACCTCCGAATCGTGGTAATGGAACGCCCCCGGCACGAGGACCTCCTCCGTGACCTGCGTGCGCTCGACGTCGATATCGTGCTCATAGGTGACGGGGACATCTCCGCCGCCCTCGATGCTGCAGACCCAAATTCTCAGATCGACATGCTGATGGGCATAGGGGCAGCACCAGAGGGAGTCATCACCGCCACTGCCCTGCGTGGACTCGATGCCCCGTTCGAGGGGCGCCTCGTGTTCAAGAACGAGGGGCACCGGGAGCGCGCCGAACTCATGATAGAAGGCGACATTGAGCGAATCTGGGATCGCGACGAACTTTGTGCATCGGAGGACTCGGTCTTCATCGGCACCGGCGTGTGCAGTGGCCGAACCAGAGGCGTCGAGTTCTTCGGCAACGGGAGGGCCTCCGTGCAATCAGAGGTCATAGAGGTCTCTTCCGGGGTTCACAGGCTTGTCTCCTCCGAGACTGACGCATAGGGGGAATTCCCGCCCTCAATCGCTGCTGAGTCACAGAGATTTCCGACGATGGCTTCTTTTCTGACTCCACCCTCCGTGGTGACGAGGCATGGGATTGGATAAGGAACTCTTGGAGAGAACAGCCGGGGAGCTAGTGGCTCCTGGGAGGGGTGTTCTTGCTGCCGATGAGAGCAACGGGACGATGTCAAACAGACTGCAAGCAGTCGGAGTAGAACCATCATCAGAGGCAAGGCGTGCGTATCGTGCCAACCTGTTCGCCACCGAGGGCTACGAGTCGGCCGTCAGCGGCGTTATCCTATTCGATGAGACGATACGCCAGTCCATGGACGATGGGACTCCGATTCCCGATGCACTCTCCGCTAGGGGCATTCACCCCGGGATCAAGGTCGATACTGGAGCCAAGGACCTAGCACATCACACAGATGAGAAGGTGACTGAGGGACTCGATGGTCTCAGGGAGCGCTGCACCGAGTATTTCGCCATGGGTGCCCGCTTCGCCAAGTGGCGCGCTGTGATTAGAATCGGAGATGGCATTCCAAGCGCGGCCTGCATCTCCGTCAACGCCCACGCACTCGCACGGTATGCTGCCATCTGCCAGGAGCAGGGCCTAGTGCCCATCATCGAGCCAGAGGTCCTGATGGAGGGGGAACATGACGCCCAGCGTTGCTTCGAAGTCACAGCCTCTACCCTAGACGCAACCTTCGCCGAGTGCGCTGCCCAGGGCGTGCACATCCCCGGCTCCCTGCTCAAACCGAACATGGTGATCGCCGGCAAGGGATGCGAGACACAGATTTCTAGGGAGGAGGTTGCCCAAATGACCGTGGATTGCCTGACCCATCACGTCCCCCACGATCTCCCCGGCATCGTCTTCCTCTCCGGGGGACAATCCGACGAGGACGCCACGGCCCACCTGAATCTGATGAATAAGATGGATGTCGAGCACCCTTGGGAGCTCTCGTACTCCTATGGCAGGGCGCTCCAGTCCGAGGCCCTGAGGAAGTGGGCTGGCTCCGGAGCCGACTCTAGTGCCGCCAGCCAACGCGCCTTCTCGCACCGTGCCAACATGAGCGGATTGGCTCGCAGCGGTGACTGGAGCGAGGAATTGGAAGTCTGATCAGCTCTTGTCTAGAGCGCCCGGGCGGACCTGCCACACGCATATCTCGTACCTTCCCGATAGCGCGCCACCGCGCTTGGTCGTGGCGACCTTCAGGATGTCCTTGTCCTTCGATAGGACGTTACCAAGCTGTTGAGGTGTCGTCCCGTGCCTCATCGTAGAGTTCACGTGCTCGAGGATCTCGGTCGTGTTCGCCTCCCCCCTCTCATCTAGGAATTTCTTGATCTTCTGCCTTAGTCTAGTTGTTCTCATTTTCCATCACCCTGGGTTATCCGCGCCCCTGTCCTCGAGCCGTCTTTCACAGGAGGGCGGATGGTGATATAACGCTTCTGTATATAATTCGCCTCGTTGGTTACAGATAGTGACACAATACTGTGAATAATCACACCTAATATACGGTGCACAATTGGAAGCAGTAACTTTTCCAGTGGAAATGTGTAATTAAATGTAATGAAATAGTATAATTTAATACTAGGTTGCAATGTGACTTTATTTGTAGGTGATAGTTCGTGTCAATTGGTTCCGAGAGTGATGTGGGGGGGGCCCATTCCATCTCACCTCGCAGAATAAGGAGCAAGCATCGTTCGAGGCTCATTTCTAGGCTCGCAGAGGGTGAAGCAACTGTGAGTGAACTAGCGGTGGATTCGGGATTGAGGGTGCCTCATGCATCGGCCGAAATTCGCAGGATGAGGGAAGAGGGATTAGTCTCCAGCGACTTGCCACCAGGGAGCCGTGGATCACAAATTCGCTTGACTGAGAAGGGATGGATGACGATGCAGGATGACGAGTGGTCGAAAGCGTTGACCGTCACCGAACTGCCCTCAAATCGGAATGGCTGCTGCATCCTCTCCCGGGATGAGGCAAACCTCCTCCTTTGTTTTCTCAGTCCGCCTAGTGATCCCCTGGTGCTAATACCAAATCGCCTACCACCGCCCTCAGGCGACCATCCTGCTTCCACGAGAAACCAGGGGGTGTCTTGGAATTGGGCCGTGCTGACAGAGCGTTCTCCGCGCTGGTTCGATCTCGGCAACATGGAAGTGGTGGAAGCCCCCCCAGACCTCGCAGACCCCGAGAGGATCGAGGCGTACGTGGGCCAGGCTTCGGTTGTTGGTGTGATGAGGGCGAGGATGCTCGACGAGGATCCGTCAATCACCGTCTCTCCGGGGGCGTGGTTCTCACCGCCGCGCTCTAAGCCAGACCCACCACTCGCCGAACTCGCTTACCACCGCGGCCCATGGCTCTTGGGCTCGTGCCATGAGATGGCCCCTGATGTCCGCCCGAACCAGCCTATCGCCGCACCGATAAAGGAGAGGCTCCCTAGATCGGTCTTGCTCAGGTCAGCAAAGTCGAATGCGGTAGTGGTCGCTGATTTGGGCGGTTTACATCTGGAGGGCAGGGATTACCCAATGTCAGCACTGGATTATTGGATACAGAGGGCGCATCCAAGGCTGACTGACCACGAGCGACGAAGGAGGCTACAGGCTCTCCGTGACAGAATCTCGACTTCCAGGAGGGTCAAGACCGACGACTCGACATGGCGACGTTTCAGGAGGGACTGGGGCAGCGCGAGCTTCTCGATCGAGGAATCATCCATCAGACTAGTCGACCTCAGAGGGCTGGGGAAGTCTGCTATCGAGTCACTCATTCTCTGGTCCTTGCAGGAAGTTGACGGGACCCCGCTTGTTCTGGAGATAGGGGTTCACTTGCCCAACGATGTGCTATCGGTCGTTGCATCGCACCCGAACTTGAGATTGGTGCTATTGGATGAGATGATGCCTCCCTTCACGGGTCTCGACAGATTGGGTTTGGATCGTTTGCGGACTCTTCCATGGCTGAATTTCTCCACAAAAGGCGGCAAGACAATTCCGATCCGGCTAATGGAGGAGACCACGGCCATCGCATCATCCCATGACGACGAACAGTACACAATTTCCCCTTGGGATATTCTCGGACGTGCTCCTAGTCTCGAATTCACCCCTTTGAAGCTTGACGGAGACATGGCATCGATCGTCGGCTCAGCAGCGTCACAATTTCCCGAGGGTGATGAGGAGTGGGCCAACCAGATGGAGGCGAGATACCCACTTGCAGCTTGGATCGCCTCGCCTCAGTGGGCAAGGTGGCCAAGGTGGCAACGTCTGTCAACCAGGCTGGATCCAGAGTGGCTCGCCCTCTTGGATGTCGATCATCTCCCCCTAGACAAGATTTCCAGCGTCGCCGACCAAGCTCCCGATTCGGTATTGGAACTATACGCAGAGATGATTACCGCGAAGCTCAGGGAGGATCCTGACAATCTACTTCGATCATGGCCAGCCATAGATCCAACCCAAGCAAACAGAGGCGCGGCTTGGTTAGCCTCCCAATTTATCCAGAATTCGGCCTGGCTGCCAGATGACTCCCATGGCGATCTTCTCGGCTGGGCAGTGGAGGCATGGTTGTCAGAACCCCCGAGAGAATCTCTTTCTGCGTTGCGAGGGGTATCATGGTTGTACGGCAACACCCAGAGCTCACCCGAGGAGCACGAAGAGATGATTCACAGAATCAGGGAGCGGGGATCGCAGTTACCAGGGGGCCATTGCCTCAATATATGGTCCAAACTCCTGAACCACGCTTTGGGGGAACAAAAGGCTGATTTAGAGGCGATTCAGCAATTTCGAAGAGATTTGCCGTCGGGGTGGTGGGCTCCGATCTCCTCTGAGATGCTAATGCGACTTCTTCAGGAGGATAGCATGGATGATCTACTGTCCCACCGGTCTCCATGGTGCGCCACCATCCTGCGTCCCATTGGTGAGGAATGTGTTGCCCCCGGCCTCTCTTCGATCGCGCACCCAGGTTGCGACCCCGAGTTGATACAACCGCTACAGAATAGGATGCGAAACATTTCCAGCGACGATATCTCTACGGAGAATCTCGACCCGTTGAGTGACTTGCTGAACGCCCTCGAGTCCGCGCGTGACAAGACTCCACCGGTCTTCGGTAGAACGCATGATCTAGTGGGTTGGCTTGCCCAACCTGCCGATAGATGGCCGAAATTTACCATTGAGATGATTATGAGTGGTGATCAGTCGGTGGCTGAGCGCCTAATTCTAGGTCTCTCGGGGTTCCATCCGGGCCTTTCTTGATTCGAAAGTCCGTCGGAAACCGCACTTTTCAACCACCGTTGGGTTCTTGTGCGTCTCAGGGTGCCGCATGATGCCCAACCGGCAACACCGTGCGGACGAAACCCCCTCGCCGGAGGTGGAGGATGAAACACGGCACCACGGAATGGGTGACCACCTGTCGAAGACCAGCGTGACCGTCTGTGCGGTGTGATCGTTGGCGCAATTCAGGTGGCCGGATCGCGTTAGGTCCCCTGAGGACTGTATAGAATGAATCAAGGGACTACCCCGCAATCCGACAGACGTCCCGGGGTGGGTCAGGCGCCCGAGCTACGCCGTGAAGGTGGCCGTTACGCCCCGGGGCACACATTTCCCCACAGCACTCAAAGCATGGCCTACTGGCGGAACCCTGATGCATGAAGTCGGCCTCATCGGCGGCACCTTCGATCGATTCCATGATGGCCATGCTCGACTCATAGGGAGATCTCTCGATTCCTGCGCCTCTTTGGAGGTGTGGCTTACCTCAGATTCATCCGCCCGCTCCAAGGATCCCCGGGTACTGAGTTGGGAGGAGCGTTGTCAGGGCATACGCGACAGAATGGCCCCGGAGTCACCTGAGCGCATTAGCTTTGGAGTCCTCGAGGACCCATATGGTCCAGCCCCCACTCATCTGGAGGCCGGGGCCATTATCTGCACCCCGGAGACGCGGCCTAGATGCGACGCGATCAATTCAATGAGATTGCAGAACCAACTTCAGCCGCTCGAGGTCATCGAGGTGCAGCACCTCAGGGCTTGGGATGGGGGGCCGCTCTCAAGCTCTCGAATCAGGAATGGGGAGATTGACCGCGCGGGTATGCCTTGGATCCCGAACCCGTTGAGAGAGGGCAGAATCAACCTGACTCCCGAGGTCGAGGCAGAGCTCAAGGATCCGTTCGGCCAGTTGGTACCGGGACCAGAGGCCGATCCTTCCATAGCCATGTCAGAGGTGCTTTCTCAAATAGAGTCTGAATGGGGACCGGTCATCGCCGCCGGGGACGTGACCGTCCTCGCGCTGCAGGACCTCGGCCGACCCGCCGACATCGCCCTAGTTGACGGACTCACCAGGAGGGAGCCTTGGGAAGGAGCCGAAGGGATTGACCCCTCCGCATACGACGGGGTGTTGCAGTGCGAGAGTCCCGCCGGGTCCCTCACCCCCTCCCTATTGGAAGCCTGTGAGCACGCAGTCTCCTCTTGGATGGAAGATGGTACGACCCACCTCATAGAAGTAGTAGGGGAGGAGGACCTTGCCCCACTAATCTTGCACCCCCTGGCCCCGTTGGGCTCGGTGGTGCTCTACGGGCAGCCGGGCAGAGGCGTCGTCCTCAGATGGTGCAGTGAGGAATCCAAACAGCGTTGCAGGAAGCTGCTGAGTGGGTTTGATAGCGGTGATTGATCACGACTCCGCCGCTTGTAGAAGGTGGAGTCCCAATCCAAAAGCTACCAATGCAATCGTGACCGAGTACACCCCGGGATCGACCCAAGTTGTGTTCAATGCGCTCCACACGAGGTAGAAAGCCGCTCCTGCTAGGATCATCCAGCTTGCCAACGTCCTGGCAAATCCATCTTTCGATGACAACAGGCTGGTGAAGATGGGATTCTGGGGCATTTCAAGGCACCAGCCTGCGAAGCCGTCCTCGCGAGACTTACCCATGCCAACTATGCCAGCAGCTAGGAGCGCTACACCGAGAGCCCCGAACACCGCGTCATCGAGAACCAACCCCATCTCCTCGGTGTTAGTCGAGACGCCACCAGTCAGGAAGTCAATCCACAGGACCTTGTGGCCCGGTGAGTAAGCGCCGCTAACGATGTTTACTGCGGTGAGGAAGAGCACCCATAGCCCGATAAATATGGCACCGGCGGACAAGGTGCTGCTCGGTCTTAGCAGCGCATTCATCCACTCGTGGTCATCTTCTGACATCGAGCCGGCGACCTGCCCTTTCGGTATAACCGTTGTCTGAACCGTTCCGCTCAAAGATGACCTTGGAGGTGGTACTTCCCAAATGAGGCCTCGTTGATCAGTGGCTCACTCTCGCTCATCAGGGAAATCGCGTCTATGGCCTTTGGAATGGCCGAGTTAACTTGCTTGCTCCGACCGCCTCTGCCCTTGCTGACGTTTCTCGCCATGATCAGTCCGATGGTATCGAGCTCGTTCAACAGCGACGAAACTCGCCTGGTGGTCAGGGGTTCGATGCCGATTTTGGTACAGGCGTCTGCATAGGTACGGTAGACCTCGCCGGTCGAAATGTTTCTCAGGCCGTTCTCCTCATTCAAGCAGATCGAGAACAGAACTAGCTTCTGGTGCAGGGGCAGCGTTTTGAGCACCGGCGTAACCTGATCGTACTCCAACTGGCTCTGAGCCATCCTCACATGCTTGGTATCGACCTTGGACTGGGCCCTTTGCTCAGCCTTCTGAACGGAGATTCTGAGCAGGTCCAGCGCTCTCCGCGCATCCCCATGCTCCTGAGCAGCGAGCGCTGCGCACAGCCTGATCACGCCCTGTTCGAGCACGCCCTCCCTGATGCCCATCGCAGCGCGCTCGCCGAGAATGTTCTGAATCTCCGTCGCGACGTAGGGATGGAACACCACATCCTCCTGGCTGAGTCTCGAGCTCACCCTTGGATCCAGATGCTGTGTAAAATGCAGATCGTTGCTGATCCCTATAATCGAGCATCGGCCATTATCGAGCACCGTGTTCAGGCTAGTCAGCGCATATAGCAGGTCATCTCCTGCTCGGTCGACTAGGTTGTCGACCTCGTCGAGTACAATGATGTGAACCCCCCCAGCCCTGCTCATCCTCATTATTAGGGTCTCGATCACCCTATCCGTCGGCCATCCGGTAAACGGCACGGGGGGGTCGCCCCGTTGTGCCAACTGACTCGCAATGGTCTGAACAACCCTGTACTTCGTGTCCACGTTCCTGCAGTTGATTTCGTAGGTATTCACGAACTGCCCCATCTCGTTCCCCTTCTCTCGGAGTTGCCCTAGCACGAACCTAGTAACTGCGGTCTTGCCTGATCCAGGAACACCGTAGAGGAGCATGTTCGAGGGGATGTGCCCATTGAGGGCATCGACTAGGTTTCGCACGAGCGCATCGACCTCGTGCTCCCTATGAGGCAGGCGCGAGGGTTCGAACGCGTGGTCGAAAGCCTTCCTATCTGTGAAGAGACTATCCTGTCCGAGAATCTTCTCGAAAATATTTCCTTCCACTAAATAACACCAACGCAAAAAACCCACTCATGGCTAATCCTCCACCCCATTGGGTTCATTGCTAGCAAGTGCGTACCCTGAACCGAGGCAGTCGGAGGTAATAAGAGTGTCTTGCAAGATTGAGATTTTCGACGCATTACCCACGTCTTGTAATGTCGATTTTTACAATCAATGGATAATGGATACATTACTAATTTACAGTTTGCAGTCAATCGTTTCCTCCATATTTTATCGATTTATTTTTCTCCTTTGGAAACTTCGTAAACCTTTGTGATCAACCACTTAGAAGTTGGGGGAAGTTCGCAGCTTCAGGACTGTGCAGAATTCACTTCCAGGGAATCCATAATTGCTCTTGGAAGTAAGGAATTGGATTTACAGTATAAATATGGGATAAATAATTCAATATTAATTTATCAATGATAACTCACCGTCATCACCGATTTCAAGACGATCGCCGTCGTTGAGTTGTTGGATTCCACTCGGCAACTCGGGTACTTCGAATCCATGGTCGCTATCTGGCGATCGGGCGAAGTTGTGTGTGACCAGAACCATGGCATGGGGGTGCCGCTCAGAGAACGAAATTACTTGGGACGGGTTGTGATGATGAGGGCTGTCGACATAGTCGGGAACCCCCATTTCCAGGATCACGACATCTGAAACCGGGGCCCGTTCCTCAATTTCTTGGCATGGCCCCGAGTCTCCGCAGTGGAGGATAGAAATTCCACTCTCGTGCATCAGCTTGTACCCGTGAGGATCGGTCTCGGGAGTGTGACTGACGGGGAACCTGTCGTAGCTCCATTGTGTCCCTTCTAGGGGCCCGATCTCATCTTCGTACCAGACTGCTCGTTCCCCGAGCGCGGCGTCAAGGCTACCGGGGAAACCGACTTCGCAGAGCTCGCTCAGACGCTCCCTCCCCCCTGGCCTAGCGTGGATGCTCAGCGTACTCCGGGCATTCCTATCCGGGGCCAGCCACTCCCTGTCGAGCATCAGGAACGGAAATCCGAAGGTGTGGTCGGCGTGCCAGTGGGTGATTAGCAGGTGCTGAATATCCGAGGGCGAAATGCCCGCACGCCGGAGTTGCGGAAGGACGGTGGGCGGCGCGTCGATCAGAACGATGCCGTCGATCAGGGCCAAGGCGTGCATCCTCCCCGGGGGGGAGAATGCGTTGCCGGTTCCGAGGAACAGAACCTCCGCCATGGCTTGCGTTAGAGGCTCCGAGACTTGATGCTTCGCTTCGAGAGGAGCACCACCTCCGCATTCGTTCATAAACGAACTACAACTCCCGGTCACTGAGAGTGAAGGCATGTCCGACTGGAGTGCGAAGAACCCGTTTCTCTCTACCTCTACCCATAATTTCATCCTCAATGGGGATGGCTCTCGCAAGGAGACTAGGCACATCGTGTTCGACCTGGGGGACTCGGGCATGACATACAAGGTCGGAGACGCTCTCGGTGTCATTCCAAGGTGCCCTCCGGATTTGGTCGAGGGACTCCTGTCCGCTACCAACTTCTCAGGAGAAGAAGAGGTCGAGACTCACCATGGAGACTGTTCCCTGAGGGAGGCCCTCACCGATAGATACGAGATCCATCGTGTCTCGAAGAAATGGATCGAGGGCCTGGGGGGCCGCCTGTCAAACGAAACAGGACCAATCGAGATGAGGATCGTGAGACGTCAGCGCCACTCCTCCTCGGATGGCTCCCTGTTGGTGGATTGGCAAGGCAGCGGCACCGACGAAGATGTCCCAGAGGACTACGTCGAGATTGGCGCTGCCGGCGATCCGGCAGCCACGCTCTGGAGTGATCTGACCTCCGATCCTAAATCCATGGAGGACTACATATGGTCGAGGGACTACATCGACGCCATCACAGACTTCGGGTACATTGGGTTCTCGCCACAACAGTTGGTTGATGGCATGGACAGGCTCAAGCCCCGCCTCTACTCGATTGCCAGCAGTCCAGACTTCGAGCAAGGCACCGTTCATCTGACCGTAGCCGTCGTCCGGTACAATCACCATAACAGGGACCGAACCGGGCTCTGCACCGGCTTCATGGCCGAAAGGTGCGACACCAACGCGACGCAAGTCGGGGTCTTCATGTCCCCGACTCGTTCGTTTGTCCTTCCCCAAGACGGATCCACTGACATCATCATGGTCGGACCCGGCACGGGAATCGCCCCATTCAGGGCCTTTCTTCAACAGCGAGACATCGATGGAGCAAACGGGCGTAATTGGCTCTTCTTCGGGGATTGGACCGAGGAGGGGGAGTATTACTACAGGGATGAGATGGATGACTGGAAGGAACGTGGCGTCCTTTCCAAGCACGACCTAGCTTGGTCTAGGGCCGGTCCTGAGAAGGTCTACGTACAGCACCTCATGAAGCAGCACGGTGAGGAGATTTGGAACTGGTTAGAAGATGGGGCTCACTTCTACGTATGCGGCGACAAGAATTACATGGCCAAGGACGTCCATAGTACCCTCATTGAAATCTGCGCTGAGTATGGTGGTTTGAGCCCGGACGAGGCAAAGGACTTCGTCGAGACCGGGCTGATGAAGACAGAGAAGCGATACCTCAGGGATGTCTACTGATTTCGTAGGCCGATTCACTCATACGAATGTGCACTCAGCGGGGGACGTGTTCCGACGTGTCCTCATCGCGAACCGTGGGGAGATCGCGCTCCGCATCCTACGCTCTCTGCGATCGATGGGCACGGAGGCTGTCGTCATCCATGGCAGGGAGGACCGCTTATCGCTGCCCGTCAGGCTAGCAGACGAGGGATATTACATTCCCCGCGACGATCCACTGGCCTCGTATCTGGACATCGAGGCTATCGTCGCCGCAGCCAAGGACGTCAGCGCAGATGCAGTACACCCCGGTTATGGATTCCTCGCCGAGAACGCAGCATTCGCCCAACGCCTAGCTGACGAGGGAGTCACATTCATCGGCCCGACACCCGAGTCCCTCCGACTGCTCGGAGATAAGATTGCTGCACGGGAGGCGATGTCAAAGGCCGGCATCCCTGTGGCGAGGGGCTCGGACAAACCGGTCGCCAATCCCGAAGAGGCATCCGAGATCGCCACAGAGATCGGTTTCCCGCTTATCATCAAAGCCGCCTCTGGAGGTGGTGGAATCGGGATGCAGGTAGTGGGGAAAAAGGAGGACTTCCAGTCTGCGCTGAGGCTATGCCAGGGTAGAGCAGCATCTGCATTCGGCGATGATCGAGTCTTCCTTGAGAAGTTCATAGGTGACGCCGAGCACATAGAGTTCCAGGTTCTGGGTGATGGCAGCAAGGCGATTCACCTCGGCGAGAGATTCTGTTCGATCCAACGCCGTCACCAGAAGATCCTCGAAGAGGGGCCTTGGCTTAGTGAAGATGTAAGACAGGAGATTGGCGCGCTTGTGGTCGCCGGCGCGGAGGCAATTGGATACCAAGGCCTCGCGACCTTCGAGTTCCTGAGGGATGCCGAGGGGGAGTTCTTCTTCATGGAGGTCAATCCACGAGTTCAAGTCGAACACACCGTCACCGAGATGATCACTGGGCTGGATTTGGTCTCCTTAGGCATCCAAGTCGCTGCGGGAGAAGACCTCGCCTTGTCCCAGCAAGGCATCAGGTGGAATGGCCATGCCATTCAGGCGAGGATAAACGCTGAGAATCCAGTGACCTTGACCCCCTCTCCCGGCAAGGTCTGGGAGTGCCATTGGCCAGGCGGACCGGGTGTCAGGATAGACTCTCACGCACATACGGGATATGACATGCCAGATGCTTTCGACTCCCTCCTTGCCAAGGTCATTGCGTGGGCACCCTCAAGGGAGGAGGCGATCGTCAGGCTTGATGCTGCCCTGGATGAGACCATCCTACTAGGCGTCGATACGCTGATACCATTGCATCGAGCCATTCTGGCTGAGTCCGACTTTAGGGAAAGGAACATCACCACCGACTACTTGGACACTCACCCAGGGTTACTCTCAGGAGGTCGTTAGTTGGAGATGGTCATCGTCGGGAGCATTGGCTACGACGACATCGAGACCGCGTTCGCTAGTGGCTCAGACATACTAGGCGGCTCAGCAGTGCACGCCGGTATCTCGGCCTCATTCCACATGCCAGTGGCTCCCAGTCGAACGCCCCGAGTAGGGTTAGTGGCCCCCGTAGGAACCGATTTCTCCGAGCGGCACCAGTCAATGCTAGAGGGAGTGGGTCTGGACTTCTCAGGAGTATCGAGGTTGGATGGCAAGACGTTCAGGTGGTCGGGGAGGTATGGGGGTACGATGGAAAATGTGGAGACCATCTCCACCGAGGTGAACGTTCTGGGTGACTTCGATCCTGAGATCCCCGGTCCATGGACTTCCCCGAAGGTACTCTTCTGCGCCAATACGCATCCTAGATCACAGGTTTCCGTCCTTGACCAATGCCCGAATGTGGAGATATCGGCGGTTGACACCTTCATGATGTGGATCGAAACCGAGTTCGAGCAGCTCTCACTGGCACTGAGAAAGGCCGATATCGCCATTCTAAACGAAGAGGAGGTCTGTGCGATTTCGGGCGAGGACGTTTTTACTCGAGCAATTCAACCCATCCTGTCCGGCTCTGCTCTCCACGGAGGCGAATCCGCTGGCAAGGGTCCGAGTGCCTTGATCATCAAGCGAGGCTCCAGTGGGGTTCTGGCCAACTTCCCTTGTGGGATCTTCTCTCTGCCAGCCTTCCCGACCAACGACATCGTCGACCCTACAGGTTGCGGGGATTCCTTTGCGGGGGCCTTCCTCGCGAACATCTCGGGCAGGTCCGGGGCCTTGAACGACGTCGAGGCGATTCGTACGGCCCTGGTTCACGCTGTTGTCACTTCATCTTTCACAATTGGGGGACTCGGCTCCTCAAAGTTACAAGGTCTGGAGCGGGGCCTATATCATGCGAGGCTGGACAGGTTTCGCAGAATCGTCGGCCTGTAATCACCCAAGCCGTCTGATTCCTGGCAGAGGGTGCGGGTCCTCCTTGGAGGAAGTGGGCTTGAGTTGGCTGAATCTGAGCGTTTCGTTCGCCGCTTCGAGCAACCTGGGGGACTCCTCTTCGCCGCTCGCCAACCTCGAGACGATGGAATCTAGGGTGTCTCGTGCAGATGACGCCCCGGTTGCTGACTGCATCCCCCTGATCCTCGCTCCGACTTCGGCTTGGTGATCCTGGTCGCTCCTGAGCCTCATGTGTTGCGACGACTGGAAGCGGGCAAGATCCTTTTTCGACTCCTTGCCAATCGCACTTACGCCCCCCCGATTAGGTGAATATGCCCCAGGGACTCCGCCGCTGGGCCTCAGGAGCCTGCCTAGCCAGCCTGAGGAAAATCCCCTTACCCCCCTGTTACTCTTCGATATTCTGTTGGACCCCATGGTTGCGGCCAACTTGTTCAATGCGGGGTATTCTTCCAGGCTCGCTGATTGCTGCATAATCTCGAAGCTCGTTCGTTGATTCAACTCCTGCTTTGCTCTCGCCTGACGCACGACACCCGCCTTGCATTCCTCTCGCACTGCCTCTTCTGTCGGCGGAGGTAGGATGGGCCTACGGTAAGGCTCGTCCGGAACTCCCGATATGCCGTGGGCCATCTTGATCATTTGAGAGCTAGACATACTGCGTTGCGTATAGGGGAGAGCAGCGTCCATATCGTCAAATTCTAAGGAAGGCAGGAGTCCACTTTCTTCCTGGGTCACGGTTGGTGAATCGGAGTCGAAGATTCCCCCACTGGCGAAGAGGTCCAAACCCTGGGCGGCGTCCGTGACGGCCGAATCTATCCTGTTTCCCCTGATTTTGTCGAGGTCCTTCTCCGCATACCATGAGGGCGCCTGCCTTCCACCCCATGCTCTCTCGTAGGCATTTTGTGACGATGTGACGATTGGACCGTGCTGGTCCAGGGAGGTCTGGACGGCCTCGGGCTCGCGATCCAGGCTCATGACGTGCGGCGGTTCAGCGGGCTCGTCCAGGACAATTGGCTCTTCCTCCATCTTCACGGTGTCACGGTGAACCCCAGTCACAGGGCCCGCAGACAATACCGAATTTGTCTCCGATTGCATCTCCGCTGGAACTGGAAGAAGCCCCTTGGCGTCCCTCAGGGCTGGGAATGTGGGCAGTTCAGTCTCCAAGCTCTCCAAGCCTACGAGAGCTTCCTCGATCGTGCTCCCGTGCCTCACCCTATCGACCATCATGCACAGTTTGAGCAGATTCCCCTCATCTCCAGAGACTAGATGCCGATCCCCCGAACTGGTCTCGATTGCCAATATGGAATACCTGGACAGGAAGTTTAACGTGATGACGAAAGTACCTGCCCCGATTGCTACCCATTGCCATGGTGACACGATTGTGGTTATTCCGAGGTAGATGATCAGAACACCCAGTGGCACGGTTCCAGCAGGGAGGAGAGGGACCTTCAGATGCCTCATCCTGTCTATTGCAGCCAAGTCTAGCCTGACGCCTTTACCATCGAACCTCTCGATGGTCAGCTGACGCTCCGTTAGAACAGCGCAGAAGGTTCCTCGCGTCCCGACTAAGGAGAGTCCGCCGATTAGCTCCGCATTCCTCTTCTCCGTCGGGCCTTTAGGCCCGGCTAAGTACATCCCGTGTCTTGAGCGGCTCTTGCAGGGTATAAGTGCATGGGCATTGGAGGAACCAGCTGAACCACTTGTAGCACTGCGGAGTCATCGCCGTAACGTTGCAGTGGCATGCAATCGCCGGTCATCTCATGGCTTCTCGAGCTGCATCCGCCATCTCCCACAAGGCCTTCTCTTCATCTGTCTCTGGCGTGAACTGGGGAATCTGAACAGGCTTCATCGACTCATCGATCGCGACCATGAAGTAGAAGCCGGAGCAAATCTCCTCCCCCTCCCACTCCGAACGCGAGAGCCTGCATGAGACCACGTGGACGCCCGCAGTCCTCGGGGAAGTCCACACAACCCTAGCTGTGGTCCTAATGACGTCACCTTGGAATGCCGGCCTCCTGAACTTCAGGGCATCTACAGAAACGGTGACGAACTCCCGATGAGCGAACTTCGAAGCCGACATTCCCGCAGCAGTGTCCATTATCGACATCAGCCTTCCACCGTAGAGCGTGTTCAAGGCATTGGTGTGGCCAGGAAACACCTCATTCAGCAAAACCACAGGTTCGAGTGAGTAGGGCCCATCGATCTCCATCAGTCCTGTTCAAAAGCCCATCACCCTTGAATGCTACAGTATTTCGAACTCGGCAATTCCGATTTCACCGTTGTATTGAACCGACGGCGACGTCTCGGGAGCGTGTGGCCATACCGGAATTGCGCTGGAAACCCTCAGTCCATGAGGATCCCGATGGCGGCACAATCGTGTTGTGGCCCTACCTGCCGTGCATCAGGATGCCAGCCTCCTTGAGGCCTCGTGAATGGGATGGCTTGGCCCTCCTGGCATCCTCTGACGAACTCGAAGCGATGAAGGAAGAGGAGGAGGAGGACAAACGCAGCCCCGGCGTCCACGTCGAGTCCGCCGCTGCCTCCGGAACCACCCTTGGTATTCTGGTCAAGGACCTACGGGACTTGGAGGTGGAGGGCCCGGCTATCCCCGACCCTGAGCCAATTCGCCTTCTGCACCATGCACAGAACTCCAGGGGCGGGATGCCCATCTACTCCGTAATCCCCGATTTGGACGACGGGGAATGGGCGGACTGGCTCTCAAGATGCGCAGACGAGCAAGTCAGAATACGCAACCTACTTGCTACCATAGGGAGGTCGAAAAGGTGGGCCAAGTCACGCAAGATGGCCATCCCAAAAGTCACACCATCCAAGAGGATAGACGCCGACCTAGGTGCAGCAGCCACAGTGTGCGCCGCTTGGTGGCTAGAAGAGCGACAAGGATTGACGGAAGCACTCGTCGCAGAGAGGGATGTGCGCATCGCTGCGCGTCTGAGAGGTGCGTTGTCAGATCTCAGAAACAGCAGGATTGATGAAAGCGGAACACAGGGGACCACACTATTGGCACCCGTTCAACAGGCCCATGTCCCCGCCATCGAGGCTAGCCTCTTGGCCTGCCGGGCAGTGGAGACAATGGAGGCAGAGGCGTGACCGAGGAACGAGCCTACATTGAGGTCGAGACACAGGCCTTCCGATTCATCCCCCTTATCCCGGTCACCCTCGAAGATGCCGTACAATTGGGTGGAGGACGAAGCAACGGGGCCTACGCCGTAGTCGGGCACGAGAACCCCCGCGCCACTCTTGTCATCGAGCCTCAGGGCTCGATCTTAGTCCACGGCATAACCAACATCGAGGCGGCTACCCTGATCGCTGAGGAGTTCCTCCTCGGCATCGGCATGCCAGAGTCCGGACTGATCGTTGAGAAGGGAGACATGCTAGCGAGCTTCTCTCTCGGCAGGGCAGTTCTCCTAGGACTCGCAGGGGAGAGATTCTCCGAGGCAGAGCACGATCTCATGTTGGATGCGCTCAGGATAGATGCGAAGAGGCACAGATGCACGATCCTGCTGTTCAACAATGGGCGGGGGCTGGTCCTCGGACAGCCATCTAGGAGCGTTGCGGAGATGGCCGTCGACTACTGGTCCTCCCAACTCGAGGCTGAAGGCGCTTTGGCGTGAGATCATGCTCGAAGGCGGAGTGTGGAAAGGACCAATCATAGACCAACACATGCATTTGGACCGTGAGAACAGATTTCTGGCGGCAATCTCCGATTTCGTGCAGAGTGGAGGAACCGGAATCATGCTGGTGCACAAACCCGGGTTTTCAGGGGCCTTACCAACCGACATCGATGGCTACCGAACCGCTTACTCCGAGACCTTGGACATGGCCGACGAGGTCAGGGCCACTCACGGCATTGACGTGGGCGTGGCACTCGGCCCCCATCCCGTGGCCTGGGAGCATCAGATCGAACCGCTTGGCCTGGAGCGTTCGACTGAACTCCACATCGAGGCAGTCGGTCTAGCTTTGGACCACATCGAGGCCGACGAGGCAGACTGCCTCGGCGAAGTCGGCCGCCCCCACTATCCCGTGGACGAGATGACTTGGACAGCCGCCAACGACCTCCTACTCGAGGTCATGTCGATGGCCTCAGGCGCAGGCGTGACAATACAGTTGCATGTCGAGGACAACGGGGAGAAGACCTGCAGGGGGCTCTCCGAGCTCTGTGGTAAGGCCGGTCTTCCATTGGACCAGGCAGTCAGGCACTATGCCCCGGCCGACGTCAGCGCAGGGTTCACTCACGGTCTGTCAGCTACGGTAAGTGTTGGCAAGGGTAGCGTGGAGGCACTGACCGGGAGTGCTCGAAGTGCCTGTTCCCCATGGGGCATGGAGACTGACTACCTCGACGACCCGCGCAGGCCGGGGGCGGTTCTGGGACCGAAGACCGTGCCAAGGAGGACCCGCGAGCTCTGCGACTCTCTGCTCTCGGGCGGATGGGATGAGGACGAGGTCACCAATCTGATGACAAATATCCACGTAGACTGGCCCAAGGCCCTCTATGGCCTTTGACCCAACTCCAGTTCGGGAGTGAAGGTCATCAGGGCACCAATAACGAACAGCAGAACTGAAAGGGCGAAGAAAGAGAACTCGCCGAGGGGGATGGTCCGCCCAAGAGACTCGATAGCCATCCTCCACAGAGGGCCATTGATGGGGAGAAACAAGATCATCACCGCTATTCCAAGACGCTGCCGGACCAGCATGCCCGTTGCCGCACGCTCTCGCTTTTGAAGGCCTGTGAGAACACCGAATCGGTTTATAGCGGGTCGATGCTCGACTGCTCGAGCGTCGGTGATGTAGGGGTAGCATCTGAGCCTTCCAAGCTCATGGCCCGGGTTCAAATCCCGGCCGGCGCACCACGAAATCAAATTCTCTGACTGATGCATTCAAACGGTGCTCGCTCCCCCCGTTGACTGTGTCAGACAAGGACGGAGGAACCGACTCAGGGAGAATTGGAATCAGTAAGGACGAGTCCGACCTCTCAGACGAGAAGCAGGTGGTCGGCCGCAAGATTTGGCGGATAGTGCCCTACATCAAGCGCTACTGGAGGAGGGCCATGGGGGGCATTGCGGCCAACGCCGCGGCCCGGGCCTTCGACCTCATACCTTTCATCGCAATCGGGATGGCCGCTGACTACTACCAGAACAGGGTCTACACCGACTCGACAATAGAGTCCCTTGTCAACTCTGACCTCCTGCCTTCGATCGGACCGATAGCTTCTGTCGAAATCGGCTTCGGCCTACTGATCCTCGTCTCCTTCTCTTTTCTCGCTGTTTTCCAAGGCATCAGCGAGTACCTCTGGCAGTCGACGGCCTACAAGGTCCAGCACGACATCAGGATGGATGCGACCACGAGCCTGATGGCGATGGAAGCCTCCTACTTCGAGACTCGGCAGACAGGCAATCTGATGTCTGTGCTGTCGGCCGACGTCGCACAACTGGAGGACATCGTCTCCGATTCCAGTACCAGTATGATTCGAATCGTCATCACCTTCACCACGGCCTTCGCGATAATGTTCTGGATGTCCGCGAAGCTGGCACTGATTCTATTCATCCCGTTGGTTCTCATCATACCCATGGTGGTTTGGTTCTCGACCCGGGTCCAGCGGCGATACAGGAAGCAACGAGAGAGCACAGGTGGAATCGTCGCGATCCTCGAGAACGTTCTCTCTGGAATCACAGTCGTACAGGCCTACAACGCCAGCGCATTCGAGCGCTCCCGCGTCGAGGGCGAGAGCGGCGAATACAGGGATCAAGCCATTCATGCCTCCAACCTGCGCAACCGGTTCATCCCCGGCATCTACGTTGTCGCAGGCCTCTCCTTCGGGCTGTTGGTATCGGCCGGTGGATGGCTGATGGAGTCCGGTGAAATCACCGTCGGGCAGTTCGTCACCTTCCTCCTCATTTCAACGAGGATGACCATGCCGATGTTCATACTCGGGATGCTGCTGAACCAACTCCAGAGAGGAGAAGCGGCCTCAAAGCGCGTGTTCGCGCTAATTGACTTGGAGCCATCGATTTTCGACAAGCCAGACGCGATTCCGCTCAATGCCCCAATCAGGTCGATCTCCTTCGACGATGTGACGTTCGCCTACCCTACATCCAAGGTCAACGCGCTTAACGGGATTTCTTTCTCCGCGTCTTCGGGCGACTTCCTCGGCGTGATGGGCCACACCGGGGCGGGAAAGAGCACCATCCTCAAGCTCGTTGAGCGCTTCTACGAGCCCCAGCAAGGCAGGGTACTGGTAAACGGCATAGACATCAACGACTACGCGATAGAATCGGTCCGAGATCGAGTCGGCTTCGTCTCGCAGGATCCATTCATGTTCTTCGGTACCGTTCGCGACAACGTCGCCTATGCCCGCGAGACCTCAGACGAGCAGGTCCAACAGGCCCTCGAGACAGCTGGCGCTTGGGAGTTCGTGTCCGAGCTGCCCGATGGCCTAGACACCATGGTGGGCGATAGGGGGGTAATGCTCTCCGGCGGACAGCGTGCCCGAATCAGCCTCTCTCGAGCCCTTCTAAAGGACCCGGACCTGCTAATCCTAGATGAGGCCAGCGCCTCTCTCGACTCCGAGACCGAGAAGCGCATCCAGCAGTCTCTGTTCGGCGGCTCCAACGGGCACGAGCAGAGGATCACCATCGCAGTGGCCCATCGCCTCGCTACGATTCGCAACGCGGACGAGATCGTCGCCATGGTCGATGGAGCAATTGTCGAGCGTGGAACTCACAACGAACTTCTGGACAACGACAATGTCTACGCCTCCCAATGGTCAATCCAAACCGGTGAGCTGAGCGTGGCCGAAGTCTGAGTCTAGCCTCTGGCCCTATCGTCAATCTGGAGGCCAGGACGACCCGTAAATATCCTCCACCGACCCTGCAGGATGCCCAATCCGTAGTTCCAATGTAGCATGTAGGTCACTACGGAGGAGAGGAACACGGTCAAGGGAGCTCGATTCGGAGAACTCCCACTAGCCGCCCCGAACCACGCGATTAGGTTGTACACGACAGCGAGTGTCGGGAGTTGGTGTACAGCCACCCTCTCCGGGCCCATTGGCACGGCTTCCGCAGAGATGTCCCAGAACTCAGGCCACGCCAGACCACCGTTCAGAGCACCCCAGACGAACAGGGAGAAGGAGAGGAGGACCAAGGGGGGGAATACGGCAACGAGCATGTGGCTCCAGCCCCAGAGCCCCGGGTACTCCATGCTGGCAAGAGTCCTGACCAGTCCGTAGTTGCGGATTTGCCTCTTTACACGGCCGAGATTGCGCCGTCTGTGCCACATAACCGCACTTCCATCGGACCATAGCCTGTGTCCCGCTACCCTGATCCTATGGTCCAGTATCACGTCCTCCGCGCCAATCGCACCAGAATCGAACCCACCAACCTCCGTAAGCACAGACCTCCTGTATGCGGAGTTCACGCCGGGGAGCTGCTCAACCTCCTCGAGGCGGCCCCTAGCTTGCCTGCCGTAGTTGGTACCTGCTGTGAAGACGCGATTGCAAAAGGAGACGTCAATCACTCGCTGCCACAGCGTCGACGACTCTAGGGGTGCGAAGTTCGGCCCTCCCACACCTGCTACCTCGGGCCGATCGAACCACCTCACTAGATTGGCAACCCAGTCATCGGGGACGATCACGTCGTCATCGGTGAACAGAACGATTTCGGACTCCGTGGCTTCTATCGCGACGTTGCAGGCATCCGCCCTGGTCCGCGAACCCATGTCACCCAGGTAGCGCACACCCTTGGACTCCGTGACTTGGCGCCCCGGGTCGTCGTCCGGCCCTACCACTAGGACGTCGACCTCAGGATGGGTCTGGTTGGATAGTCCGTCCAACGCTACTCCCAGCTCAACAGCGTTACGGATTGTTGGGACGATGACGCAGACGCTAGCAACCATCTCAGTTTTGCCTGAGGGGCCTCATTGATGAGTTCACGGGTCATTCATCACTCTTGGTGCCAGGAAGTAGGTCCATTTCGCACCGCCCTCATTGCTCATCCAAGTCAGTCTGAGTGGGTACTTGTCCTGGAACTCAAGAGTGACCTCGTTCGTCAGCCCACCCGCGAGTTTCCTTGTGAGCGGGTCGAGGAACTGCAGGGAGTAGGTCGAGTGCGTGGGGGAGGCGCAGGCCAATTCACTCAATTCTCCAGATTCGAAGCGGACGTTCACGCCCTCACCAGCCTCTACAGTGACTGACACCGTCATCTGGTTTTTATCCATGCTTAGGTCCACCAGCTCGCCTACGAACTTCGCGGCACGAAGCGCTCTTGAGAGCTTCTCGGAGTCGATGGCAGCCTTCGATTGGAAGTCCAATTGGGGGAGGTTGGGATCGTCCATGGTGCTCGTATCAACGCCCCTGAGAATTCGGTGGACCTCTCCCACCCTGACGTTGATCGCTCCAACTGCCTCGTCGTAATCCATCTCCACCAGGTCGCTCGGCCCAGCGAGGGTGAGGAGATCCCTCATCTTGCCTAGTTCGAGGCCAATCTCGACTGGCTCTACCTCGTACATCTCGAAGCACTCGTCGGCGACAGTAGCGGATAGGAGGGCAACGTGGGAACCATCGACCACGCTGACGCCCAGTCCCTTCTCGCCCCAGACTAGCTTCGCCTCGTCAGTGAGCACGGAGAGAATGTCGACGATCTCCCTCATCAGCTGCTGTTTAGCGGTTATCCTTAGCATCCGCACACGCCCTCTCGTCCTTTTCGTAATAGAAGGCTCTTGATGCTTCTTGGTGAGTCACATCGGTGAGATTACTGGTACTCCCGCCACCTGTGGCCACAGGTCTCGCATGTGCAAATCTTGGTCTCAGGTTCGTCCGAGGCCCTAGTCTGACGAAGCTCGACGAAGGTCCTGTCGCCATCGCATTTGGGACAGATGTAGTCGCCGACCCTAAGCGTGCCCCTGGGTCCCTCCTCCTCAACCACCTCAGTCAGGTGTTTGAGGGACTTGGAGTCAGTGGTCGCCCTCGTCTTGGAGAGATCGATGGTCTCCCCGGTCATCGGGTCGGTGAATTCGGAGCCCTTCCCATCTGTTCCTGACAAGGGCCCCTCATATCCGCATTTGTAGTCGGGGCACTTCACCCAACCCTTGGAATCGGGGTAGGATAGAGAACCACACTCGGGACAGAACATGCTCTCACGCACCATTACCGCAGAAACGCGAACCAAGCATCGCTGACCCGACTGACTCTTCAACCATTCGTTCGAACGCTTTTCGATGCCTTCCGCACCGTTCAAGCGGAAATGCGTCTTGGGTGACGTGTGAAAATCCACTATGACTGGAGGTTGGCACGTGTTCTCGACGAAGACGGAAACGTGCTGGACGAGATCGCTTGGGACGGGCACAGAACACTTTCCACCCTCACCGATCGGCTCGCTCAACTCCAAGCAGGCAGGCTCGTCTCGGAGACGAGGACCCTCCTCGACCGCTTCCCCGGGGCGACACCAGATCCTCTCGGCGCTATCTCCGATCCCGATTGGCCTGAACTCGACGAGGAGGGGAGAAAACTCCTACAAGAGGCTACCACGATGCTGGCCAAGAGAGGCGTGGCGGATGCAGCAGGCGATGTCGACAGACGCTTAGACATGCTAGTCTCCGCTACCGTAGAGCTGAGGTCGGCCTGGACGACGAACGAGGCACGCTGCGTCGAGTGGGCGGGGCTATTCATCACCGAGGCAGACTTGGATGGCCAGAGGCCCCAGATCCCTTCGGCGATAGCAGACGCTTCGAAGATCGCAGATGCAGCCGAGGCCCTCGGCGTCGCCCCTCCCGTGCATGCGCCAACGGAAATCGAGTGGGGGGCGCTCAAGAGCCACGCTTGTGGCGTCGTCGCATCAACCCGGAGGCTGCAAGAGCACGAGGACGCAATCCGAGAGATTGCCTCCAGACACATACCATCGCTCAGCGCTCTCATCGGCCCGCTCGGCGCAGCCAAGCTCGTGGTCCTCGCAGGTGGCAGAGAGCGCCTGTCCAGGATGCCCTCGGGCTCCCTGCAGGTTCTCGGCGCCCATGCGGCTATGGCAGCTCACAGGAGGGGAGCCCCCCCTCCAAAGCACGGAGCAGTCCTGTTCTCCATGCCCCAGGTTAGCCGCTCCCCCAGATGGGTTCGCGGCAAGATCGCCCGCTTCCTTGCAGGCAAGGCGAGCATCGCCGTCCGAGTCGATCACTTCGGCGGTGTACCGTGGAGTCAGGAGCAGGTCGACGAGATTAACAGGCAGGTCGATGCCATCAAGGCGAAGTTCCCCAAACCGCCGAAGAGGAGGTGATTTCCTGCCCAAAAGTCCTGTCCCGCTCGGTTGGGGAGCGAGGAGGGAGGGCAGAAGCCTGTGGTCGCGGAACGCCGTGAGGGGCGTATCGGTCAGGGGCGAGCGTCGGAAGAGGGACGGGCGGATCGAGTGGAGGAAGTGGGACCCTGCCAAGTCGAAGGTTGCCGCAGCCCTTCAGAGGACCGGGGGCGAGCCCTCAGAACTGCTCCCTCAGACCGGCTCCACCTGCCTCTACCTCGGAGCCTCTAGCGGCGGGACTGTCAGCCACATCCACGACATCGTCTGCGGAGCGGACAACCACCACGGCGGACAGGTCGTCGCAGTCGAGATTTCCCCTCGGATGATGAGGGACCTGGCGACCTTGGCCGAACGCAGGAGTGGCCTGGTCCCCGTACTGGGCGATGCCCGGCACCCCGGGACGGTCGCCCCCTTCATCAGGGGCAGGGCCGACTGGATTCACCAGGACCTCAGCATCGCCGACCAGGCCGAGACCTTCGTCAGGATGGCAGCCGCCTTCCTCGCACCGGGTGGCGTGGGCCTGCTAAGCCTGAAGGCTGCCAGCGAGCGGGCATCGGACGGTGATGACGACTCCCGCTTCGCCAAGGCTGCACGCGTTCTGGGGGAGTCAGATCTTGAGGTGGTCGAGAGGATAGACCTCGCAGGACTGGAGGAGCAGCACGTGGTCTTCAGATGCTCTCTAGGCGCCTTCTGACCAAATTGCAAGGCCAACGAAGCCGAAGATTGCCACGTACAGCAATATTATCAGCGACCAAATTACTATTGTAACCCATCCGACTACCTGTGCCGCCTTGGCAACGCCTGCATCCGGGTGCCCCGGGTATTGGTTCGTTGTCGCGAGGGCACCGTTCGCGAGAATGAGTCCGGGTATTGCAGTGCAAAGCCCGCACATCACCAGGCCCACTATGGTAAGGACAAGCGCCACGGTTGCGTTGGTCGTCGGAGGCAGCCCGCCCGGCCCTAATTGGCCCCCCTGGACGTAGATCTGTTCGGGCGCAGATCCCTCCGAGACGTTGGGGCTACCGTCTAGCACGATGGTGTCCGGTGCCTCCGAATCCTGCTCCATGATATTCCGGTGGTTTCATTGAAGATTAACCCTACGATGACCAATACTCTTGGATTCCCAAGGGTAATGGCCCTTCTGCTAAATCGAGAGCCGTGCCCGAGTTGCCCGAGGTCGAGACGGTCCGTCGTGGTCTCGAGCGACACTTCGCGGGTCGGCGGATCAGGGACGTGGAACTCCGTAGGGGGGATCTCAGATTCCCATTCCCGGAGGGATTCGGTGGCATGCTCCAAGGAAGGCTGGTCGAGCGGGTGGACCGGCGTGCAAAGTACCTCCTGATCAGGCTTGAGGGGGGACTCACATGGCTCTGCCACTTGGGGATGAGCGGCCGATGGACCCTGCTGGGGGACGATCTCGAGAGCAGGCCAGGGAGGTTCGCCAACGGGGCTTCGGTGGGAAGCGGCGAGGGCCCCCACGACTGGGTCGTCATTCACCTTGGGAACGGAAGCAGGGCAGTCTACTCCGACCATCGTCGATTTGGGATCATGGACTGCTTTCCCACGGACCAGCAGGACAGCCACAAGCTGCTCGCAAGCCTCGGGCCCGAGCCGACCCCCAATCACTTGACCCCAATGGAACTAGCGGAGGGACTTAGGGGCCGAAGGACTCCTATCAAGTCCGCTCTGCTGGACCAGAAGACTGTGGCGGGACTAGGCAACATCTACGTCTGCGAGATCCTGCATCGCGCAGGGGTCTCTCCTAGGAGATCTGCAGCCAGCGTGGCTGGCAGGACGGCGGTGTCCGGGAGTGTAGAGAGGATCACCGGTGCGACGCACGACGTCATCACCGAGGCAATCGACGCCGGCGGCTCGACCCTGCAGGACTTCCGTGGCGTCGACGGGGATGACGCGATGGGGTACTTCACGCACAACTTTCTGGTCTACGGCAGGGAGGACGAGCCCTGCCTCGGGGACGGCTGCTCGGGAACGGTCAGCAGGATCGTTCAGTCCAACAGATCGACATTCTTCTGTCCCGTCTGCCCACGTTGATGGACGGCGCGCGAAGCCGAGGTACCATGTCGGAGCACACCATGCAGGCCAAGCTGATAACGGAGTTCATTGGGACCTTCTTCCTGTCACTGACGGTCTGCACAGCAGCGGTAATGGGGTCCGCAGGGGCAATGGCGCCCTTTGCCATCGGCTCCACGCTGATGGTGATGATATACGCTGGAGGCCACGTCTCGGGTGCACACTACAACCCCGCCGTAACGATATCCGTCTACTTGAGGGGGGCTTGTGACAGGTCCGACGTCGTGCCGTACATCCTCGCACAAGTCGTCGCCGGGGCGATTGCCGCTCTTGTCGCGGGAAACTTGCTGGTGAGCGACACCGATGTCACACCCCTCGTCATGGACCCGACATCGGCCGTGACCGCCGAGCTGCTGTTCACTTTCGCTTTAGCATACGTGATCCTTCACGTCGCGACCTCGGAAGCGACTGAGGGCAACCAGTACTACGGCGCCGCGATAGCCTTCGTCGTCCTCGCTGGCGCTCTGACTGTGGGTGGCATCTCCGGCGCCTCGTTCAACCCTGCGGTAACCACCTCCCTGTTGGCCTCAGGGGCGCTGGAGCCGACCGATGTTTGGATGCATCTGGCCCCTCAGATAGCAGGCGGCTGCGCGGCTGCTTACGCTTACAAGGCCACTACTGCCTAGTCGTGGTTCTGGGACATCTCTATGCCCCTGACCAGTGCAAGCAGCATCTCGTTCCTAGGGGTCGGCACACCCAATTCCCCCCCCTTGGCAACTACCTCACCACAAAGTGCGTCGATCTCTGTCTTTCGCCCTGCCATCAGGTCTTGCAGCATGGAGACTCGGTTGCCCGCAGTGGCTATGACGACCTTGCGTAGGTAGTCCTCGATGTCACCATCGCCCATATCGATCCCAGCCGCCCGAGCGACGAGCTCGGCCTCTCGCAAGGACTCTATCGACTGCTCCCACAGCTCGGGCATCTGAGCGAGGGCGCCGTTGCGAACTCCGGCGATGGCGCAAACCGGGTTTATGGCGACGTTGATGAGCAGCTTCCTCCAGATCACACTCTGAATGTCAGCGGACCACTTGGGGTTCAGACCCGCCACCTCCAGCGCATCGTGAAACTCCGCCGAAACACCAGCCATGTCGCCTCCGTCCAGTCCCCCGAACTCGACCGCGCCCCTGCCGGACCAATGTACTGCGCCACCTCCGTCCCTCCACGCAGAGTGGGTGGTCGAGCCTCCGAGGACGCGCTTGCGACCTACCCTTTGCGCGAGCGTCTCGGCGTGCCCCAGTCCATTCTGGATGCTGATGGCGAGCCCACCCGGTGACAGGACCTCCTCGGCTAGCGATGCTAGAATTGGTGTCGTCGAGGCCTTACCGGCAATGATGGCTACGTCGCAAGTACCGACGTGCGCGTCGGGAACCGGCCCCTCCTCGGTACCCAGGACGTCATAGCGGTCCGGAGATACCATCTCTATCGCGCCCTCGGGAGTGTGAATCACCAACCCAACTCGTAAGGAGGCGGCGGTCTCCCCCCTGGATACGCATAGCAGCCCAACTTCGGTGTCAGCGAGAGCACCGACCAGAACCCCTCCGACCGAACCCACGCCGAGGACTGCGATACGCATCATGCGCACCCCACTGTCGGGCAACGGGCGGCAAGGTGGACTACGATCCCATCTTCGTCCGCGTATACCCACAAGGCTCGATGAAGCGGGAGCTCACCAGTGGGGAGGGCCTCCACTACGGCCGAGCCACCTGGCTCGACGAAATCAGGTATGGAAACGCCCCAGATGTCGCTCTCTGGAGAGTCCCCGTGCCATTCGACAGAGACCGCAAGCTGTTCGCCGCCCCTGTTGTGAACGACGAACTCAGAGGCGTCTAGCCCCTGTCCGATGCTACCTGGGACGATCAACACGTCCACTCCCTCAACGATTCGATAGGACTCGACCATACCGTCTCCCGAGCACACGGCCATCCAGCCAATGTCACCTAGGCCCAGAGTTCCGTTCCCACTACGATCACCGGCGATTTGGATGGGCGAGTAGTCCTCGAGCGTCCTCGACCAGTTCTCGTTCGTGTCCACCTCTGCGGCCATATCGCCAGATGGGCAGAATGCCGAGCCGCTGTCAGCATGGTAGATGACGTTCTCAGAGCCGGCTGCGAACCAACTCGGGAGCGACCACTCCCCCCCAGAGATATGCAATGCCGGCTCGGAGCCCTCGATTGCCAATTGCCAGGTCTCGTTCGAGCCGTCGTCGCGTTCGAACACTACCTCGGGGCCTAACTTCCTGTGTTGCTCGTCCGTGCCCTCGGAGGACTGCACTGCCCCCTCATGCCCTCTCAGGCAGATCTCTTGCATTCCAGGGCGCAGCTCGGTATCGTTCGCGAAGTCCCAATACGGGTCATTTGTGGTCAGGTTGCCGGAATCGCCCTCTGAGATTCTCACGTCAATGCAGATCAATGGGGCGACGCCACCGTCCACAAGGGCCCAGAACGTCTGGAGCGGTCCGGAGGAGTCAGCGTGAATGAGCCCGATGACGTGCTCCTTCTGGTTCCCCTGGACATCGATCAGGATTCTCAGGGAGTGTGGAACGACACTGGCCTCAGGTGGGGTGATTGTGATGGGGACCTCGCCCTTGTTTGCTTGTAGGACGCCTGAGAACGGGCAATTACCCCGCATGTCGAGACATTCGGATGAGATGCCCCATTGGCCCGCCATCCCCCCCTCGATTCGCATCTGCAGCCATCCTGTTACCGGTAGGACCCCTTCAGGCTCGAGCACTAGTGAGTAGGATAACTCCTCGCCAGGCTGAACCGCAAGCTCATCGGGCCAACTATCGGTAGAGAGCCCCGCATCGTAGTCGTCTAACAGGCTCGAGGGCATCATGCCCGGGAAGCCGGCAATCAGCACGACGAGCACTATGGAAGCGAGTCGCCCCCTCACCTGATCGTCCAATCCAGCGTACTCGTCCACGACAAATGGCTGTGGAACGATCTCGGGGCTGAACCTCTGCCACGCCCCGACAGCAGCGAGGAAGATCCACGGCATGTAGTCCGAGGTGGTGAACACGAGCACCAGAACTGCCAGCATCACGACGAAGATGGACGTCTGGATGCTGCTGTCCCTCATCTCAGATGGACCGATCAGGGAGTGCAGCGCCCTGTCACCTGGGAATCCCGGAATCGGCAGCATCAGCCCCCAGCCTACGATAGACAGGCCGATACCCGCGATTCCAGTGGGGTGAAGCCACTGGAGCCTGATGCCGAAGTCTCCCCCCAACCAGGACGCAGAGAGAATCTGGACTATCGCATTGGCCTCGAAGATGACGGGTGCCTCGTCGAGGCTCGGCGGAGTGCTGGATGTGATGCTCAAGCCGACCATGGTAAGCGAAGTGCCGGCAACGAAGAGCGTCAGAGGAACTACGATCTCGATGAGTCCAAGGGCCCTTCGATTGGGCATAGGCAGAAGGTCGGTACGGCGCTGCCCCATGGCACCGATTATTCCGAAAGGCCAAGAGGGCGTCGGAATGGGAAATACGATTGGGACCAGGTGGCCAATCTCGACACCGTAACGCTTTGCAACGATACTTCTCAACTGGCTGGCCATCAGGAGCGAGGCCACGATGGGGAGCGTGAAGAATAGGGCGGATTGGCTGACCGCGCCTGCTTGGAGGGCGCTGCTCTCAGAATCATATCTCGCAAGCCAACTAGCGCCGACCATGGTCATGAATCCCGCCATGAGGAACCACACGATGGCCTGTTGCCACGTTCGCAGAACAGAATGACTCGAGGGATAGTGGGTGATCGAGAGCGTGGGTGGATTCCTGTCCTCGAGAACACCCACCATGCCTAGCGGTTCTAGGTGCCTATTCAGACGAACCAACTGATCGCTCGTGTTCTTTCCATCGAGCCCCCGAACCTCCCAGGATGCGGGAATTGCCCCTTCGTTACCTAGGACGAAGTACCTCGCGGTGATCACCTCGTACAGTTCCTGTGCCCCCCAAGTCTCGATATCGATGACGATGGGCTCGGAATCTGACATATGCTCACCCGACAGAGCCATGCGGGAGGGGGTCCGATTTGACCCCTCGCTCTATGGCAGTAGGGACATGTCCTCTCATTTGTTCTTGAAGCGCTTCAGGCGGAAGGTCTCCTCGCGTTCCATCTCTTCGAGCCGGAGTTGTATGAAGTTCCGAGCCTCTTCCATCTGGGGAATTACCACGTACTCGAGGGCATTTACCCTGCGCTTGGTCGCCTCGATCTCCACTAGAAGGCGTTTGAGGGTAGCCTCCATCTCCGCGGCCTTGACTATCTTGACGACTAGGGACGAGTAGGCATCCGAGGCTTCGTCGATGTACGCCGAGCCACCGATAAGTCCGGTCCCTCGCTCGTCGAAGGTGGTGGTCAGATTGATCCCGACCACATTGGGGACGACTACCCCCATGATATTGCGGCGGGTAACGGTCACCTCGGGGTGACGGGAGATGGCGCTGGCGGCGCTTTTGACCGCCAGACCTCCCTCGATGGCGCTCGCTAGGCTGATTGACTGAACCGCATCGCGGTACGTTCCGACGAGCTCCTCTCTGGCCGAAATCATCTCCGAGAGTAAGGTCCTGAACTCGTGGAACAGCCCGTCCCGCTTCATCTTCAGTAGATTGTATCCGTTTTCGGTTTGCTTGATGCGACGCTTGAGGTTGATCAGCTCGGACCTGGTTGGCTTGATGTCAAGAGCCATGTTCTACCCCCTCAGTGCCCCTCTCCGGTTCACGACTTTCTCTCAGTCGGGTGGTACTTGTCTATCCACTTCTGGTCCAGTCTGACGAGGTACTTGGTGTCGATGTTGGTCAGGAGGTTCCACGCGAGGTCGAGCGTACCCTCCGTTATCGAGCGGTCTTCGTCACGGCTCTGCCTGAGGAACTGATCCTCGAAGATGTCTGAGAACTTCAGTAGCTGCAGGTCGCGCTCGTTGAGGGCGTCCTCTCCAACAATCGCCACCAGCCCCCTGAGCTCGCGGCCTTGGGCGTAGGCTGCGTACAGTTGGTCGGAGACCGACTTGTGGTCCTCGCGGGTTTTGCCCTCCCCTATTCCAGCATTCATCAGACGAGACAAAGATGGCAGGACGTTGATGGGGGGGTAGATGCCCTTCTGGTGCAACTCACGCGAGATGACGATCTGTCCCTCGGTGATGTATCCCGACAGGTCGGGTATCGGGTGAGTGATGTCGTCACCTGGCATCGTCAGGATGGGGAACTGCGTGATGCTCCCCTTCTTGCCCTTCACGATGCCTGCTCGCTCGTACAGCATGGCTAGGTCTGTGTACATGTAACCGGGATATCCGCGCCGTCCGGGAACCTCCTCGCGAGCAGCGCCAATCTGACGCAGTGACTCGCAGTAGTTCGTCATATCAGTGTAGATGACCAGAACGTGGTAGTCGTGCTCGAAGGCCAGGTACTCAGCGGCTGTCAGGGCCAGACGCGGTGTGATCAG
>JAYZFV010000031.1:0-5310 GCA_036336595.1 Thermoplasmatota archaeon | reverse complement strand
GGCGTGTCCTGATGGAACCCAGAGGGCAGCTCGATGGCGGTAGGGGGCCTGGTCTGGTGGGTGATCAGCGCGAGCACCGCGGCTAGGAGCAGCTCGCAGAAGACCGTCCCGCCGTAGGTGGCGACAGCCTCGAAGGTGGCGACCCACGCAGGCAAATCTTCCCCCGAGCCCGCTATTGTCCGCAGATGGGAGACCTTCAGGTACTCCCTGATGAAATAGAGGCCGCTGAAGGCGTGCAGCCCGAGCCACGACCAGGCCAGTTTCAGTCCCATTTCACGGTCGTTGCCCCACATCACCAAGACTGTGGGGAAGGTGAACAGGAAGACCAGTGCGCTGAGAGCGGCGCCCAAGTTCCACATTCCCGATTCGGAGTAGGCGCGAAGGATCTCTATCCCCAAATCGTACCCCTCGCATTCCTCAGAGTCCTCGGAATCGTCGCAAACCCCGTCCCTCTCGTTGACCATCGAATCGTAGGCCAAATCCAGGATGATACCCGAGCCAAACAGGACGATCGCGTTGATAGCGGCTCCCAGACCGATGATCCCGATGAATATCGCGCCGCCCTTCAGCCACCAGGGCGATGGCTCCTCCGGCTTCACGGGTGCGGTGTACAGGGCGTCTACCACGGTCCGCCGACGGGGCCTACACGGATTAAACGCGTGTCAGTCCGACCTCTCGATCCTGATCCGGTCCTCGGACCTCTCCGCGCCTTGGACGACTTGCCTGGACGGATTGACGATGTACCCGTTCCTCAGGAAGGAGCGCCCCAGTATCAGGCGATGCCTCATGCTGGACCTGTCTGCGAGGCAGATTTCCATGTCGTGGTCGTGGCCGCCCCCGAACTCCAAAACGGTGCGGATGGTGGGCCTGAGGGTCTCGTGCCCCGACGTTGGGCGCACGCGTCGCCAGCCCTCCAGGGGGCGCTCGATGACCGGTCCGCCGTCCTCGAGACTGAAGCGGACCCGGGTCTCTATGTCGCCCTCGACGATCTCGATATTCGCCGCGTGGAGGGTCGAGCTCCATGCACCCGTGTCGATCTTGGCCAGTATTGGCAATGGGTACAGGTCAGGCAGTCGGCAATACTCACGCCATCCCACGATCGTCGGCTTCATCGCAACACCGAACCAGCGGTGGAATGACCCCTCTTGAATCCAGCGGACGAGCTCGTCCCGGGGCTCATGCCAGGCCTCCGGTCTGGTAGCCGGCCATGGCCTGCCGGAATTCCTCCTCGGCGCCCGACGGAATCGTTGAAGTACAACCTAACACGCGTATCCCTAATGGCGCAAGGGGAGATCGATTTCGCGCTGACTTTCGATGACGTCCTGCTCCTGCCGGCCGAGTCCGCAGTCCTGCCGGCCGAGGTCGAGCTGTCGACCAGGCTGACCACATCGATCGCGCTGAACGCGCCCATCGTCTCGGCGGCCATGGACACCGTCACCGAGGCCGAGATGGCCATCGCGATGGCGCAGTCGGGCGGCATGGGATTCATTCACAGGAACATGGAGATAGAGAACCAGGCCTTGGAGGTCGACAAGGTCAAGCGCTTCGAGTCCGGGCTCGTGCTCGAGCCTGTGACGGTCAGCCCCGAGATGACGGTGGGCGAGCTACGCGGGCTGAAGTCCCAGCACGGGTTCTCCGGGTTCCCCGTCATCAACGGCTCGGGAGGGATCGTCGGGATGGTCACCAACAGGGACATCCGCTTCGTCGAGGACGAGCAGGTACCAGTCTCCAGCGTGATGACCACCGACCTCGTGACCGTCCCCGAGCACGCCGACATCGAGAACGCCAAGAGGCTGCTGCACCAGCACCGGATCGAGAAGCTGGTGGTCGTTGACCCGGACGGCGGCTTCTCCGGCCTTATCACGGTGCGCGACATCAACCGCAGCCGTGACAACCCGCTGTCGTGCAAGGACGACCGCGGGCGCCTCAGGGTCGCAGCCGCGACCGGCACCGGCCAGCAGGGCGTCCTGCGCGCGCTGGCGATGTTCGAGGCCGGCGCCGACGCGGTCGCCGTCGACACCGCGCACGGCCACTCGCACGGCGTCCTCGACACCGTTCGCGAGATCCGCGAGCAGGCCGGGCCCGACGCGCAGATAATCGCAGGCAACGTGGCCACCCCGGAGGCAGCCGCCGCGCTGATCGAGTGCGGGGCCAATGGCATCAAGGTCGGTATCGGGCCGGGCTCGATCTGCACCACTAGGATCGTGGCCGGGGTCGGAGTGCCGCAGCTCACCGCGGTGATGAGCGCGGTTTCGGCCTGCGCCGAGCGCGACGTGCCGGTGATCGCCGACGGCGGCATCAAGTACAGCGGGGACATCGCCAAGGCGATCGCCTCGGGGGCCGACTGCGTGATGGTGGGATCGCTGCTTGCGGGCACCGACGAGTCCCCCGGGGAGTCCATCCTGTACCAGGGCCGCTCGTACAAGCAGTACCGCGGCATGGGCTCGCTGGGCGCCATGGGCAGGGGCTCTCAGGACCGCTACTTCCAGGCAGAGCAGCGCGAGGCCCGCAAGTACGTCCCCGAGGGCATCGAGGGCAGGGTGCCGGCCAGGGGGCCGGTGGACAACGTGCTGTACCAGCTGATGGGCGGGCTGCGCTCGAGCATGGGCTACACCGGCAACGGCACGATCCCGAGCATGAAGGAGAACTGCAGGTTCGTGCGCATCACCAACGCCGGCCTCTCCGAGAGCCACGTGCACGACGTCGAGATAACCCGCGAGGCGCCCAACTACCGACGCATGCGCTGACGTGTGATTCATAGCCCCGGCCGGGGCTCCGGGCGCATGGAGCAGATGGTGCTCGGCGGGGGCTGCTTCTGGTGCGTCGAGGGCGCGCTCCTGGGGCTGCGGGGCGTGGCCGAGGTGACCCCCGGGTACTCCGGCGGCCACGTCGAGAACCCGACCTACGAGCAGGTCTGCGGAAAGCGCACCGGGCACGCCGAGGTCGTGCGCGTCGCCTTCGAGCCGGAGGAGATCGCGAGGAGCACCCTGCTCGAGGTCTTCTTCACCTGCCACGACCCGACCCAGCTCAACCGCCAGGGCAACGACGTCGGCCCGCAGTACCGGAGCATCGTGCTGTACGCGGACCAGGGCCAGCGCGAGGACGCGCTGGCAGCCATCGAGGGGCTGTCCGAGGCCTTCTACGACCCGATCGTCACCGAGGTCGAGCCGCTCGGGGACTTCTGGGCGGCCGAGGACTACCACCACGACTACTTCGCCAACAACCCGCAGAACCCCTACTGCAGCGCGGTGGTCGCCCCGAAAATCGCTAAGACCAGAGCCAAGCACGCGGACCTGTATGAGTGAGGGCGCGCAAATCTCCCCCGAGCCCTGGCCCGTGCACCTCCTGGGCCTTGTCAACCCGTGCATAGTGATCGCCGGGAACATGGCCGGGGGCATCTACACGGCTGCCGGGCTCGTCTTCATGCTCGGCCTGGGCCCGATACTGGAGATCCTGCTCGGCGAGGCGAAGCCAGCGCCCCCGCCGAGGGAGTCGGGCCGCCCCTTCGAGGTGCTCCTCGTTGTCCACGCAGTCATCCACTTCTTCGTCCTGGGCAGCCTGCTGTGGTTCGCCGCCGGGGAGGGCCTCACGGTCTGGCTGCTCACAGCCTCAGTGAGCACCGGGATCTCGTCGGGGGCCAGCGCCACGATCACCGCGCACGAGCTGGGCCACCGCCCGCGGGGCAGCTTCCAGTTCCTGCTGGCGCGCGCGCTGCTATGGACGACGTGGAGGTCGGACTTCACGGCCACCCACAACACGACCCACCACGGCTACGTCGGGACCGACAGGGACCCGGCCAGCGAGCTTCACGGCAGGAGCCTCTACCGCTTCGTGGGCAGGACCATCCCCGCCCAGGTCGCCGACGCCGTCAGGGTGCACAACCGCAAGGGCAGGACCGGCCTGTCCAACCCGGTGATCAGGGGGATCGCGCTGCAGCTCGCCGTCCTCGCGGGGCTGCTGGCGGTACCGGGGGGCACGCTCGGGTTCGACGGCGTCCCGGTGGCGGCCGCCTGGCTTGGCCAGGCCGCCATCAGCACGCAGCTCCTGGAGTCGGTGAACTACTGGCGCCACTACTCCCTGTCCAGGGGCGAGGACGAGAAGATCACCCCGAGCATAGCCTGGAACAGCGACTACAGGATGTCCAGGTGGTGCCTGCTGGAGCTCTCGCGGCACTCCGACCACCACATGCGCGCCTCGGTGCCGTTCTGGAAGCTCAGGCCGATCGAGGGCGCGCCCTCGCTGCCGGGCGGCTACTTCGTGTGCTTCTGGATCTCAGCCATCCCGCCCCTGTGGCACAGGATGATGAGGGACAGACTCCCCGAGAACTCACCCTGAGCGCCGACCTCCCTGCGCAATTCTCAATAGTGGCTCGGGAAGGAACTCCGGACATGGTGCCGGAGCCGGGCGATACCAGCACCACGGCCACCAACGCCCTGATCCACACGGGGCTGCTGTCGGTGGGCCTCTCCAACCTGTTCTGGAAGGGCTCCGAGCTCGACCCCAGCGACCCCGACATGGTGCTCCTTGTCGCCCTGGCCGTCTTCTGCCTGGCCCTGCCGTTCCAGGCGCTTTACATCCTGCTGTCGCGGATGATCAGGGAGTACGGCTCGACGGGCACCGTGGTCGTCCCGGACTCCATCCTGCTGCTCGCATCGAGGTGCGAGATGGTCAGCTACACGGCAGGCGCCTCCGGCTTCTCCCTCATGCTGATCAGGACCTCGAAGGTCCTCGGCGGCACCCTGATCGTGTCCACCCTGCTGGTCCTGCTGCTGGCACGCTCGGCAATGATTCAGTCCGATCAGATGTCCTAGGCCCGGGGGCCCACAGGTCGAAAGTTTTGAGGGCTTATCGCCCGGGCTGGGGGCCATGGCACCACCATGGATAACCAGAATAATACAGATCTCGCTCGGGCTGCACGGGGCCCTGCACTTCGTGGAGCTCGGCACGGCGCTATACGAGACGGCGTACATCACCGCGAGCCTGGCCGCCTTCGGCACCCTGACCATGATTCTCGGGGCGGTGCTGCTCGAGCCCGAGGAGAGGGCCCACCACCATTGAATAGGCGGCAGCAGGCCTAGGCCGCATGGCCCTGCCCGAGACAGGCCGGTACTTCGTCGCGCTCGACCTCGGCCCGCAGGTGCTGGGCGCCCTGGGCCGGGCCCAGGGGGAGCTCCGCGGGTCCGGCGGCCCGCCGATCCGCTGGACGCGGCCCGAGGCCATGCACCTGACCCTCAAGTTCCTGGGCGGCAGCGTGCCGCGCAGCGCGGCCGAGGGGGCCGTGGCGGCGATGGGCCCGGCGCTGGCAGGCTC
>JAYZFV010000030.1:0-3606 GCA_036336595.1 Thermoplasmatota archaeon | reverse complement strand
CTCCGGCCTTCCACAGCCCATCGGCGAGGACGTTGCGGCCCTCGGCATCGGTGCTGAACACCTCGATGGTCTTGCCAGAGTAGGTCTCGAAGACATCACCCGGCCGATAGGCACCGGCTCCAGGCATATTCTCGGCTATGCACGTTATCCCATTCACCCGACGCTCGTAACCGGTTGCGTGCAGGGATTCCATGAGCCCGAAGACTGTCGCAGCCCCACACATATCGTACTTCATGTCCCACATACCCTTGGACGGTTTGATCGAGATCCCCCCTGTATCGAAGGTGATGCCCTTGCCGACGATGCACGGTCGCTGTACGCCCTTGTCGACGTCTGGATTGAGGGTGAAAAGGACCATGCAGGGCTTCCTGTCGCTGCCCTTGCCGACATTGATCAGGCCGCCCATGCCGAGTTCCTGCAACTTGTCCCAGTCGTATACTTCGACCACAACGTTGTCTTTGCCGTCGGCCCATTCTATCGCCCTGCGTGCGTACTCCATAGGATACAGCACGTTGGCAGGCTCGTTTCCGAGGTCGCGCGCGAGATGCACCCCTCCAACTACTGAATGAACTCGTCCGAGGTCCTCTGCGAGTGCCTCCTGATGGCGCGCACTCGCCTGGAAGTCGACGCTCCAAGGCTCGACGATGTGCTCATCGTCGACTTTCTGGTGCTCGAGGAATTCGTAGTCGCGTAGCATCATGCCCTCAGCGAAGTCGACCATGCGCTCGCTCGACCATCCAGATGTGAACCGGACAGTGACCGAGAGCCCCTTCTTCTTGGAGAGCGATGCAATCACCCGCGCACCGATGTTCCTAGCCTTCCTATGTCCAAACTCACCCCTCTTGCCAATGCCCACTAGGAGCACTCTGCATTTGGGGGTCCAGACAGTCATCCGCTGCCCCTTCTTGCCTTCAAAGTCATCCGAGGCTATCGCTTCCCTTACGAGGGCCCGCTGACTCCTGTTCAGTCCCGATAGGGAGTTATTTGGGGGCTTCTCAACACTCTCGAAGAGTGGTAGCACCAGTTGATTTCCTATTTCTCCGAATTCACTATTCTTCCATTCCATGATACCGCCGAACTCGCCGATTCGATAGTGATATACAAAGAATTGCATTGTAAAAATGACGTTCCAACATCGTTTTGTTGTGAAAACAATCTGAATTATTGCTCAAACCTGCGGTTTTCCCTATTTATCGCTGCGAGAGCAATTGCGACCATACACAGCAGCAGCGAAGGTGCTGGGAGCAAACTCTTCGAGTCATCGCTCACAATGCTAACAGCACTATCGTTTACCGGCTCATTCACCCATAGGGCGGCATCAATCACACGCTTCTGGTAGTGAAGCTCGAAGTGGCCGCCCGCAACCATACTCAGCCCACTCGCATCCAGCCTTGTATCGGTGTGGTTACTCGCATTGACGCTGAAGTTGTCCGAGTGCCACAGCACCTCGCCCGCCCCGTCGATGTAGTGCAGGGTTGCGTTGGCCGTACTGGCCCGTCCGAGATTACTCACACTCAGGTCGACATACCCTCCTCCAACTTCCAAAGAATTCACATTGAGCCGCGCGCGCCAGTACCAAATGTTCGAGATCAAGTAGCGCATAACCTCGAGCTCAAGCGCCAGTCGATCGCTAACCTCCTGGATGCTGCCGAGCAGGAACTGCTCGTCGTCTGTCTCGAAGGTGAAACAGGGGTAACCCATCACCCCGTAGCCGTAGTCGCGGCTGGTGCCGTGAGTCGGATAGATGCCAGCGTTGGCGTTGCGAATCGGCAGTTCACCGTCGATTTTCTCGTGGATGTCGTCACGGATAAACTCGAAGAGTTCCCAGTCCGAAGGCATGTTGGGAGTGAAGCCCCACGGGTAGGCAAGAATCCACGTTCCGGTGTGCATTGTAACATACAGGTCGGCCTCAGTAACGAACGCTTCCATGTAGTCGGCGTTGTTACTAGTCTCGGGCTCGCTGAAAGGACCGTCACCGCTCGCCGTCTCGTCCTCGGTCCAGTGGTGATCGTAGTTTCTATTTAGATCGACTTGGTTCATGTTCCAGCGCGTGTCGGCATCGTTACCGTCTGCGTTGAGTAATATCATGATGTGGAGTTCGGTATTTTGCAGTACTTCGATAGCCTCCGAATCACCATCTGCCCAGCCTTCGATGTAGAACTCCGCAGTGAGGAAGGCCAATTCAGTACCTAGATGCTCGTTTCCGTGGTGCCCACCGTCGATGTACACCTTTTCCTTGGCCGTACCATCGGCCTTAGTGTCGCTGGTCCAGTCGCTGATTTGGACTACCCACTGCTGCCTTCCGAGAACTGTTGTTCCTGCCGTAGTCAGGATGACGATTTCCGGATAGTCAGCGGCCCACGCCTGCACATCGTTAGTCAGCGTCAGATAGGAGTGGTACCAATGCTCCTGAGTGAAGTCCGGCTGCTGAGCGCTGGCAATGGGAGCAGCACCTCCAGCGACAATGAGGGTGACTAGCGCCAGCGCCGCAGCACGCTGCATGGCAATCGGAGTGGGCGGAGCCCGTTCAATCCTTCTGATTAAGGCGTGACAGGGTGTGGCAGACGAGTATCTTGGTCGCAATCAGCGCCGCGTTGAACTGTGTAAGTGAATCTTCCTTACCTGGGACAATCTCGTTGACATCAGCGCCTATAACTGTGCTTTTGGGGGCTGCGAAGAGCCCTTCGATGAGATCCACTGCGGCCCAGTGAGAAAGACCACCGGGGACCGGAGTGCCCGTGGCAGGGACCAATGCTCCGTCCAATCCGTCGACATCGAAGGTGAGCCAAACGGCCCCCTCTATCTGAGCGATGCGCTCGGTCAGCCTAGCCCAGCCAGCCTGTCCGTCGCACACTCCCATGAAGTCGCGTGCGAACCAGGTCTCGACTCGACCGTCCGCTGCAGCGAAGGTAGCTTCTTCTCGTGACAGCGCTCGGGTACCAATCTGAATGACCCGTCCAACTCCCGCATCGAGCGCGCGGCGCACCGCCGTGCCATGCGAGAAACGCTCTCCGTTCAACTCATCGCGCAGGTCGGCGTGAGCATCGACCTGAACAAGGGTCAGCAGCCCGAGATCACCGCCCAGATTAGGATGTTCTGAGGCCGCCTCCATCAGAGGCGGCAGGATGCCGTGTTCACCGCCGAGGACGATTGGAAACTGCCCGCCGTCAAGCCATTTGGCGGCATAGTCCCTGATGGAATCCAACTGAGATCTAAGGGTAGGGGCCTTGGAACTCCAGGCATCGGCGGTGTGGATGCCAAGTCCGCAGGGCAACTCATCCGGCAGTAGAGGGTCGTACAGCTCGACTTGGGAACTGGCTTCGATGCACGCTGCAGGTCCATGCTCAGTGCCTTCGCCCCAGCTCGTCGTCATCTCGTAGGGCACTGGTAGAACCACTGCATCCCATGGTCCTGATTCGGACTCTTCCAAACCCAAGAAACGAGATCTTTCCGAATCTTCCATGGCTTCGCGAAAGTAAGAGATAGATTAACCACTTCGGAGCGAAGAATGGCCAAAATCGAGGCTGAGCGAGAGACGGTTGAAATAGCGCGGCCTTCCATATTACATCACTGGAGGGAGACGCGATGGGCTTGACGTTAGCACAA
>JAYZFV010000029.1:0-11596 GCA_036336595.1 Thermoplasmatota archaeon | reverse complement strand
GCATATGGATCACTGGAGCGCACCATCGACCTCAGTGGAACCAACAACACCTCCAATATAGAGGTCGAAATGGAGTGGGACCTCGAGGGATCGATCTATGACAACGCCTGCGTGGAGATATCGCTGGGCAGTGGGTGGACTGACATCTCCTCATCGACCAGCAGCACGACTTCGGACTGCGCCTCAAGGTCCGGGGCAATCCCCGGAAACGGGTACAACGATGCCACCGGGCAGAATTACAACGACCAGAGCTGGGACTTCAGGACGGTCTCCCTGGACATCCCGAGCGGTTTCGAGAACCAGTCCTCAGTTGACTTCAGGATAGTAGTTGACACAAACGCCTGTTGCACGAACTATGGGGGGAGCTACCCGTCAGATAACAGGGAGGGCCTGACTGTATCGGAGATAAGGGTCGTTGACTACGACGGAAACACGCTCTTCGTGGACGGACTCGACAACCATTCGACCATGAGCCATTCGGGACTGCCCGATGCCAACGGGAACCCGTCGGCCGACGATTGGGCCTTCGTCACCATCCTGAAGGGGCAGCAGAGCATTTTGAGGACCTTCGAGGACGCCACCGCGAACTCGCCGACCGTCAACGATGCGACCGGTTGGTCACGATCTACCTCGATGAACTCGGGCACCTGCAGTGACGACAAGTGCAAGTTCACGCTAAACAAGGTTACACAGAACTCCGGACCCCCTTCCACGTCCTCCTTCCCATACGCCTACGGAATCGGGTTCGGAGGAAACTACGCGAACTATATCGACGAGGCCAAGCTAATCTCACCCTCGTACGACATCCCAATGAACGGCACGGCCTACCTGACCTTCGATCACTGGTCCTGCTCGGAGGTCAGCTGGGACGGGGGGGCCGTCTTCATCAAGGTCAACAGCGGCGCCTGGCAGCACTTCGACCCGGGAAACTGGTACACGAGCAATATTTACACAGGTGCGGGTCACAACCTCGCCGGTATGGGTGCCTTCGGGACCAACCACTGCACTGGCACCGCTTCGTCCGGGTCCTGGACATCGAATAGCGGCATGACCAACATGGTCGCCAGCCTGGCAAACTACAGGAATGACACTGTCAAATTCAAATTCTCGTTCGGTTCGGACGCAATCTGGAACTTGGCCGGCTGGTTCATCGACAACGCCGGCGTGAAGATCGCGAATTACGGTGAGGTGGGTCACTGGCTAAGCCCCACAGTCTCCATCGACCACGCGTCGAAGTTCAATCTCGGCTTCATAGACATCGACGCAGAGATCGTCGGGGGCTCTTGGGTTCGTGGAACCGTGGTTGAGGCAGACACGGGGAACGCCATTCCCGGATTCTCCAATGTCTCCTTCCCAATCAGCCTTGCCGGAATCGATGCTCAGGCCTATCCCAAAATCAGGCTGAAGATTCACATGATGACTGACGATCCCGAGGTCTCACCCATCCTCAAGCACGTCTACATCGGCGGCGACAGGGTTCTGAATGCGGGCTCGGGATACAACGGCTGGGATTACAGTGCTGGCATAGAGGTCATCGACGATCTCCTCAACGCCACTGCGATTACCGGCACCATCACATCAGACTACACCCACTCCTCGCGCCCGATAAAGAGCGTGACCATCAAGGGTAACATCTCTAGCGGCGTGGTTGTAACCATCACAGACGCGCAGGGCAACTCACTTGGTTCGTCCCCCAAGGGGGGAACCGTGGAGTTCACCACCCCTCAGACCGGTTACGGAGTGTCGGTTTCTCTGCCTACCAATGCCTGGCTCGATGTTCTTAGAATATCATCCAAACTCGCTGATCCCGCCTCCAATCCCTCGATAGATGTCCTCAATGACGGGTCCTCTGAGTGGAGTTTCCCCCTCGGTGACGGCTACGGGCACTTCGGGTGGCAATCGATGTTTTCGACTTCTGGTAATCAACCTGCGAGAAGCGCGACCCTGGATCTTGATGGCTCCAACTCGGAGGCCCTCGTCGTTAGGATTCCGGATTCTGCCTCCGTAGCATCGGGGCTCATCTCCATCTCTCCCGATGCAGATGGCTTCGAGGCCCCCATCGTTCTGTCAGTCGCTGGCTCATCCGTAACAGGGGGCAGTGGGAGCTCGCCCTTCCTGAGCCTACTGAGCCAAGGCCAAATCTCGGGAATCGGCCTCATGAGCGCCTCACACACTGACTCGGACACAGGCAGACAGTGGCTAGAGGTCCCAATCGAGGTCAGTTCAGCCTCCGCGCAGACTGTCTCCCTAACTAGCATGGGGATCGGCTATCTGATCTTCGAGAACGTGTCCGGCCTAGGTCCCTCAATAGCCTCCTACCACGACACCCATACCAGTGATGATCCGCCCCCGGTGGAGCTGGCCATTCCCGTCAGCGTCACCTCTGACTACGGGGCCATCTCCATAGACGGCTCGGTGATCCACGATTACATGTTCGTAAATCGCGACTTCTCCGTGCCGAACACCCTCTACCCCGACGGCGAGATGATCGAGATCGTGACCAGCCACCACCACCTCCACGACAATGCGAACATAGCGGACATCTCCCTCACTGGGGCTGCCTCGGACGGTAATTCCCTGGGCTTCCATGCTCAGAACAGCGCCGATGGGCTGTGGGGCGTGGGGGGCTCCGGAGTCCTCTTTTCGCAGTCATCTGGCAGCGAATTGGCCCCACTGGACACGGAGATGAGCTATGTCGAGCACTCGGTCCACAATGACGGCTACACCGACATCGTGGTGCATTGGTTCTTCGACGTGGGATGGAATTGGGACGATGTCGACAGTATCTTCTGGCAGGCCAGGGCTAACGACGAGAACGGAGAGACCCTCTGGCCCGCGACCGCCCAAAGCGGTAGGACCGGTTCAAATGCCGTCGAGAACGACCTGCAGATCGACTCTTTCACCGTCAAGGACGAGCAGGGCAGACTTATCTCAAACATCTACGACACGCTGTTCTACCCATTCCCCATACTCGAGGGGGGCGATTTAAACATCAGCGGGACCGTCAGGTTCCAAGACTCCACTGACACGCGCCCGCTTGGATCTGACTACTTTACAGCCCTGAACCTCTCAGGCAGCATTTACCCATTGCAAAGTGGCGATGGCGGAACATTCTCCGGGGTCGTTGCGTCTCCCTCCGGAGTCAGCGACGTTCTCCTCTCGCCGATCATGATCTCAGTAGGCCCACAGGGAGCTTCCTCCGGAGCAGAGGACGTCACAGGCATGCCTCCGCTAATTGAGGTCGTCATCGACACCAGCCCGCCAGTCGCTGGTCCGTTGGAGGTCAATACTGCCATCGGACTACAGGGGGTGGATGTGATGGTCGTTGAGCCCACAGTGCCATTCGCCCCGTTCCTCACCATCTCGGAGGATGAGGCGAGGGGCGAGTCACTGACCCTGAAGTACTGGAGAACGGGTGTCGACGATGCCGACAGCGACGGCATTCCCGACGAGGACGAGTACCAGTCACAAGACAAGATCCTGAGTGCGGGCCTGACTGGTCAACAGCAAATCCAGTTCTCAGGAATCGACGTCTCAGCCCTCAACAACGAACTCATTTACCTCTATGTCGAAGGAACGGACTGGGCCGGACTCAGCTATCAGGAAGGAGGCACTGGCGGGGGCCCCGGTGCCCAGGACGCCTGGGCCACTGTCGTGGTGGCAGTCGACGAGCCCACAGAGTTCGCGGGAATCGGAATCGGAACGGGCCAAGGCTCGAACTCGGCATTCGACCTTGACAGGGCGACCCAGGACAGCGTAGACTACTACCTCGTGCCAGGGCAGACTCACACCTTCACCATCAGGATAGACGAGCCGAACGGCTTCCACACGATTGACAACATCTCTGTGATGCTCTGCGGATATGGGGTGGATCTCGGCATGTTCACCTACGCGCCCTACTCCGCGACACTATGGACCCCGGAAGACAGCATGCTCCTGCCCATAAGCGCGCAGACCGAGCAGGTCACGTCCTCCGTCACGGAGCTGCGACTGGGCTTCAGTCTGTCGTGGGACTTCCCCTGGCCCCCAATCGAAACATCACTCTCCGTCGACGTTTTCAATTGCCAGCCTAGGGTGTACGTGGAGGACAACCTCGTGTCCATAGAATCAGACTCCCTGGGTTCGCTCGAATGGCGCCTCGACAACCAACTCAGCGCGATTCCCGAGAGTGCCGAAGACCTAACGCCCCCACTAGTTGAGACTCTTGGCACCTCCCTCTACCTGGGGCAAGGCGATGAGTTCTCATTCACAGGTACGGTTTACCACACTGGTTCGGGCCAGAGGCTGGAGGAGGTGCCCTCCGATCTTACAGTTCAGATCAGCATGGTATATGGGACAGAGAACAGGGTATCGTACGCCGAGGTTCACTCCAATGCGACCTTCACCGCAACAATGGTGCTCCCAGAAAGGCCCCCGTTGAATCCCGTGATGGCCGTCACAACTTCTCTGCTGAATACGCCCGGAGGCTCCATCTCGACCGATAACTCAGATGCATCCGTGACTGTGGATACGGCATCTCCTACCGCGCTGTTCAACCTAGCAGATTATCCCGACTCTTCTCTGACCATCGTCGAGACGCATGAGATCGACAGCATTCCGGTGACGGTTACGATCGTTGAGGATATTGGGTTGATCGACGGCCCATTGCAGGTTTCCTGGGAGTTCCGCAGGGATGGCCAGCTTATCGCAGGAACTGAGAGTACCGGAGAGCTTTCGTGGATTTCGAGCAACGACGGAAAGCACGTCTACCAGGGCCAACTGGACTTCTCGCCCAACGTTGAACTGCAATTCGAGAATGGCGACAATATCGCCTTCTGGATTACCTCCACGGACAAGGCAGGAAACCCCGTAATCGGACTCGGGGGCCCCGACTCCCCTAGGATGCCAACTCTCAGAGTCGTCGAGTTCCTCGGCCAGTACACGAGGGAGGTGGTAACTCCAACTAAGAACCCGTTCATCGGCGAGGTCCTGACGATTGTGACCTATTGGGAGAACCCGGGAAAGCTAGCCGGCTCTATTGAAGTGGGTCTGTACGAGCAGAAGACGGATGGAAGCTGGCAGCCATCGAGGTCCACCCTGCAATACGGGGACGTCGAAATCTACCTGCCCCCCGAGAGTTCGAGCGTCAAGGCTCAGTTCGAGTACGAGACGTGGCAGGAGGGGCAGCCACTTCTGGTTCTCGTGGTGAACGGGGACTTCGACAATGCCAACTATATGAACACCGAAATCACGGGAATAACCGTCGAGAGCACAGCCACCCTGGACCAAGGAGGCAGCCAAACGGCGTGGATTATCGGGGCCCTGATTCTCATCATCTCCCTGATGGCCGTCGCTTTCTACATAATCCAGAATCGTGGTGAGGACTACTATTACGATGACGAGGATTGGGACTACGGCGACGAGAATAATGACGAAAGCGAACAGACCTAGTCTGCCCCGGGCCATTCTCAGACTAGGAGAAGCTGGCTCGGGAGCTGCGGCGCGCCTCCCGTGTTTATAGGCCCTTGACATCGCCTACTCGGCGAGGAAGAGATTCCTCGGGGTGGGATGCGCTGATGTCTGGGATTGCCGATGTAGAGGAACTGAGAACGGAGCTGGAGGAGTTGAGGGTCTTGGTGAACACCCTCCTGACGATAATAATGGAGGAGGCAGACGGCGTCCAGTCCGGTGCGGCGCCGACGGTTCCCGGACACCCGAAGCGCGGCTACTCGATGTGATCAGTACCGCACTGGCTCAGGGTCGCTGCTCCTCCATAGGTACCACGTCGCCACGGTCCTGTAGGGCCTCCATGGCTCTGCAATCGCCACCAGTTCCGATTCGGACAGAGCATTGCCCTGGTTGTAGAGGCGCTCCATAGACCTGATGACCCCGATGTCAGCGACGGGGAATACGTCGGGCCTGAGCAATGAGAAGATGAGGACCATCTCAGCCGTCCACTCACCCACCCCCCTCAGGCCCACTAGCCTACTGGTCGCCTCCTCGTCACTGAGCCCACTCCACACGATCTCACTGTAACCTGTCAGCCAGGCCTCTGCGATTCCCACAACGTACTCTGACTTCCTCCCTGAGAGCCCGCAGGCACGGAGATCATCGTAGGGCACTCCGAGGATTCTTTCTGGTGTCACGGCCCCGAGGAGATTCTCGATCCTACCCCAAACCGAGTCCGCGGCCCTCGACGAGATCTGCTGCCCTACGATCGACCTCATGAGGGTGAGGAAGGCATCCCCCCTCGATGACAAGGGAGGGTGCTCGTGGCCCTCGATCAGCCGAGACATGATCCCATCCACCTTGGCGAGGAACTCCTTCGCCCCCTCCCAGTATTCGGGTTGCTGCAACCCCGAGTCCACAAATCCCGGTACCCCCATAGTTCAAGACTTCTGGCTTCGTCCCGCTGATGTGGACCCGAAGAGCATGAGCCTCGAGCAGTGGCTCTTGGCAGGCGCTGCAGTAACCACCGTCGCCTTCTTCGCTGTCGCCATCTACTCGCCCAGCAGCTTCGACCCGGACCCCGATTGGAGCGTCTCTGACGGTTGTCTTTCCGAAGGGCACGGCTCTGCTTTCTCGGAGCATTACCACCCCTCCCTCAAGGTAACTATGGACGGCCAGCAATTACAGATTCAAGGAGACACAGGAATTGACCAGTCCGGTTGCCGCGATGGCATGAGATGGATTCACGTACATGCCTCATCAGAATCCGGATTCACCACGCTGCACATCGAGACGCCGGGCAAGTTCAACGTCCCCCTGGGCGCGTTCTTCCAGGTATGGGAGAGACAAGGCGGACCGGGACTGACGGATGACCGGAACTTCGACATCAATCGCAATGGAGTCTCAGACTGGGATGAGTACGAAATCACCATGCTCGTGAACGGTGATGAGAACACGAAGTACGAGTCCTTCGTCATGGAGGACCTCGACCAGATCGCGCTCACCTTCACTTCGAAGTGATCATCCTTTGATTACCGCGAATGGCCTCAGCCTAGCCACAGGGCGTGCCAGCCCGGCATCGCTGGTAAGTCCGATGACCTCGTCCACGTCCTTGTATGCCTCAGGCGCCTCCTCCGAGAGCATCCTCGGGGTCTTGGCACGGACGTGGACCCCCTCGCCCTCAAGCCTCTCGACGAGTGACCGGGCATCGACGGCCTTGCGAGCTGCGGTTCGCGACATTTTCCTACCTGCTCCGTGGCATGAGGAGGAGAATGCGTCGTTACCCCCCTCCTTGGGACCCGCGAGGACCCACGAGGCAGTGCCCATGTCACCTGGAACTAGGACGGGCTGACCGACTCCGGAGAAACGGGATGCCAGCTCGGGATGGTCCCCTCCGAGAGCCCGCGTCGCCCCCTTCCTGTGCACGCAGCACTTGCAGGTAGAGCCGTGGACTATGTGTTCCTCGACTTTGGCTATGTTGTGACAGACGTCGTAAATGACCTCCAGGTCCCCATCTGCGCCAGCGACATCAACCAGTGTCTCGCGCAACCTCTGGGTGAGCGCCGAGCGATTCGCGAAGGCGAAGTTCCCCGCTGCTCGCATCGCATCCAGGTACGATTCCCCCTCCCTGCTGTGTATAGGCGCCGATGCGAGCTGCCTGTCAGCGGTTCGGAAGCCCCATTCCTCGCAGAACCAGCCATTGTCCGCGCGCTCGTATCTCGACTCTATGGCCGCAACGTGCTCCGAGCAGACTTGGTGACCGAGTCCCCTCGAGCCGGTGTGTATCATCGCTGTAACCTGGCCCTCCCTCAGTCCGAAGGCCGAGGCGGCGTCTGTATCAACCACCCTGTCGACTATTTGGAGCTCCAGGAAGTGGTTCCCGGACCCCAGCGTTCCCAGGGAGGTAGAACCACGCTTCTCGGCACGCTCTCCAACCTCATGCTGCATGCTGTCGAGTCTGCCGTTGGACTCGATGGCCGCGAGGTCCCTAGCCTCTCCCAATCCCAGTTCTACTGCGGCTTCGGCACCCTCAGCGAGAATCGACTCCATGCTGGTAGAGTCCAGGTGAAACCCACCCTTGCGTGTGGCACCCGCTGGAATGCTGCGTGATAGGGAAGATGCGAGGCTTTTGCCATCTATTTCTGACGCCTCGATGTCAACAGCACAAAGACGGACCCCGCAGTTGATGTCGAAACCCACGCCACCCGGGGAGATCGCCCCACCCTGGTCACCTTGTTCTATGCCCGTGGCCACGACACCGCCGATCGGGAATCCGTATCCAAAGTGCCAGTCAGCCATAGCCCAGGCATCGCCTACGATGCCAGGAATGGAAGCCGTGTTGACTAGTTGACCCGGCGAGCGATCGTCGGAATGTCTGGCCAAGTGCTGCTCATCAGCTATCAGGATGGCATCAGTCAGCATTGAGCCATGTCGCCTGATGCGCATGCGAGCCGGACCTGCCGACTCGAGATAGTCCCTCCATTCAGCCATCTCGACTTCAATGGCCGACCTTCTCCTTTGAACGCACCGGGCCGCTTTCGCGCATTGACTTCAAGACCGGTCGACCGATGGCGGGAGTGCAGGGGTCGTTTGCGTGACGTTCGGCGAGATTCACATCCCCTTCTGGGAGGAGTCGGGACACGTTTGCAAGACCTGCCGGGTAACCGGAGCCCGCTTCTGGACTAGGGATGAGGGTCGCTCGACGTGCGGCGACTCTACAGAGGACCCCTACACCTTCATCGGCAACCCAGTCATCAAGGGGTTCCCAATGCGGGGTAAGGCCCTGAAGGACTCCAAGAGGGAGGCCTTCCTCGACTTCTTCGACAAGCACGGCCATACTCGGGTGGAGCCCTACCCAATCGTTGCCAGATGGCGCGACGATATCCACCTGACCATCGCCAGTATCGCCGACTTCCAACCCCATGTCACCAGCGGCCAGGTGCCCCCGCCGGCAAATCCTCTTGGAATCAGCCAGCCGTGCATCAGGCTAACCGATGTAGCCGCAGTGGGCCGTTCAGGACGACACCTATCGACATTCGAGATGATGGCTCACCACGCTTTCAACAGGCCAAAGGAAGACGACGTCGTCTACTGGATCGACCAGTGCGTGCGTTATTGCGATGAGATGCTCGTCGAATCGTTCGGGATCAGCCCAGGGGATCTCACCTACGTCGAGAACCCGTGGTCCGGAGGTGGCAACGCCGGGCCGGCTCTGGAGGTGATCGTGGCCGGACTCGAGCTCGCCACTCTGGTCTTCATGAACCTCGAGGAGTCCGAGGACGGAGACATTGAGATCAAGGGCCTGAGGTACAAGGAGATGGACCTGCAGATCATAGACACAGGCTATGGCCTCGAGAGGTTCTGCTGGGCCGCTGCTGGCACCCCCACCATCTACGAGGCCATCTACCCCGAGTCGGTGGCTTGGCTCAAGGAGCTGAGCGGCCTTGACTCGATGGACTCCTCTTTGGGTGCCGGCGTAGACATCGACTCTCTGCTCGGTGAGCTTTCGAGGCTCGCTGGAATACTCAACATAGATGTCGGAACCGATGCCGATGCCCTATACGATGAACTGATCGTGAGACTCTCCAAGACTGGCATTGATCTCACTGCCGATGAGTTGAAACGGGTCACAGATCCACTTTCCTCCATTTACGCAATCCCAGATCACATGCATGCACTGTGCAACATGCTTGGAGATGGATTGGTGCCCAGCAACTCAAAGGCCGGATACCTCGCACGCATGCTCGCTCGCCGCGTCTGCCGGATGAAGGATAGTATCGAGGCTCCAGTCAGCCTCGCCGACTTGGGCTCGCACCACATCGACGCACATCTCGACATGCACTCGTTCACGCAGTCCCGTGAGGGGGTGCTCAGGATACTGGAACTCGAGGAGGCGCGATACTACGAGATGCTGAGGAAGGGCGAGGCGGCTGTGCGAACTGCATTGCAAACTCTTCCAAAGGATTCTTCTGAGGTTCCCGATGAAACTCTGTTTCGCCTCGCCGAAGAGAGGGGCCTCAATCCCGACATGGTAGTATCGATAGCGCGCAGTCTCGGCTGGGAGGGCCTGTCCGTCCGCGTTGGGTTCGCAGCCGACATGGCCGCCCGCAATGCGAGGCTGACAAAGGCGGCGGCCAGGGAGACGACCAAGGAGAGCGTGGTCGACCTCACAGCGCTGCCTGTGACTTCGCCTGAATACTACACCGATACCAGCGCCACCGAGTTCACTGCCGAAGTGCTATACTGCGCCCCACTTTCAAGCGATGCAGTTGAGCATCTTAACCTCTCAAGTGAGGTACTCGGGTCACCTACGCACGCCGTGATTCTCGATCGGACTCTGTTCTACCCCGAAGGCGGTGGCCAGCTCGGAGATCAGGGCAGGCTTACTCAGAACGGCTCGGTAGCGGTTGTGGTCGACACCCGAGTCGAGAACGGGGTGATACTGCATCTCACCCAGGCTCCTATGGAGGGCGGCCCAGCCAGAGGAACCGTGGATTGGGAACGCCGCAAGCAACTGATGGACCACCACACTGCTATCCATGTTGTCGGCGGCTCTGCCAGGGAAGTGCTCGGTCCTCACGTTTGGCAGGCCGGTTCCAACAAGGGCGCGCGCTACGCCAGGCTGGACATCACTCACCACTCAAGGCTCACGAGGGAGGAACTCGATACGATAGAGGACAGGGCCAACGAAATCATAGGGGCGAACCCCGCAATCCAGAAGTTGGTCATGGATAGGGCCGATGCGGACTCGACGTTCGGTTTCGTAATCTACCAGGGAGGTCCTCCCAAGCACAGCCAGGTCAGAATCATCAAGATTGGTGACTACGATACCCAAGCCTGCGGGGGAACGCACCACGACGAGGCCGGCTCTGTTGGTGAGTTGCGCATAGTAAAGTCGAGGCAAGTCCAAGACGGAGTGGAGCGTCTGCAGGTCGTGGCAGGTGAGACCGCACGCGAGCACGCCAGGCGGCAGGAGCGCCTGCTCAACGACGCCTCGGAGACTCTAGGGGTGCCTCCTGACGACCTGCCACGCACCGTCTCGCGCTTCTTCGACGAGTGGAAGTCGCAGCAGAAGAGAATCGAGACACTTGAGGCCGAGATCGTAAGATTGCGAACCAGTGGTGGCGATGATTCAGCGGTCGAGAAGGACGGAGTAAGGTACGTGGTCATGGAATCGGGCGGAGACGCAAAGCAGATGATGGCGATGCTTGGGGAGCTTACACGGGACTCATCCACGCCGACCCTCGCCGTCCTCGGAAGCCGTGACGGAGGCGGAACCCTGCTCGTCGCTTCCACCGAGGGCAGCATCGCAGCAGAGCGACACAACGCCGTGGAAATTCTCGATGCAATAGCGGGTCACATCGGAGGAGGGGGAGGAGGGGGAAGGCCCACCTTCGCGCAGGGCGGCGGCTCCAACCCCGCCGGTATCACCGCTGCTCTCGACGCAGCGCGCTTGTTACTAGGAATCTGAGCACTCTGCAATCCGTCGATTTGATGGGCGGACCTCATCACGCTCGTGCGTGGTCGAACGGATGGATGTCGCGGCTCGCGCATCTGCAATAGAGTACGCCATCCGCGACGTCGTGATTCCAGCAGTCGAGCTTGAGGCGCAGGGCCACGAGGTAATCCGACTCAACATCGGCGATCCCCTGGCCTACGAGGGTCTGCC
>JAYZFV010000028.1:0-11876 GCA_036336595.1 Thermoplasmatota archaeon | reverse complement strand
GCCCCACTGGAAGACCTCTGCGAGGGCGAAGAGGAAGATTGCGAAGCCGACGCTCATGATGATCGGCGCCCACGAGTTGTGCGGCGCGCCGTGGCTCCAGTCGTGGGGGCCCCAGGCGCTGGGGTGGTGGTGGTCATCGTGGTAGTCGGCGCTCACTGTGCCACCTCCCCGGTCTCCTCGTCGGGTACCATGAGCCGGTTGAACCACCGGCCGAGCGCCCCCGGCTCGTTGGCGATGTGCTCGTTGGCGTCCTCCAGCCTCGGGAGGTTGTGCGGGTCGAAGCTGGGCGTGGGCGGGGGAGAGGCGGTCATCCACTCGAAGGACCAGCCGCCCCACGGGTCAGCCGGTGCCGGATCGCCGCGGATGTAGGTGACCACCATGTTGGCGACCAGGATGAAGTTGGAGAAGAAGAACGCGAACGCTGAGACGGTGATGAACATGTTCCAGCCCGCGGCCTCCATCGGCAGGGAGCCAAGGGCCTCGTCCGTGGTGATGAAGTAGGTGTGGTGCCTGCGGGTCATTCCCCAGACGCCCAGTCGGTGCATCGGCCAGAACAGCGCGTTGTAGGAGACGAACGCAGTCAGGAAGTGCAGGACTCCGAGCTTCTCGCTCATCATCCTCCCGGTCGCCTTGGGGAACCAGTAGTAGATTCCGGCGAAGAAACCGAACACGGTACCTCCCACCAGCACGTAGTGGAAGTGTGCGACCACGAAGTACGACTCGTGCAGGTGGGTGTCCATGGCGATCGAAGGGAAGAACATCCCTGAAATGCCCCCCAGGGTGAAGGTCACGAGGAAGCCTAGAGCCCAGAGGGTGTGCGTCCGGTAGACCAAGGAGCCCCCATGCATGGTCATCAGCCAGTTGAACACCTTGATGCCGGTCGGCACCGCGACCAGCATGGTTGTCAGCATCGTGACGAAGCGCAGAGTCGGGCTCATGCCGCTGGTGAACATGTGGTGGCCGTAGACGATGAAGGCGACGATTCCGATGCCGGCCAAGGCGTAGACCATCGATCGGTAGCCAAATATCGAGCGCCTCGCGCTCGTGGCCACCACCTCGGAGATGATGCCGAAGGAGGGAACCACCACCACGTACACCTCGGGGTGGCCGAAGTACCAGAACAGGTGGCTCCAGAGCAATGGGTCGCCACCGGCTGCGATGTCGTAGAAGGCGGTGCCGATCACCCTGTCGAGGTAAACCTGGATGAGGCCGACCCCAAAGGCCGGGATTGAGAGGAACAGCATCACGTTGGCAATGAGTATCGACCAGGTGAAAAGGGGCATTTTCATCCATCCCATGCCCTCGGCACGCATCACCGCGATGGTGGTGAGGAAGTTGATTCCCGTTAGCGTGGAAGAGGCGACAAGCATGAGCTGCCCGGCGGCCCACATCGTGGTGCCCGCGTGCGCGGTCTCGCTGACGACATAGGGCGCATATCCCGTCCAGCCGGTGTCCGCCCCGGCACCGGAGAAGATACCGGTGAAGATTAGTATCGCAGAGAATGGCTGCAGCCAGAAGGACATCGCGTTGATTCTCGGCAGCGCTAGGTCGGGCGCGCCAATCTGCAACGGCACGATCCAGTTCGCGAATCCGTTGATCATCGGCATCGCGGCGAGGAAGATCATCGTCGTGCCGTGCAGGGTGAAGAACTGGTTGTACTGCTCCTGGGTCAGGAAGTCGTTGCCAGGCACGGCGAGTTGGATGCGGATGAACATGGCCATTATCCCGCCCACGCCCAGGAAGAACAACCCCTGGACGAAGTACAGGGTGCCAATCCTCTTGTGGTCGGTGCTGGTCATCCACTCGGCTATCCAAGGGGCAAAATTGTCCCAGTCGAACGAGTCAGGGTTCCTGCTGTAGAATACGAAGGTGAGAGTGATCCCAAGCAGGACTGCGCAGACTACGACGAGGACGGAGAGCACGACGAACGGGTCTGCCTGCTCCAGCACCTCTATTGGCCCCGTGATTTGAGTGCTAACCCTGTTCCAAGCGTCACCCGTGCTCCCTCCGCCAGATCCGTCCGCGTCGCCATTGACCGAGTTGACGTGGAGCACGAACTCCACGTTCCTGTCGGTGGCGGGTGCGGTCCAAGTCATGATCCAAGAGCTCTGGTCGTTGCCCGCCTCGGTGTGCCCGGCCTCGTTCGGGTTGAACAACTGGGCTGTGGCGTCGGTTACCGACAGTTCGCCGTCACTGACCCAGAGGTGGAAGCCGCCCTGGTTGATGTTCCCCTGATCACTGGGACCGCCAGAGAACGAGACTGTGAGCTCGTAGGATTCAGAGTAGTTGTAGGTCGCGGGCAATCCGGAGATGGTAGGCGCTACCGCCGAGTCCGGCGTAGAACCGTGGCAGTTGCACCCGGAGTCCTTGACCCCCGAGATTCCTACCGGCAGTGAGGTGGCAGAGGGAGCAACCAGCATGGCGACAAAGACCACCAGCATCACTAGTGCAGCGCTCCTCCTCTTGGATTGAATCAACATACCACCTCAGTTGTGAATTGACAGAACCGCTGCCATAACGGAGTGCGCATCACCGCAGTACTCAGCGCACAGGATCATCGAGTCGCCAGAGTCCGTGATAGGCAGCCAGAGGTTGGTCACCTGCCCCCTCAGCACGTCCTCCTTCATACCGATGTTCAGGAACCACGGTGCGTGGGTGACATCCTCTGACTCCATCACTGCCAAGTAGGTCTCGCCCTCCTTTAGCTTGAGTATGGGCACACTGCCGTAAACCTCGACGCTATCCGTGCCCGTGTCGCAAAGATCGTCCTCCAATTCCAAGCAGTCAAACGACCAGAACCACTGCTGGGCGGTGATTTCGAAGATGTGGTAGCAGTCGGAGGTGACGATCCCGGAGTCCATGTCGAGATGGTTGTCGGAGTATTGGCCCTCGGGGCATTCGTTGCCGTGAATCCCTCCATCGGGAGAGGTCCACACCGCATCGAGAGGTGCCCAGGAGATGTAGGTCAGGTAGACGATGAGGATGAAAGGGAGGACAGTCCAAGTAACCTCGAGCCGCAGGTCATCGTTGTGCTTGGGGAATACGCCCACCTCGAGCTGGTCCACGTTGGGCGGTTTCACTCCGTCATACGAGCGGAACCAGAAGGAGTGGTGGTACAGCCATCCGAAAGCGATGGCTCCGACGAGCAAGGACCAGAGGATGTACTCATCCCAGAGCCGGTCGTAGAGCACGGTCGTGACGCTCATGCAACTCTCCAATCCGACGGGGGGGAAAATCCCCTCATAAGGGTCGCGGGTTGGCCCTCTGGGCCAGCCCCATACTCGGGCTGAACAACAACTACAAGCACAGACCGTGGGATTTTTCCCGAACATGCCCGGGAAATGGATAATGGAGGATGACGACGGCATCCTCGTCCTAATTGACCTTAGGCCCGCAGCACAGCGTTCTCGTATAGTAGGAATCGAACCATGGAGGGGACGCCTCAAGGTCTCTGTCTCCTCGTCGCCCGTGGACGGTGCGGCGAACTCGGAACTGATCGCCCTGCTTGCCGAACATCTAGGCGTGGAACGCCCGAGGGTTTTCCTCCAAAGCGGTATATCCAGCAGGCGGAAGGCAGTCAGGGTCGAGGGAGTCACAGCTAGCGAGGCGAAGGCCTCGCTGGGGGTCTGAGATGTCCGAGAGGGAGGGACTCCCCGATTGGGTGGGCCGGAGAGCGAGGGCAGCGGGCCCGCCTGACCGCGCTGTGCGCTTCGAGCTCGCTGCCAAGGCGATCGCCAGTGCTATCCTGCGGAACCGACCGATTGCCGAGGGCGGCTCGGGCTGCCCCGTCGTCGTCGAGGGGCTCAAGGACGAGCAAGCCCTGAGAGCGCTCGGCTTCTCGGGCGCCATCGAGAAGGTGAACAGGGGCTGGGACAGATCACGCCTCGTTGCCTACTTGCATGAGTCGTACTGCGCCGCCCGCCCTCCCGACGGACGACCGCCGCTGATTCTCCTGATGGACTGGGACCGGACGGGAGGGAAGCTGCAGACTTCTCTCAGGGATCGGCTGATGGCTCTCGATGCACCCATCGATGAGGACTTGCGAATGGTTCTGCTCAGGGCGACTAAGCCCGAGGGCAGGACCGTCGAATCCCTTCTGCCTCACTCACAATCGCTGAAGCCGATCATCCAGAGCGTGCTCGCGGACATCGAATGATCATCCCTCGGGCAGGGAGGGGGGCATCTCCTTGACGGTGTTCAGAACTAGATGGGTGACCGAGCGCTCTATGCCCTCGATGCTCATCACGCTCTTGGATAGGTCGTCGAGGTCGCCGCGGTCGCGTGCTCTGGCCAGGACCATCGAGTCGTAGTCCCCGGTGACGTCGTACACCCCGTACACGCGATGGTCCTTCGCGATCTTCTTCTGTATCTCCATCAGCCTCCCCTTCTGTATCCTCAGTCCAATCACCACGCTCAGCCCCCAGCCGGACTTGTCTGGGTCCAGCAGGACGGTGTAACCGCGTATTACCCCCAGCCCCTCCATCCGGCGTACCCGGTTGCTGACGGTCCCGAGAGCCACGCCCACCTCCTCTGCGATCCTCCTCAGCGAGGTTCGTGCGTCCGCCTCCAGAACCTTGAGTATCCGTCGGTCGACATCGTCCAACTCCAATCACCAGGGCCGACTGCTTATTGCAGCGGCTCTTGAACATATACCACGTATCTTCGGCGATTCGTGTTCGATTGCGCAATTTCTTCCTGTTATTCTTCTTCTACCAAGGCGATTGGCAAACCACGCATCGTCCTCAGCACTAATCGTTCAGCCTCGTTAACCATGGGCGTGACACGTGCACCGACCCACGCGGCCAAGCAAGTGCCCCCCTCATCAACTAGGATGTGACCCCCGCGGACGTCATCTAGAGAGCCATCGAACTTCCCCGGCGGGGGCTCCTCGCCAAGCAGGATACGATCGATCCCCTCATCACCGACCTCGGTGAAGCCGCTCTGGATCTCGGGCAGCAGGCTGGTCGCGGCTCGTGACACTATGCGCTCCAGTTCGCCATGCCTGATCCTAGCGACTATCAGCCCGAGGTGAATCACCTTCAGCGGGCGCCAGCGCCGGCCAGGCACCCTAGTGCGACCGCCCCGGCGGCCCCGCTCCGACTCCCAGATGCCAAGGACCTCGTCGGTAGACCAAAGCAGGCTCTTGCCACGAATCCACATGCTTGCGGGCACAGCGCCCCATGCGGCCTCCAACCTCCGCCCCCATTCCTCGTCGAGAGGCTGCGGAAAGGCCTCGGGGTCCGGCTTTACCTCGTCGGGGGAGAGCACTTGGGTTGGTTGGATGGCAGGCTGATTGCCATCCCCGGTCTTCTCGAGCACTGCGATGAAGAAGCCACCTCCCTCGATTGCGTCGTTCCAGACCCGCACGCAATGGCTCAGCCTGGAGCGAATGCCCTCATCGAGGGGAGGCATCATCGACTCGGGGACATCGAGCCCCTCAGCGGGCTCTCCCTCGTCGTCGAGTTGGGGCCACTCGGTAAGGCCGGGCTCGGAGGGAACGCCTCCGAGCAACCGATGTCCGGGCACGATCCTCACTTCGCCCCCCTCGAGCGCACGAGCCACCACCGCCTCGTTCTCGACGGGATCGAGCGAGCACGTGGCGTAGACGAGTCTGCCGCCCCGCTTGGTCATGCGGATCGCCCTTGATAGGAGATCGGACTGAAGCCCGTGCAGCGAGCGCCCTGACGAGGGCAGCCACTTGGCCCAGACGTCGGGATTTTGCCTAGTAGTCCCAGATCCGGTGCAAGGAACATCGACGAGGACCCTGTCAAAGCCGCCCTCGGGGACCATCGGCATGTGTCGACCGTCGTGTTGGACCACCACTGCGGTCCTCGAGGCATGACGCTGGATGTTGGAGACGAGGGTGTTGACCCGACCGCTCATGACCTCGTTCGCTACGACAGCGCCGTCACCGCCGAGGTGCTCGCATATCTGGGTCGTCTTGGACCCTGGAGACGCGCACATGTCGAGGACCACCTCCTCTGGCTTGGGGTCTAGCGCGATCACAGGCAGCATGGATGCGGCCTCCTGCCGAGTCAGCCTACCAGTCTCGTGAAGTGCTTTGAGCAGCTCCCTGACCTCGCCCTCGGCCTTGCCCCTCTGGAAGGGGAGCTCCCACGCGCTGCCTGGACCGCTGAACCACGGGATCCTCTCTGCCGATACCCCACTCAGCCAGGACTCCACCCAACCCCGGTCGATCCTGAGCGGGTTGACCCGGACGGTCTCGGGCAGCCTCTCGTAGGCTCCTTGGAACCAGGCCTCGGAATCCTGCCTCCAGTGAGATACCGCCTTGAGGAGGACGCTGCCCGCGGCGGAATCCTCCCAGGCGACCTCGCGATCCACCATGCGCCAGCGATTCTCGCCTGCGCCATCAAGTGCTCGCTGGGAGGCGTTGGAAATTTTCGTGGACCCAATTTTTCACCGCTCCGACCGATGCTTCACTAACAACGGTTAAACCTCGTAGGATTCGCTGGCGAGCCGCGGCGTTTGCCGCAGATGGGATGTACATGGGTGGTTTAAGACGAAGAATTTCCAAGAGACTGGCTGAGCCTACGAAGACTGACGAGATCGGAGCCAAGCTAAAGCTGGGCAATCTGGTGAAGCGTGCGAAGCAGAAAGGGTCGGAGCAGGGGCCTTTGGTTCCCATCGAGGCCCTAGTCACCGTATCACAGGATGAATGGACGTGGCAGGTCGTCAACCAAGATGTCCTAGACCGCCTCAGCCACAGGCTGGTGTTCCAGACATCGGGTGGCTTCCGTCGTGAGATACTGATGACAGAGGGGTTGGAGACCGCCATGGGCGCGGCATCGATGATAGTGGAGCTCGACGGGGGATGCGTTCTCATCGAGACCCTAGAGCCGTAGCACGAACCGACCCCTTGAGGCCCTCGCGGAGTTGAAATAGGGACTCTAGTTGCGGTGTCTCGATGGCCAAGGAGAAGAAGAGCAGTGGCATTCAGCAGGCGGCTGGCCTGATCCGCTACTTCGACGAGGAGTCCGAGGACGCCATTCAGATCTCCAAGGGCTCCATCTACTTCGCCTGCATCTCCTTCAGCGTAGTGGTCTACCTCGCTCAGTACGGCGTGTGGTCGTGGATGTGGCAGACTCTGGGTATTTAGTCGCCCATCAGTGTCTGGTCGGCGCTTCGGACCTCGGTGCTCGGATCGGCCTGTATGATTGCGTTCGACGCCCTGCTCAGCGCCCTCTCGACGGCGGGCGCGTTCTTGTCGGATAGTGCCGACCGAGCCTCGTCCAGCGCCTGCTCGGCTGCGTCCAGCAGCTCTGCAGTGTCCTCGCTCACCCCCCTCAGACTGCGAACAGCGTCCTGGAGTTGGGTAATCTCCTCGTACATGCCCTCCTTAGCTAGGGAGACCAGGCCCTCCCAGCTGGATGTGTGCGAGGACATGGTGCCCGAGGTTGCCTTCTCGAATGCCTTGACCCGTATCGCCTCCCACGGGTTCCTGCCTAGCGTGGCCACGATGTCGTGCACGCACCTCGCACGCACAGGCAGAGGCCCCTCTATCACGATCTCGTTGAGGAAGCACCTGGCCAAGAGGCCGAATCCCCAGTAGTGGCGACTTGAAATCGTCATGGCCAGGTCGTTAGAGCGGCAGAGCAGCTCCCAGCGCTGCTCGTCGTACTCCGGCTCCCGGGTGAACCTCGGGGGCTCGTGAGTGCTCATGGACCTGAGCGCCGCCTGAGCGACGTCGCCGAGGTAGACCTTCCCAGCCGCCCCCTTGGAACCATCGACCTGAAGGAGGCCATCGCTGTCTATCGCCATTCTGGGCTTTCCGTCCATGACTTGTGCGTAGAGGACGGAGCGTTCCGTATCGAGGCCTACGGGGCCGTACTGCACCTCAGCCTCGAGCTCGCTCACAGTCGACTGTCCCAGCCAGCGTGGTTGAACGTTGCGCGTCGGTGGGAACCCCTAAGTCCCGCCTTCCGAACACCGAGACATGCCTCGGAGGAAGTACGGGCGCCTCCAGAAGATAGTCGAGAGGCCGCCTTCGGACAACTGCAGTAGGTGCAGGGCGGGCAAGCACTGCCCTATCCCCGGGCACCCGGGATACGAGGAGGGCGCCAATCGGACCTGGAAGGGCCCGGGGGCCGTCGACAAGCGGGCCAACAAGAAGAACCCGTCTCGAAGGTGATTACTCGAGGGTGCGGGGCGCGATCTCCGTTTCCCCGGCCTGAGGCTCTGGGATGTCCTCTGCGGGCTCTTCCGACAGAGGCGGGCTGCGCTGCGCCCTGTGGTATATCTCCCTCAGGGTCTGGTCGCCGATCTCCAGGTAGATCCGCGTGGTCGCGATGCTGGCATGGCCCAGCAGGCGTTGGATGGTCACTAGATCTGCTCCCCGCTCCAGCAGTCCCGTTGCGAAGGTGTGCCTGAGGGTGTGGGGGCTCAGTCGACTGCGTGGTATGTCAGCGGAATCGGCGAGCCGGTCCATCATCTTCTGAATCGAGCGGGGGTTGATGCGCCTGCCCCTGCTTGACAGGAACAAGGCTCTCAGGTTGTCATCGTCGCTCATCGACAGCCTAACGGCCCTGATTGGCTCCCAAGCATCTATCACTTCAACCGTAGACTCGGTGAACAGCACGGTGCGGTCCTTCTCGCCCTTGCCACCGATTACGAGGGCCGAGAGATCCTCGGTGTCGATGTCATCGACGTCCAACCCGCACAGCTCGGAGACCCTCAGCCCGGTGTCCAAGAGCAATGTGGAGATAGGGAGGGCTAGGGGGTCCTCGGACTCGCGAGAGGCCTGCCTGAGCCGCTGGAGCTCCCTCCTGCCAAGCGTCTTCGGCAGTGAGCGGCTCCTGGACGGACGCTGAATCCAGTCTGGGATCGTATGGCCCAGCCACTTGAGGAGGTGGGAAACGGCAGCGATCTTGGCATTGATCGTGGTGGGCTTCAGCTCGCCCAGCCCGTTCAACCAGGCATCCATCCTCCCGTTGTTCGGATCCGCCCTAATGTGGAACGAACTGACTGGGATTTCTCGCACCTCGGGACAGTCTGACGCCGGTTCCCTCGGCAGTCGCGTGGCCGCGAAGCCGCGAGCGGCGACGCCGTAAGCCCTGATTGTGTGTTCGCTCTTCTTCTCGGCACGGAGTTGCTGCATCCAGCAGTCGTGCCAAGGGAGTTCCGCCAGCCTGTGCAACCTCGAGGGCATCGAGTCATGGAGCCCTATCTCATCCGCTCCGAACCTACGGCCGAGCCCCCCCGCGCCCATTCGAGCGCCCGGTCCGTCTGTCCCATCCTGCTGCAAAGCAACTCGCCTCCCGCCGCGAACGGCGTGTGCATCCCTGTCCTAATGGACGGGGGCAAGGAGGCGTCCCGGGACTTGAATGCTTCTCCAACCAAGAAGCATGGAACTGGCGTTCGCAAGCGTTCTGTTCCGCGCCGAATCGTCTCAGTACGCGCTGGAGAACTCGCCTGACTCGGTGTCGAGGCCATCGGACTCACCCAGCCCATGCTCCTCTCGAAAGGCCTCGATTCGGGCATTGAGGTGCTCGGCCACCTTTCCAGCCACGTTGATGCCGGTGGCGCCCTCGATGCCCTCTAGCCCGGGACTCGAGTTGACCTCGAGAACCAGGGGGCCCCGCGCGGACTCGAGCATGTCCACGCCTGCGAGGTCGAGTCCCAGCGTCTCCGCCGCCTGTACGGCGATCTCCCTTTGCCTCTGAGTGAGCTCGACCTCGTTGACCGAGCCACCAAGGTGGAAGTTCGAGCGGAACTCGCTGCCGTGCGCCTTTCGACGCATCGAGGCGACGACCTCCCCACCAACGACGAAGGCACGGATGTCCTGCCCATGGGACTCCTCGATGTACTCCTGGACCAGCGGCCTCATCCCCCGCTCCAGCATTTGGTACACCAGTTGCCTGGCTTGCTGTTCGGAGCGCATTAGGAACACCCCCGAGCCATGCGTTCCCTCCGTGGACTTGACTACGCAAGGGGCGCCGCCGACGCGACTCACTGCGCGCCCGGTGTCCTCCCAAGCGCCGACGTGAGCTGTGATGGGTACGGGAACGCGCCTCTCGGCCAGCATCTGGCAAGCCACCAGCTTGTCCCGGCTCCTGACGATGCCATAGCTGGAATTGAGGACGATGGCCCCGGCCTGCTCGAACTGACGTACTATGGCGACTCCCCTGCGGGTGATCGAGTAGCCGATCCTTGGCAGGATGGCCTCGCACTCGACCGGCCAACCCCCGTGGAGGATCCTGCCTCCCGTCTCGTCGACTACTATGGTAAGGGCCAGGGGGTCTATGATCCGAACCCCCCACCCTGCCTTCTCGGCCTCGGTAGCGAGCCTCCTCGTGCTGTAGAGCTCGGGTCCCCGGGACAGCACCACCAGTCGAGGCTCCATGAATTGCGCCGCCATAGGGCCACCCTTCAACTCTTTGCCTCGAAAAACGGCGCTCGCTCACGAGTGCTGGCCTGCGTGCCCGTTACGCCGAAGGGGTTGAAAGCCGTGGCACGGGACTTCGCTCCGCTAGCATGGCCGGAGACGATTCACTCGACCGCGACACCCTGTCGTCGATGACCGTCGTGGAGCTTCGGGAGATCTGCAAGGGGAAATCGCTGTTGGTCTCTGGCAGAAAATCGGAGTTGGTCGACAGGATTCTGGGTGATCTCGGCACCGAGCCAGAGACCGATGCACCCGAAGCGGCTGACGCCCTGATAATGGACGAGGGCCCCGACGAGGCGAGCGAGACAGATTCCCACGAGGCAGCGTCCGAGCGGACCGAGCACGCTGAGGCCGTGGAACGGCTGATTTCTAGGTTGGGCGGAGAGGATCGGCCCGAGGAGGCCGCGGACGAGGGCCCACGATGGGAAGGCGAGGTAGTAGAGGCCGAGTTGATCGAGTCCGAGCCTGAGGTCCCGTCCAAGGCAGCCGAGACAGCCACTCCCCTCGATGCACCCGAGGAGGACGCGGCCTCCTTAGTCATCACCATCCCGACCATCTCTTCCCTAGGCGAGCGGTGGCAGACGGTCGCGTCCGTCGGGATCGTAGTGCTGCTAGTCGGGGCACTGGCGACCCAAGTGCTGCAGCAAAACTCTGGCTTCGCTGCCAGGCCTCTGCACTACGGCGACCAGATGGACTTCTACGTCAGAGAGTCGACCATCAGCATCGAGGGGGACGAGATGCTGACCGTCATCCGGGACTCCGCAGACGGCATCCTCGACGATGCCTGCGGGCAGTTGACGGCAGCCATGACCGGAACCGGCCAAGTTGAGATCTCCCGCGGCAGTGAAGACGGCGCGACACCGACCTCCGACAGTCTGGGCAGGGACGGCTTCCTAGCAGTGGAGAAGCGGCTTTCGATGGACTTGGACATCGACTTCGAGGGCAGGACGTGGAGGGATCCGGGGGATTGCGGCAACGTCGGTTGGACTCTGTCCGACAACAAGCTGATTCTGGACTCGACTAGTTGGGTCGAGTTGGAAGACCGCGATCCGAAGCGCTCGGACTCCACGACGGCGTTCACTGACGTCGACTCCCACACCACCAACCTGCGAGCGGTGACCTACGGGTTCGATGGCTTCGGCGGTCTCGGCACGATTCTGCCCACGCTCGCCTTCCCGATGACTCCCATAGAGCTGCGCGCGTTCTTCGGCGACGAGGTGCTGGAGGCCGGGGCCTCCTCCTCGGACATATCCAACTGGAACTCGGAGTGGACGTGGGAGGTCAAGCCGGAGATCTCCCACGGCACCCACGGCCTGGTGTACCCTATCGAGATGCAGCACGAGGACATCGGCCAGTGCTACGGGCACGCGTACCTCAGCATCCTCGTCAAGCGCGACAGCCCGTGGCCGGTCGAACAGGTGGCCGACATCGTCCTCGACAAGGACCTGAGGACCAACGACTGCAACTTCCTGGT
>JAYZFV010000027.1:0-4963 GCA_036336595.1 Thermoplasmatota archaeon | reverse complement strand
GCATGCTGATGCTGTTTGACTTCCTGTTCTGGCTGGTTTGGATCAACTTCCTGCTCGGCTTCGCCAATCTCATTCCGATGATTCCGTTCGATGGTGGTCATTTAGTCAGGGATGCGACGCATTCGATCCTTGCTCGGATAGGAAGGAGCATGCATCCAATGCGCATTGAGGCGATTGCCAATCGGATAAGCAGCATGAGCAGCTTCTTCATCCTCTTCGTTCTAGCAATCCCGGTAATCATCCCGAGAATCCTGTAGTCACTCTTCCTCGTCGATCCTTCGAGGTTCGTGGACCTCGCGGAACACTACCTTGCCCACTCCCACATGCTCCCTCAGGGTTGTCACTAGGGAGAACTTGACGTAGGCCCAGTTCTGATCGTAGGCCATCTCCTCAGGGAGCGTCATGGTAAGATCGTCGCCGTCGAACTCCAGTTCGAAGTCCTCCCTCCCGGTGTTCATCCTCATCAGGGTCTGGACCTTCTCCTCGCGATCCTCGACGAGCTTGACTATCCGGTAGACGTAGCGAAGGGTCACCCCCGCTAGAGGGTGGTTGTAGTCGATTCGCGCCCTACCTGCGCTTGTGAACTGCAGGATGCCAGTGCGACCCCCAATCTCGACGGGCGCGCCGATTGCCAGGGTGTTGGGGTCGCGGACGCTCCGAAGCAGCACGTTCTGAGAAATGGTCTCTATTTTATTGGCGTCACGCTCGCCGTAGGCCTGCTCGGGCTCAATCTCAAAATCGTACTCCTTGTCGGCTTCGGCCTCTGACAGGTGAGCCTCGAAGCCGGGGATGAGCAGGCCGCCGCCCACGACGGTGATCATCGGCGAGTAGGTCCTGCTCTCTTCGTGGAGGTCGTGCTCCTTGGCAGAATCCTCCCTAGTGGTCTCGATGAGCTTCTCGGTACCCGCATTGAACAGGTCGTAGTCTATGTGAACTATTGAGCCGCTATCCAATTGACCACCTCAAGCGGCCTCGCGACCTACTCTCCCTTTTTCATACAAACGGTGCGGTTGCCCTCAGGGCCTCTCCCTTCTGGGTCCGACAATGGGGACTAGGGGCAGTGCTGCTACTGCCAGAACCGATCCGAATACTGGGACGCCCAGTTCAGGGTCATTCCTCGTCATCGGAGCCCACCGCGCAGCTGGAGACCAGAGCCAGCAGGCCACCCAGCATGACGAGGACCCACCCCGCCCAGACGAGGTGGCTGCCGGGCAGGTGGTGGACGGTGACGCGGACGCTATCGACATCGCCGGTCTGCCCCATAATCATCGAGCTCAGGAGGTCATTGGATTGGAATACGTCGAGTATCACTATCGTATCGCCGGTCAGGCCGACCATCCTGTCGACCTCCGAGCGCGCTGAGACCGCGCCGCTGGGGGAGTCGAACCTGAGCATGCCGGGCATCAATTCAGCGACCCTCTGGCCATCCTCCCTGACCTCTATCGCCACCCCGATGTACCCATCCCCGATGGCGTAGTCGTATCCATCGTCATCCGAGGAAATCATCTCGACGTCGGTGAACACGAACTCGTAGCCGCGGTGCTCGATCGGCTGGTCCTTCACCAGGGTGATCAGGTGGGAGGGATCCGAGCGGTCCACCAGGGTGGTGGTCATGACGTGCCCGATGAGAAGCAAGATGATTCCCAAGTGCGCGAGGTGCGAGCCGAGCAGCCTAGCGCGCGCGGCGTTGCTCGGCGCCCTGAGTCCTTCCCTCCTGAGCCGGGGCAGCGTCTTGTTGGCCGTGTTCAGCAGCTGCTGGGTGGTGGGGGGAAGCGCGAACACCAGCCATGACAGCAGGAACAGGGCCAGTGCGCCCCTAGTGATTCCGGAGGTGATGTCGAGGTGGGGGTCTCCTGGCAGGCTGATGGACTCGGAGAGCGCAGCCAACGTGATGGAAGCCACCAGAGCGACTGCCACGAGCATCCAGCCGCGTCTTGCCTCGATGCTCCTGCCCCACGAGTACAGGGTGAGGCCGATGGCGAGCAGACCTACGAGGGGTGCGCCGTAGAACTCGTGTGCGGCTAGGTTCGTGCCGTCTATCTCGACGGTGAGTAGCAGCCAGGTGAGCAGCAGGAAGACCGCTCCGCCGTACCATGGAATGGCTCTGGCGAGCCTGGTTCGCATCGACTCGTCCGTGAACGGGAGGGCGAAGGCGGAGAGGTCGTCCTCGTCGTCCGAGACCAGCCAGGTCACAAGGAAGGGAGCCATGCCAGCGACCGCCTGCGGGATCTCAGCCACCCAGGTCCAGCTGGCGAACAGCATCAGGATCACCCCCCCGGCAACCCAGTGGGTGGGGGGGTCCTCGGCATCGCCGGACACCAGGAGCAATATGAGCGTCAGGCCGACTGCAAGGATCGCTGTGGAGCCGATCCACAGACCGACGGCGGCATAGGCGACCAAGAGGGCGATTGCCATGCCCTGGTTCGCCTCGACCAACGAGGCCCTTCCACGTTCTGCGAGGCTGAGTGACTGCTCCCTGTGGAGGTGCAGCACGGCGAATCCGCCCAGAGCGACCAAAGCGACCAGGTAGGCCGATATCTCGATTCCCACGGGGCTGAAATCGGCGATCTTGAGGACCCTGAGGTAGGGGTCCTGTGGTAGCGCTCCCTCGCCATCGGCGACGAAGGCGTGCACTGACGCCCAGACGCCATTCGCCCTGGTGACGAGCGTGGCGTGCATGGCGAGGGCGCCGGCGATCAATCCCATTGCTGGGGATACAGAGAAGGCGCCCTCGGGATCTGGCCTAGCACGCGCGTGGATGATGACCAGCAGCGCGAGCCATGGCAGCAGTGATCCAGTCTCGACGGGGTCCCATGCCCAGTAGCCGCCCCAGTCCAGCACCGTGTAGGCCCACAGCCCGCCCAGCCCGATGCCAATAGCCCCGGCCAGGAAGGCAGCGCGCGCCCAATTCAGTTGGGCAGCGTGGATGTCCTTGGACTGGTCACGTCTCAGTACCCCGGCGAGCGCGACGCTGGCTGTCGCGAGGCAGAGCGCGTAGTAGGTGAAGACTACGGGGGGGTGAATGACCATCAGGTCCGTCTGCAGCAGCGGGTTGAGCTCACCACGCGCGGTGCCCTCGAAGCCGGCGAACGGCTCGAGTAGAAAGGAGAGGACGAGCAGGAGCGCGATCCAGCCGTGCATTAGGCGGACCTCTAGCGGAATCGGGTCGGAATCAGATGACATGAACCAAGTCACCACTGCCAGGATCGCAGCCCACATCAGCAGGGGCCCTGACCTGCTTCCCCAGACCGCTGAGATGCGGTAGAGCAGGGGAAGCCCGTCCCCGCCGTACCTCGAAACGAGGTCCAGCGTCGTGGCCCCTACGAAGAAGGCCGCGACTAGCAGCACGAATGGGGCTGCCTGGGTGGCCATGGTGACATGGCGGACCATCGGGTCGCCCCCCCTGTCTGGCCTCAGGATCTGATGCAGGCTCGTCAGGACCGCAAGGGATAGCAGGGCCTGCCCAAGCAACGAGAGCAAGGGGTCACCATCCGTAGTACTTCGCCCGGCTGTATCCGAATGCCAGCATTGCCGGAACAATCCGTTTGAAGTAGAGGCCGGGTCTCCTGACGAGCAACCTCAGGCCAACCATCGCCTTGCCTGAGACGCCCATGTTGGACATCTCGTCTGGGAAGCATCGGGCCATCAGCGACATCTCCTCGTCTGTCAAGTCGAACAGCGCGTTCTTGCCTCGCAGGATCTTGTCGTAGGGCGGGAACTCGTCCTTCCAGAGCTTGGGGTATATGGCGAGTCGCTCTGCACTGAGGTCGCCCTCCGCTATGGCAGCGGCGGCGGTCTCGGCCGCATAGACCGCTGACTTCAGCGCTAGGTGCGAGCCGCCCTCGAATAGAGGTGAGGTGAAGCCGGCTGCATCGCCGACCAGCATCAGCCCATCATGGTGGGTGTTCTCGAAGGGACCAGAAATCGGGATTGTGCCACCGAATGCCGGATTGCCCTTTTCCTTCCAAGGTGGAGGGACTTGCTCGAGCCCCTTGAAGTGAGTGATCTCGATGAACTCGTCTAGAGCCTTCTTGGCACGAGGTCGGTCCTCTGTAACCAGCCCGACATTGGCTCTGCCGTCGCATTTGGGAATCATCCACAGATACCCTTTCTCGGCGTACTTCGGCCAGATGTAGAAGTCTAGGTAGCCATCGGTCGGGACCTCGAGCATCTCGTACTGCATCCCAGCCACGACCTTGCCCATGGTGTTCAGTGGGACTCCCTGTTCGATTTCTACCGTCTTCGAGCACACTGCGGCGACGCCGGAGGCATCAATCACTACCTTGGCCTGGATCGGGAACTGCTCACCCTTTCCATCGCACATCCAGCCGGAAAATCTCCCGTTCCCCGTCCGCTTCATCGAGGACAGTTTGTGACTGAGATGGACGCTGGCCCCCGCTGCTACTGCCTCATCAGCGATCCATCGCTCGAACAGGTGCTTCTCTAGGACATATCCTTCCTCGGTAAGTCGCTTCTCGATGCCGTCAGGGAAGATGACGCGGATTCCATGGACCCTCTTGCTGATGACGTGGTCGGGCAGGTCGAGACCTAGGTTGTTGCAGGCGATCTCCGAGATGCACTCACCGCAGTGCACGGGCGTGCCGATCTCCGAGTGGTCCTCTATCAGTATCGTGTGGAGCCCCCGACGGGCACACTGCAAAGCGGCATTGCCGCCGCCCGGTCCCGCTCCGACGACCAGCACGTCGCACGCCGTAACCCCCCCTACCACGGTAAGCGGGTCGCGACGACATCAAAGAAACCCTCGGTTGCGCCACCTACGGTGGCGGGCGAACCTTCTCATTAGGGTAATGCCCCCGCATGGTGTGGCATGGAAGGGACTCTCCCCCTACCTCAGGGCGCTCGAGGACAAGGGCGAGTTGCTGAGAGTGAGTCATCCCGTCGATGTCAGGTTTGAGGCAGGGTGCATCGCCGACCGCCTCGTGAAGCGTGGGGGGCCCGCAGT
>JAYZFV010000026.1:0-15734 GCA_036336595.1 Thermoplasmatota archaeon | reverse complement strand
GGATCATCCTCTCCAGAACGCCCATCACGTCCTCGTCGTCCATCCACGCGCCCTCGATGTCGAAGGAGATGAACTCGTTGAGATGGCGGTAGGTGTCGTGCTTCTCCGCTCTGAAAGCCGGGCCGATTTCGAAGACCCGCTCGAGCCCGCCCAGGACTGCCATCTGCTTGTACAGCTGCGGGCTCTGCGAGAGGTAAGCGTCCGTGTCGAAGTACTTCATCGGGAACAGGTTGGTGCCGCCTTCGGCGGCAGCGGCAATGATCTTCGGGGTATTGATCTCATCGAAGCCCTCGGAGACGAGATGATCGCGGCCATACTGCAGGACCCTGCCGCGAAGTTGGAACATCGCGTTCACATGCGCGCGCCGCAAGTCGAGGTGGCGGTTGTCGAGGCGCACGTCGAGCCCTACGTGGACATCGTCGGTCACCCCAACCGGCAGGGGGGCTGCCGCATCGGCGAGGATAATGCCAGTGGTAACGTTGACCTCGTACTCGGCGGGCGGCGCTGGCTCTCCCTCGGAGACCTTGGGAGGGCGCTTCTGAGCCACGGTTCCGGTGACCTGTATGGTCGACTCGCGGGTGGCCGACTGGATAGCGTCGAACAGATCCTCGTCCATGTTGTCCTTCTTGAGGAATGCTTGGATGCGGCCAGTGCCGTCGCGCAGCATCAGGAAGCAGATCGCGCCACGACCGCGCACCGTCTCGGCATAGCCGGCCACGGTGACCTCGGAGCCGACCATGTCCGCGCCATTGGCCACGACCCGGCCGATGGTGTGGGAGCGGTAGGCCGTAGGCCTCCATCCGCTGCTGTCCCGCATGACACGTGGGACTGCACACGGGTTATCAACGGTGCTCACTCTTCCTCGTGAGGGGCAATCTTTGCGCCTATGAGGAGGAATGCGGTGTGCCCCATCGGCTGGTTCCCGGGCCTAACTCCCCCTTTGCTCGCCTTGACCCACCGACGCTCGATCATCTCGCCGGCCCATTCGATGACTAGCCCCTGCTCCTGAGCAGACTCCCAGGACCTCTCGAGTTGGGATGTGGTCGGGCAGTAGCAAGCCAGCCTGCCACCAGCCCGCAGCATCGGTGCCACGGAGGGTACCACGCGCCATGGTTCGGCGACGTCAATGATTGCTGCGTCGAGCGAGCCGCAGATTCCCGATACGACCTGCCCTATCTCGGTCATGTCGCCGTCTATCAGGTGCCAGTCCGGGAACTGTGGGAGAACCTCGGCCAAGCGCTCCATGTTGGCCTGTCCGACCTCAGCGAGATCGGGCCTGGAATCAACCGAGATCAGGGTGCCTGTTGAGCCGAGGACGTTGGCGAGATGCATCGCCAAGCCCGCCGAGCCATGACCGCCCTCGAGCACCCTCGAGCCGACTCCGATCCCCATCCAAGAGACTAGGAAGCCGGCGTCCTTGGCCCCGATTACCTGGGCTCTCCTTGCCATGTTCCGACGCGCTTCGGGCAGCGCGGGGTCCACGATAGTCAGGGACTTCTGCCCAACCCTGATCCTGTCGCCAATCGAGTATCCTTCTAGGAGCTGCTCGGCATCAAACCTTCCCAGTCCCTTCACCTTAACCTCACCGGGCGACCGTCGCAGCAGGTAGGCCCTACCGTCATCCTCCCTCAAAGCGACCCAATCTCCCACGCCCTGCTCGCTCATGGGACAACGAGCCCCCGAGCACGTTTCAAACCACTTCATTCTCAACAACGTGGAATTCGCCCTATAGGGCGAACAGCAGGACTATACATGGCCGTCGTTCTGAAATACCGATGACCTCAGTCGTGAGACTACTCACTCAACCGGCGATTTGGACCTGCATACTGCTTCTGATGGCACCCCTTTCTGGCATGCTAATCAAGGAGGACGAGCCCTACGATGGGGCCGAGTTGGAGCAGAAGCAGATGCCACTCTATGCCACCAGTCCCGGCCACACGGTGTTCGGCGAGTACGTCGGCGCCCACTGGTGCCCGCCGTGCATGGACAGCGCCTCCCCCTCCCTCACCAACCTCAAGACATCCAATCCTGAGGAGTTCACCTTCGTCTCATTCTTCGAGTCTAGCGACGACGGCTGGCCGGACGACTCCCCCATCGCCCGCACCGACCACGTGATGTTGGGCTCGACAGGCTACCCGACCTTTGCCTTTGCCGACCAGCAGTCCGGCTCCTGCTACAAGGTCGGAGCCGCTGGCACCAACTAATACGTCGCTGACTTCTCGGCTGGCTGCTGCATGTGCGACTTTTCGAGCGTCTTCCTGCTCGAGCTCTCGCTGACCCTGAACTCCACCACCGAGGAGGTCACGGTCACAGTCGAGGCGACATATACTGGGGCTTCCACCTCGGTTGACGTTTACCTCTACGGCGCGGTAACCGAGCACATTGGAGGGGATGCCTATGACAATGGGGTCAGGCCCCACCACAACTGGAGGGGCTGGCTGCTGAACGACGACGGGGACGGCTTCGCCCAGTTGACCCTGTTCAAGGACGCGACGGCCGAGCGTTCCTGGACTGTGGCGCTGAACACGGTCAGGGCGGCTGCGGGTTACACCCAATGGGAGAACTTCTGGCCAGTGATCGCCCTGATGGACGGCCCCCACACCACCTACAACACGTTCTACGCGGCAGTCGACCCAGAAATGGGCCCCCTCATCGATGTCGGCATCACCGACTTCGAAGTGGAGAACCAGAACCAGTTCCCCGGCTTCACCCCTGGCGACATCCTGGACATCAGCCTCGAGATCAGGAACAACGGAGTCGATCCCTATGCTGAGGGAGGCCAGATCGGGGTCTACCTGATTAGCGGCTCGGACGAGGTGTACCTCGATGGCGTGTCCATCGAGGACCTAGGCGTCGCTGGGACCCAGAGCCTCGACCTCGAGTTCGATACCTCCGAGTTGACGATGAGCCCGTCCGGCGTCACGACCTTCCGGGCCATGCTGACCAACCTCGGCAGCGACAGGAACTCCACTAACAACCTCCTCGATGCTGTTGCACTGCACGACATGCCCCCCCTCCCGGCACATCCCTCCGCAATCGGAGCGACCTCTTTCGAGAGGGGCGACACCGTCCAGTTCGAGTCGACTGCCCTCCCCAACGACTTGGTCGACGACATGACGACGATGTCTCCGACGCTTCAGCACGCCAAGTCGGGCATGACCGACTGGAGCGATGGTTGGATCACCAACTCCGAGCTCGTCGGCACCGGAGGCAATGCCGCGTACTTGCACACTCTGCAGACCCCCCCCACGGCCGACTCCGGACACTATGACATCAGGATCCAGTGGCAGGACGCTGCAGGTCAGCAGAGCGAATGGATGATCTCAGAGGGGGCCTTCGAACTGCGAAATGCCCTTCCTAGGGTCCTAGGCAGCAGCGACCTTGGTTTCGCCGGCTACCCCACGGTGAAGATCGACACCTTGGAGAGCGTCTCAATCATGGGGCTCGTAAGAGATGCAGAGAGCCCTCTCTCGATGCTCGAAATCGACAGCAACGACCCCGAGTTCAAGGGTTGGAACTCTGCTACGTCCACGGTCTCAGTACAGTTTGACACGATTGAGGCCGACCCCCAAGGCAACCCCATAGCCCAGGGAATCTATGTGTCCATCGACGACGGCGAGGACGTCAATCACGGGATGCTGCTGTTCAACGTGATTGAGAACGGGGCCCCCAGATGGTCCCCCATTCCGACGCAGCCCATGTTAGAGGGCGGCTCTGCGAGCACCAGCCTGACAGAGTTCCTCAGCGACACTGACGATGACGGCAACCCGGTCTCCGTCGCCGGGCTCACCCTCACGATGGTCTCCAACAGCGACGAGGACCTGGTTCAGGCGTCGATCAACGGCCATACCCTGTTCGTCTCCGCCGTCGACGAGGACTCATACGGTGTCGCGGAGATCACCGTTCGGGCCCACGACGGGGCCAAATCCTCAGACTCCACCATAGTCTTCTTCGTCATCAACGTCAATGATCCCCCCACCATTTCCTTGGACGGTATCGCTGAGGTGACCCTGAAGGCGAACGAGATGACCTCCATCGACCTAGCCTCCTTGATGTCCGACATCGACGATCCCGATGACGAGATCTGGCTCTCTGCTACCTCGTCCGTCCCCGGCGCGGTGCAGTACGACTACATCGGCGGCGTCCTCGACATGGAATGGGCTGATCCTGGTACTCATGTCGTCACCCTTACCCTGGCAGACCGACACGGTGATTGGAGCACGTCTGATATCATCGTCACCGTACTCGACAAGAAGGTGCTCACGTGGCATTCTGGGGGGCAGGCTGGCGATTTGGAGGTAGTTCTGGTCGACCCCTATGTCGGTTCGGAGCCGACCGTGACGATACAGAACATCGGCCAACTGGAGCTTTCTGAGATCAGGACGATGTGGACGGTCTGCAACAGCATCGTCGGAATCTGCCACTCGGCGGGCACCTCCAACGGCTTGGGCCCGTTCTCCGTGGTACCAACGAGCGGCAACGGCCTAGCGGTCGGCGACTACTTCACCCTGTACGTCGAGGCAGTCGATGCTAATGGCTGGGACCGGGCAACCGAAGAGCGCCTCGAGATCACGGCAATCCAGTTTTCCCAAGTCGTGGAGGAACCCGAAGACGACTCCAGCCAATTGGCCGAGGAACAAACTGGTGAGCCCGGGACGAGTGCCCTGCAAATGGTCGGCTATGCGGCGTTCGTGCTGCTTTTCATAGGGATGGGTACCTTCGCGGGACTTTACCTGTCCCGGAGGCTAGGCCGCAATTCCGGCGACTGGGAGGAGGCCCCCCCTGCTAGGGAGGAGTTGCGCGACTTCGAGGTCGCCACCCATCAGGAGGCACCAGAACCAGAGCACACGCCCTCCATCCACCCACCAATCCCAGAAGAGGGCCTACCTCCCGGTTGGACCATCGAGCAGTGGCAGTACTACGGCGAGGAGTACCTTTCCAGGAAGTAGAATTGGTGAGATCTGGCCCCCTGCCCGTTAGACACACCTTCAAGAAGGTGCCATTGGCAGCCAAGACCCCGGGGGAGCGCTATGGCCGATGAGGAACTCGCAGGCCAAGTCGATGAGGAGCCCCCCATAGATCCGTTGGAGTCTTGGGAGGATGGCGCCGCCTTCGGCGTCACCGAGGACAAGGACCCTCTGTGCGAGGAACCCGTGGAGGATTGGATCAAGGACGTCGACATCTTCTCCACCGAGGAGGTGCCCATCCCCGAGAAGCTGGTCGATCAGGTCATCGGCCAGGAGGCCGCCTCGATTGTCGTCAGGAAGGCCTCGGAGCAGCGCAGGCATATGATTCTGGTCGGCGAGCCTGGAACTGGCAAGTCCATGCTTGCTCGTTCGATGACGGAGTTCCTCCCCAAGGAGCAGCTGGAGGACATTCTCGTCTATCGAAACATGGAGGACGAGAACGAACCCAAAGTCAGGACCGTACCCGCTGGACGCGGCTCCAGGCTCATAGGGGAGAGGAGGGCACACGTACGCCAGCAGCGCGAGCGCACCAACCGCACTCTGCTCTTCATCGCCCTCGTAGTTGGTGCCGCGCTCCTACTAGCCACCATCTCCACCGGTGAGATCCTGACCTTCATCTTCGGTTCCTTCATCCTCGTCTTCGGCTACTTCTTCCTGCGCACACGACTCACGGCTGGCGACGAGGCTAACATTCCCAAGCTGCTGATCAAGCACGAGAGGAGTGATGACCCCCCCTTCGTAGATGCCACCGGCAATCTCGCAGGCGCGCTCCTGGGGGACGTCCGCCACGACCCCTTCCAGTCTGGGGCCGATCTTGCCACCCCCGCTCACGAGAGGGTCGAACCAGGGGCCGTTCATCGGGCCCACAAGGGCGTCCTCTACATCGACGAGATTCGCATGCTGAGGATGGAGGAGCAGCAGGCACTGCTCGTTGCCATGCAGGAGAAGGAGCTGGCCATCAGCGGCCGCTCCGAGCGTTCCTCAGGAGCCCTGACCAAGTCCGAGCCGGTTCCGACTGACTTCATACTGGTCGCCGCCGGCAACTTGGACAGCGTACAGAACATGCACCCGGCCCTGAGAAGCCGCATCCGGGGCTATGGCTACGAGGTCTACGTCAACACCGACATGAAGGACACCGAGCGCAACAGGCGGCGACTCATCCGATTCATCGCCCAGGAAGTCAGGAACGAGAAGACCAAGGCGACCGGCAAGTCAATCCCGCACTTCGACAAGACCGCCATAGCCCTCATACTAAAGGAGGCCCAACGCAGGAGCGGTCGAAGGGGCAAGCTCTCCCTAAGACTGCGCGAGTTAGGGGGACTGGTCCGAATAGCAGGCGACCTCGCGGCCGAGGACGGCGCCCCTCTGACGCGCTACGAGCACGTCATCCGAGCGCGGATGATAGCCAAGCCGCTCGAGCAGCAGGTCGCAGACAGATATCTGGAGCGACAGTCCGAGTACGCCATGCTCGTCAACCGTGGCCACAGGATCGGCCGGGTCAACGGCCTAGCTGTGCTTGGTGCCGATACGGGTTTGTCCGATTACTCCGGCGTCGTGCTCCCCGTCGAGGCGATGGTGACACCCTCCCAAGGGAGGTCGGGCCAAGTCATTGCCACGGGGGGCCTGTCCGACCTAGCCAAGGAGAGCGTGACCAACATTAGCGCCGTCGTGAAGAAGCTCACTGGCAAGGACATCAAGGACTACGACCTCCATGTCCAGTTCCCCGGCACCCACAACGTGGACGGCGACAGCGCCTCCATCACCATGGCCACCGCGATCATCAGCGCCTTCGAGGGCGTCCCAATCGAGCAGAACCTAGCGATGACCGGTTCCCTGACGGTTCGTGGCGAGGTGCTCCCCATCGGCGGGGTCACAGCGAAGATAGAGGCCGCTGCAAAGTCCGGCATCCGCAAGGTCGTAATCCCGAAGTCCAACCTCCAGGACGTCCTAATAGACGATAGGTACGAAGATCAGGTCGAGATCCTCACCGTCGACTCACTGGACGAGGTCCTCGAGCATGCCCTCGTCGGCAAGGAGGAGAAAGTCAGCCTCGTCGAGAGGCTCGCCAAGGTCATCGACACCATCTCCTCGGGCTCAGAGACACAGCCCTCCGCCTGATGGCTCCCCAATGCTTCAAACTCTTGTCGAGCGCCCGCGGGGCACATGGCAGGAAAAGGCAGTTCGCCGATGAGGGTGCTCTTCCTTGTGGTCCTAGTCGATATGCTGGGACTCACCCTGGTGATACCCTTCCTCACTTACTTCGTTCAGGAACTGGCCTCTGCCGAGGGCATAACCGACGTAGGCAGCCGCGACTTATGGGTCGGCGTGGTGATCGCCGTGTACTCCCTTGCCCAGTTCATATTCACCCCGATACTGGGTTCTCTGAGCGATCGTGTCGGGCGGCGGCCGGTCCTGATGTTCGGGCTTCTATCGAACACCGTCTTCTTCGTGGTCTTCGGGCTTTCCGGCAGCCTCTCCATGGCGATCATAGCACGTTTCCTAGCAGGGGCCGGCAACGGCAACATCGCTGTGACCCGAGCCTATATCGGCGACATCAGCGAGCCGGAGATGGTCGCGAGGAGGATGGGGATGATTGGGGCAGCCTTCGGCCTCGGGTTCATGTTCGGCCCCTTCATCGGAGGCGTCCTCTCGGATCCTGCAAGCGGACTGGGCGGCGCTTTCGACACCACGTTCTGGGCCGACTACCCGTACCTGCTGCCCTGCCTCTTCTCCAGTGCGATGTCGCTAATCGCGTTCTTCCTAGCATTCACGCAACTACCGGAGAGCCTGCCTGCTGAGTCGAGGGCCCATTCGGACGCCCCCCCATTCGCTCGCTTGGGGGGCACCGTGACCAGCCTCACCTCGGTCCTGCGCCTGCCAACCATCTCAACTCTGGTCGTCATCCACTTCCTCTTCCTATTGGGATTCACCATGATGCACGGGACGTTCATACTGTTCACATCTATGTCTCCGGAGAGTGGCGGCCTAGGGTGGAGCGAGATGGACAATGGCTGGGTCTTCGCTTTCATCGGCCTTATGGGGGTAGTCATCCAAGGTGTGTTGATCGGGCCTCTGACCGATCGTTTCAACCTACACCAGCTGATGCTGATCGGCACGCTGGTCTGCGGTCTGGGGATAGCCAGCATACCCTACGCCCCGGCCGAGGCGAGTTGGCTGATCTTCGGATCCTCGGCCGGCATAGCGATTGGCAATGGGCTTTTCTCACCGACTCAGTCGTCGCTCCTGACCTTCGAGACCAAGGTCGGCGGGCACGAGCTTGGGATGGTCATGGGCGCACAGGAGGGATCAGGCGCCCTCGCTCGAATCATCGGGCCCCTGTTCGCTGCCTACATCTGGTCGCAGACGGTCCAAGGGTCGGGCATCTGGACCTACCACACCTGCTTCCGCGTCGCCGGAATAGTCTTCTGCCTGGCACTCCTGCTCCAACTCAGAGTTCGCCCGAGCGAGAGCCCAGAGGCTCGGGCAACGGGGGCCTGATGAATGACCGTTCCAGCAGCCGTCGCCCACGGGGGCGCTGGGGTTGGCCCACACAGGCTCCCCAACATCGAGGCTGCTGTCAGCAGGGCGGCGGAGATCCTCGAAGCAGGCGGAAGCGCGGTCGAGGCCGCAATCGAGGCCTGCGTGATCCTCGAGGATGACCCCGTCTTCAACGCCGGCTCGGGTGCCGTGTTCAGAACCGATGGTTCGGTCTCGCTGGACGCTTCAATCCAGACCTCCGATGGTCGAATGGGATTCGTGATCGCGATGAGTGACACTCCCAACCCAATCAGGGTTGCAGCCGCCCTGCTCGACGAGGGCATCAACGGCCTGGCGGGCGATGGGGCCAGGTCCTGGGCCGACGACAGGGGCTTCGAGAAGGCGACCGTCGAAGGCCGCCCACCTCACGACGAGGTCAGCGACACGGTCGGAGTTGTGACTAGGGACACGACGGGCGCGATTGCCTGTGCCACCAGCACCGGCGGGTGCAGCAACCGACCTCCGGGGAGGGTCGGCGACGTACCGTTGCCTGGTTGCGGGTATTGGGTGCAAGAAGGCGTGGGCGTAGGTGCGACCGGCATAGGTGAGGCGATCACGAGATCGCTGCTGAGCTACCGTGTCGCAGACCGGATCGTCGGTGGCGCCGGGTTGGGGGATGGCATGCAATGGGCTCTCGACGAGATAGTCGAGGACGGTGCAGAGGTCGGAATCATAGCCCTGGGTTCCGACGGCGAGGGACAGGGTCTGTCCAACAGGACGAACATGCCGTGGGCCAGTTGGATTGGTCGATGATTGGGCGGGTTGGAGGGGCCGTTGGGTGCAAGTGGAAACCGATCTAACCGCCGGCCTGTTAGCCGAGTGAGCGGGGATGCGCTTAAGGGGGTCCCTTAGGTGCCAGCCCCGGAGATGGCACGATGTCAGATTTGGATTCGCGCATACAGCAGATCGCGCAAGTACTCGGCCAGCTAGACGACAGCCAGGTCCCCCGAAACATCCGATCATCTTCGAAGGACGCAGTCGAGAAGTGGCTGCTGAACGCTGGCAAGGACATGGACGTCAGGCTCGGGATGACCGCTTCGATCCTCGACGAGATCTTCAACGACCCGAACCTGCCCGGGCACTACGGGCCCCTTTGCCTGCAGATCCAGGCTGCTCTGGAGACGATGCTTAACGAAGTCAGTCGCTCGTGAACTCCTGGACGGTGTGGACATGCTTGCAGACCTCGTCGAACTGGTTTTGCGACAAGCACCTCACTAGCACTTCCGACTTACCCCCACGGGCTTTCCTGTTGATGACCTCATGCGGGGCCTCCTTCGAGCATAGGGGGCATCTGATGGGGGGGAACTCCCCCTCTAGGCGCCGCTGCTCGCGAACGGCCTCTCCATGCGCGCGAAGACTGGCAATTTCCGGATCAGAGTTGATTTTCTCGTCTTCTGTTTTCTTGATGTGATATCCCTGAGCTGCTGCGCTGCAAGCCGTCACTATCGCGATTGCTGCGAACTCCAGGTCATAGCCCGACCCGGGGAGGCTCCCTGTCCTGATCGTGTTGGCCCCCGTAACCAGGAGCACGCCCGAGATCCCAGCAGATATCATGACTGGCACTAGTCTCCACAGGTACATCTTGAAGATCATAGTCAGGAAGGTGGTGATGATGAATATGATGCCCTGCAACGTCTCGCTGGAAATGTTGGGAAACTCGGGAATCCTCTCAACGTAGTCCAGCATGTCGATGTCCTTCTCCACCCTCAGATAGTCATAGCCCAAGAGGACGACCATTGGCGGGCCTAGGGTCACTATCGAAGCCTCGGCCATCCTAGCCAAGTTGTATGCCGCCACTCCCCCTAATACGAACCCTGCTAGGCGCATGTGCTCGGTAACAAGTGTAGGTAGCAGATCGACAAGCAACGGCTCAAACAACCCTGCGAAGTAGTACCCAGCCCCTGCCCCGATGAGGCTGAACAGCTTGAAGATGCGTCGGTAACCCTCCATGAAAAGGTAGGCTCCGAGAATGATGCCAACCAGTCCGAGGTAGATATCCACGGCGCAATTGGTCACAGTATCGGATTTCTACCTATTCCAAGCGCAGACGGCTGCAGATTGGTGGTCTCGACGCGTTTGTCCATTGCACCAAGATGATAAGCACAAATTGTCGGAACTCGGCCAACTAGGGAAGTGTTCACATCGAGGCACCCAAGCGCTGGATCAACATCTCCTACGCCAACATCGCGACCACCTCTCCGGCAGCGCACCGAGCCTCAGCAGAGTGGTCTGATGCCCTGGCCAGAGGGGGAGCAGCCGAGTTCGGCGGCGATGCCGAGCACGGCGCCCTATTGCCGCTGCGCAGAGCAACCGCCCGACTGCTCGCATGTGGGGTGGAAGACATCTGCGTGGGATCGAGCGCGACCGCCCTGATGTCATCGATAGCCTGGGCAGTAGCGCCGAAGGGGGGCTCGAACGTCGTCTCGACGCAAGCCTCATTCCCCTCGACCGTGTATCCGTGGAGCAGGGTAGCCGAGTCCTTCGGAGCCGAGGTCCGCCTCGCTGCCCACGACGACGACATGTACACTGACCCAAGCTCGGTCATGGCCCTCATAGACGAGCAGACCGCGGTCATCGTGCTCTCTCACGTCGAGTACTCCAACGGGCAGCGCTACGACCTCGAAGCCTTCTCCAAGGCCGCAAGGGAGGTCGGTGCGCTGCTAATAACGGACGCGACCCAGTCGATGGGGATGGCGCCCATCGACGCTCCGAATTCCGGGGTGGATGCCATGGTCGCCTCTGGGTACAAGTGGCTGCGGGGCTCCTTCGGCGCGGCAGTCGGCTACGTCTCACCGCGGCTCAGGGAACTGAACCCGGGCCTGGTGGGCTTCCGCAGCCACGTCGATATGTGGGACATGCGCCCAGACAGGGTGGATCTGCCACAGGATGCTAGCAGGTTCGAGTACACCACCCTGCACTTCGGTGCGGCCCTCGGGCTTGCCGAGGCGGTCAACGAGATCGCCGACTTCGGGATCGATGAGGTATGGGAGCACGACCTGGGGCTAGCAGACCTGATAATCTCCGGAGCCAGGGAACTAGGCTTAGGCATCGCATCGCCCACCAACGAGACCGAGCGCAGCGCGATAGTCAGCCTGAGGCCGCCCGGGGGTGTCGACAGCGATGCTGTGGCCTCCGACCTGCAAGAGGATCATGGAATCATCGTCAGCAGCCGCTCCGGCCTTATCCGCGTCTCCCCCCACATCGATAATGTGCCTGGGGACATAGCCCGGCTAATCTCGGCACTCGGGAGTACGCTGCACATGAACGGCCCAGACTAGGGGGCGACTCACGTCGACCTCTTCTCAGCGGCCTTCTTCCTTAGGCCGGTGTAGCCGCACTTGCGACAGGCCCTGGGCTTGGAACCCCGATGTGTGGCCGAGCAGCGCATGCAAATCCACTTCTTGAGAAGCCTCGCTTCTGCCTCCGGATGCCTCTGTGCCATGCTGACCCGCCGACCTACGGGCCCTTCATAACCGCTTCCCACTATCTGCGGCCCCGAGCGAATCGAATCGCGCCAAAGCATTCAAACACGTTGAGCCGTGTTACCGGACACGTTGCCTGCCAACGTAGTGCTCGGGGCCCAGTGGGGGGACGAGGGCAAGGGCAAGGCCATAGACCAACTCGCCGCTCACTCGGACTGGGCTGTTCGGTTCCAAGGCGGGAACAACGCTGGCCACACCATTGTCGTAGGCGCCACGACGCTCAAGCTCCATCTCCTGCCTTCGGGAATCACCGCTCTGAACTGCAAGCTCGTGCTCGGGTGCGGTATGGTCGTGGACCCTTGGGTCCTCGACCAGGAGTTGGAGCGATGGCACGCCCTGACGGGGGAGCAACCGGAGGGCCAGCGCCTCTTCATCAGCGAGCGCGCAGCAGTCATCCTCCCGTTCCACAGGCTCTACGACGCGGCTGACACACTGGTGGGCACCACTGGTCGCGGCATAGGTCCGGCCTATCGCGACCGCACGGAGCGCGTGGGCCTGCGCTTCGTCGACCTCCCGCATGTCGTTGACGACGTCGGGGCGATCCGGGCCATAGCGGACAGGATGAACAAGCAGCTCGGTACCGTGGGGGTCGAGGAGGCCATTGACCCCAGTCAACTCCAGTCCGAGATTTCTTGGGTCTTAGGCAGGTTCTCGGACGCAATCAGACCCACTGGCCCCATGCTGGACAGGGCCCTAGGGGAAGGGGAGAGGGTGCTGCTCGAGGGCGCTCAGGGCGCCATGCTCGACATAGACCAGGGCACCTACCCGTTCGTAACCTCCTCGATTACCAGCCGGGCGAACGCAACCCACGGCGCAGGCATTCACCCCGGGCACATCGATCAGTGCTTCGGTATCTCGAAGGCATACACCACCAGAGTCGGCAACGGGCCCTTCCCGACCGAACTCTCCCTCGACGAGGGTCCCGGCAGGCAGATGTCCGAGCTGGGCCACGAGTTCGGCACCACCACCGGCCGCCCGAGAAGGACTGGCTGGCTGGATCTGGTTGCACTGGGGGAGAGCCACAGGATCAATGGCCACACTGGCCTGGTAATCACCAAGCTCGACGTCCTCGGTGGGCTGGAGGAACTGAAGCTCTGCGTTTCGTACGAGTTGGGCGGCAACGCAACGCAGTCCGTCCCCGCCTCCTGCGAGGACCTCGCGCGATGCACCCCTGTCTATGAGACGCACCCTGGCTTTCCCGCCCTCAGCCCGGAGGAGTGGATAGGGCTCGCTGACGAGTCGCGCCGGGGCGGTGGGCTCGCCGTCCTCCCCGAGACCATACGAGCTTACCTCGCGAGGATCGAGGAGTCCACAGGGGTGCCAGTGGTCAGCGTCGGCGTCGGCCCCGACCGTCGCGCCTCCATCGCGAGTAGCGATGGCCCGTTCGACGTCCGCCTAGGCGAAGCAACCTTCTAATCGCCCTGCTGAGCCGAGCAGCGCATGGGATTCAAGTCGAGGGCCCGCAAGCGCCGCAAGGAAGCGGGTGAAGCCAGAGGCACCTCTGAAGACGGAGAGTCCGAGGAGTATGAAGGCCAGATAAGATGCGACATCACCGGCTGCGACAACTGGGCAGACAAGAAGATCGGGGGCCGCAAGATGGCTTACGACAGGGCAGTCGAGGTATGGGGCTCGTCCGGCGTCTCGAGGAAGGTCCGCAGAGTCTCCCTGTGCAAGCCCTGCTACCGGACATGGAAGAAGGAGAAGAAGGACGAGCCCACGGAATGGTCCTGAGGCGCTCGGCGCAACAATGTTAGTTGTGCCCCTCCTCGAAAAGGCGTGGCAGGTCACCCTAGCAACGAACCCATCCTAGGATACACTCCCGGAAGTCCCGAGAGGGACGAGCTTCAGGCCGAGATGGACCGCCAGACTGGCGAGGTCACCGAGATACCATGCATCATCAACGGCGAGGAGATCTACACGGGCATTACCACCACCCAGACCATCCCTCATGACCACGGGCACGTCCTCGCCAACGTCCACCTAGCGGGCAGAGAGGAGATGGAGGCCGCCTGCGCAGCGGCGGTCGCCGCACAGGCGACCTGGATCGACCTAGGACTCGAGGGCAGGTGCGCAGTCTTCGAGCGCTGCGCCGACCTGCTGGCTGGCGATTGGAGGATGCGAGTCAACGCAGCCACCATGCTCGACCAGTCCAAGACGGCGTTCCAAGCGGAGATAGACGCTGCTTGCGAGCTCATCGACTTCTGGCGCTTCAACTGCCACTACGCGCGCGGCTTCCACGACGACTTCCAGCCTCTGATATCGCCGAGCGGTGTTGAGAACTCGACAGAAATCCGACCGCTCGAGGGCTTCGTCCTTGCCATCACTCCCTTCAACTTCACGAGCATTGCCGGCAACCTCCCCAGCGCCCCCGCTGTAGTCGGCTGCACTTCGGTCTGGAAGCCCAGCCGCAACTCGTACCACTCGAACTACATGCTGATGCGCCTGATGATGGAGGCCGGCCTGCCTGCAGGCGTCATCAACTTCCTTCCGGGCTCGGGCGCTGAGATCACCGAGGCTGCCCTAGCCAACCCGGACTTCGCAGGCCTGCACTTCACCGGCTCCACTGCCACCTTCCAAGGACTCTGGCAGGAGATCGGGACGGCACTGCCCAACCTGCGCTCTTACCCCCGAATAGTAGGCGAGACCGGAGGCAAGGACTTCGTGGTCGCCCATCCCGACTGCGACAGGCAGGGGCTACTGGTCGCCTTGCTGCGAGGCGCCTTCGAGTACCAGGGGCAGAAGTGCAGCGCAGCGAGCCGAGCGTACATCCCGCAGACGGTGTGGGCAGCCATATCCGACGACCTGTGCTCCGAGATTCGCAAGATCAGGATGGGCGATGCCCGTGACTTCTCCAACTTCATGACCGCTGTCATCGACCAGCGCGCCTTCGACAAGATCACCGGCTACATCGAGCGAGCCCAGGGGCGTGACTGCTGCGAGGTCATAGTCGGTGGCGGCAGCGATGACAGCACAGGCTGGTTCATCGAGCCCACCGTCATAGTAACGACCAATCCCACCTCCGAGTCGATGACCGAGGAGATATTCGGGCCGGTGCTCACTGTGTACGTCTACGGGGACGACGACTTCGAGGAGGTCCTCGGGCTGTGCGACGAGGCATCTCCCTACGCCCTCACCGGTTCCATCTTCGCCACCGACGAGGCGAACGTCCAGAGGGCGTTCGAAGCCCTCCGCTTCACCGCCGGGAACTTCTACATCAACGACAAGCCGACAGGTGCGGTGGTCGGCCAGCAGCCATTCGGGGGCGCGCGTGCCAGCGGCACCAACGACAAGGCGGGGGGGCCGCTGAACCTGCTGCGCTGGATCAGCCCGCGCTCGGTCAAGCGAACCCTCGACGTACCCCAGGACTGGAGATATCCTTTCATGGGTGATGACTGATGGACGAAGCAGCCTCCTACGTACTCCTGCTGGGGACCCTGGCGTTCTTCGGATACGTCGGGTACACGGCCGCGGCCGAGCGGGATATGGACTCGGACACCTTCCTGTCCGCACGCGGAAGCCAGGGCTGGGTGCGAATCGGGCTGAGCCTGTTCGCCTCCGGAATGGGCGTCTGGATCCTGTTCGGCCCCTCCGAGGTCGGCTACTACGGCGGCTTCTGGGACGTGGTGGGCTACGCGCTCTCCTCTGCGACCCCGTTCATGCTGGTGGCCTACGTCGGTCCGCTTATTCGCGAGCGGCTTCCCGATGGCGTCACTCTCGCAGATTACTTCAGCAAGCGACTCGGCCGGCC
>JAYZFV010000025.1:0-8975 GCA_036336595.1 Thermoplasmatota archaeon | reverse complement strand
GCAATAACTGTCCGAAAAGGAAGGTGGAAATCGCGAATGGCAGGGTGTCGAGCAGTGGTGCCTCGGAGCTCTCGTCGCCTTCCCTCTTGTGCCCGAGACGACGCTTGACGAAAGAGCCAACAGAATCGCCGACCATGCAACCAAAACCCAGTACGCATCCAAGAACGAAGACTGCTCCCCACTCACCGCCAAGCCAGAACCAGGCGTCCGAAGTAACCCCTGTCATCGGATCGATGAATGGTGCATCTGAGTCTTCACTACCACTGGAAAGGGCGTGAGTGAGCATGCCGAGCAAACCGCCCCCCAGAGTTCCACCAACTAGGCCGTTCCAGGTCTTCCCATCCCCTAGGAGCCTGTTACCATCGCCATGCACCCTGCCCCCGTCAATGGGCTTCACGGCCATTCCGGTCATTTCCGGAATCCACTTGCCGCCAAGCATCGCGGTGGTATTCGAGAGGTATCCCGGAAGATAGAGCCACAATACGAGCAGGGGCGCGATGAAGGGGCTGTACTCAGAAGCCATCGGGTTGAGCACGCAGCTTGGGCGGTTGAACTTTCGCACACCACGAAACAAGATTGATTCCATTGATTCGCGGGACATGCCGCCGTGATGTTCATTGCCCTCACGTTCAGCCGAATGACAATGAACGGCAGAAGCGCCCTAGTGGTTTGCATGGTTCTAATCTCAGTTGGGATGGTTCTACCATCTAGTGCATTGGCTGAGAGTGGGGAGGATATCCTAATCGAATCTGACATGACTTGGGAGCAGGACATGACGCTATCGCAGAATGTCAGGGTCATCAACGGGGGCTCGCTCACCTTCTCGAACACTGAGGTGACGTTGGAAAAGAGCGTGGACATCTACGTTGACTCCGCGTCATCCATTCGTCTAGAAAACTCATATTTTCTTGCCTCCGAACCCCCCGCAGGTTTGGTCGGCTATGGCTACTGCGATGAAGGCAATCGTTCGGCTATTAAGGTAGAATGGGACCAACTTGACTTAGCTTTCCAAGTTGTTCTCAGGGCGATTGAGCCTTCAAATCTGGATGGAGTAACAGCATATTTCGGAAACGAATCAGAGGCTATGAGCGGAACCGAACACACACTTGTGTTTGAAGTCGGAACTGGGGATACTTGGATTGGACTCGTCGGACCGTTGTGCTATCCAGTCTCACTCAGTCAAGTCACTGTTCAACGAGCCGGTGGGGGAACTGGTTCGGGCTACCACTCAGCCAACGCCGCAGATTTCGAACACAGCAACATGATGGTTCACGGTGACCCGGGATTCACAGTCAGAGTCGATGGTTCGCTGGAATCGACTGAATCCGAAGTAATGGGCGGCCAGATTACATCTGCAGGTCAACTGTCAATCAACGATACTTCATTGGATAGGGTCGGCCCGGTTATACTGACTAGCGACGATGCATCGATTTCTCTCGGGGGATCGGCCAACTTCACAGACAGCACGGACGACCACGACGTCAGGGCAAGGGCCCACAGCTCAATAGAATGGGGAGAGGATGTAAGCGGATCTGGCGGGCTGACCGATAAGTGGGAAAGGAGAATTGCAGGTCAGCATCTCAGGTTCGAAGCCAGATACGTCACATACGAGATAACTGGAATGCACAGTCCACCCTCCTACAGCAGCTTCAGCGACGAGAACGGGGTTTCCTACATCAAGGGAGGTGATGAGAGGGTGGTCGAGATCGCCTGGTCCGATGACAACACATGGGAAGATGGACCCATTTGGACCGAGCAGGCCATCGTGACGATACAGAGCTACAGGACGGCTTGGAATCCGGAGAACTCGGAAATCGGAAACTACGGTGGAGGGGGATTTCCCCTGACATGGCAGACTGAGATAATCGTCGACCAAGCAACTCCCAACATTCAATGGACCTCACTGCAGGGTGTGCGGGATGGCAATTCCACCTACACTGCCACTCTAGGGGAGTCCTTGGCCATGGAGGCAGTAATTGCTAACAAGGGCACCGCAGCAGCGATCCTTGCCATAGATTGCAATGTCACCAGTACGGGAATCGCAGCGGAGATGTCCCCGACCTGGCCCAATACGATGATAGGGGCGGGGGGCGAGGAGACCATCCACTTCAGCTGGAGGACGTCCACTACCGGGGAGGACGGCCTGACTTGCCGTGTCCTGACTCCCACCCAACTCGTCGACGATCTGGCCTTTGGGGGCGGGGAGATCACTAGCGGAGCGATAACTTGGGAGGAGGCCGGCGAAGAGGAGGGATTGCCTTACACCCTACCGATTATGCTAGCGCTGGTCGTGGGAATCGCAATCGCTGGATTCGTAGCCGTCAATAGGATGAACGAGATCGATGGGGAAGGCCGTTCGCCAGAGTAATCACAGGATGCCCTGGGCTGTCGTGGACTCGGCGACCTTGAGGAATCCTGCTATGTTCGCCCCGGCAACGTAGTTTCCGGGCATGCCGTATCGCTCGGCTGTCTCGTGGGCGTTCTTGTGGATGTTGACCATGATTCCCTCGAGCTTCTGGTCGACCTCCTCCCTGCTCCAGCTCATCCTGAGGCTGTTCTGGCTCATCTCGAGTCCGGAGGTGGCAACGCCGCCGGCATTCGAGGCCTTACCAGGGGCGAACATCACCCCATTCGATAAGAAGCAATCCACGGCATCGGGGGTGCAGGGCATGTTGGCGCCCTCGGCAACGGCGATGACTCCCCCGTCTACGAGCATCTTCGCTTCGTCGCCATTTATTTCGTTCTGGGTTGCGCATGGTAGTGCGACGTCGACCTTGGTGCTCCACAACTGGTTGAGGTTCGGTTCGGGCTTCGACTCAGTGTACTCCACCCCATCGAAGTGCTCCGCATACTCCTTCATCCTCCCCCTACGGTTGTTCTTGAGGTCCATGATCCAGTCCAGCTTCTCACGGTCAATGCCCGAGGGGTCATGGATGTAGCCACTGCTGTCTGACATAGTCACGGGCTTGCCTCCGAGTTCGATGACCTTCTCGCAAGCGAACTGGGCGACATTACCCGACCCGCTGATGGCAACCGTGGCGCCATCGAACGACTTGTCCTTGGTAGCGAGCATCTCGCGCGCGAAGTAGACCAATCCGTAGCCAGTGGCCTCGGGCCTAATTCTCGAGCCGCCGTAGGAACGGCCCTTACCTGTCAGAACCCCTGTGAACTCGTTGGCGAGCTTCCTGTACATGCCGAACAGGAATCCTATCTCTCGTCCACCGACTCCAATGTCCCCGGCAGGGACGTCCAAGTCGGCACCGATATGCCTCCATAGTTCCATCATGAAGGACTGGCAGAATCGCTTGACCTCTGCGTCGGACTTGCCCTTAGGATCGAAGTCGGAGCCACCCTTGCCGCCCCCCATGGGGAGACCCGTCAGGCTGTTCTTGAAGACCTGCTCGAAGCCGAGGAACTTGAGGATGGAGAGGTTAACGCTGGGATGGAATCGCAGGCCGCCCTTGTATGGGCCGATGGCGCTGTTGAACTGAACCCTGAATCCGCGATTGACGTGTAGGTCACCGTCGTCGTCGTACCAGGGGACCCTGAACTGTATTACGCGCTCGGGCTCGACCATGCCACGTACTACGTCGATGTAGTCCGGATTGGCCTCGATTACCGGACCCAGGCTGTCGAGGACCTCCTCTACTGCCTGATGGAATTCAGGCTGATCGGGGTCCCTTGCTAACACGCTATCGTACACAGATTTCATCGCATTGTCCATTTGGCCACCAACGACTTCGACCGATTTCCTTCACAGGCACCAGACGCCCCGGCGAGCGGAGGCCCCCTTTTCAATGGTTGCAAGATGGCAACCATCCCGTGAAGCCCCATCATGAGAACAGATGGCGTTCAGCAATCTCAGCGACCTTCTGCTCTGTTCCAGGGAGCGTCATCACGTATACCGCATCTTGGCTGACCTGCCGCTTCCTAAGGGCATCGGCCATAGGGGTAAGTTCGCGCAGCCATCGGGTCCTACCATCGTCGCCGGCCACCCTGATGTCGACTTGGGCCATCCTGGGCTCGGCCATTAGGAGCTTTACGCTAGGGACGTCGATTGCGACATAGCCTGGCTCCACTCCCGTTCGGTAGGCGATTTCGTCTTCGAGAGCCCTTCTCGAGTCGGAGTCATTGGCTAGCGCCGCCAATCGATCGACTTGGTCCTCGGTCAGTTCTTGCATGCGACGACTCAAGCAGACCTTGAGCAGCTTGCGGTACTTCAGTCTCCTAATCATGTCTCGAGCGTATCCCCCAGCATCGTGCAGAGCGCCCCAAATCTCGGCATCGACCCGTCGTTGGAGGTCTAGTGACTCGGGCAAGGCTTCGCCGCTTCTCTCAACGGCTCTTGATAGCATAACCTCAGTCACTCTCGTGACCCTGTGAAAATAGACGGCACTGTACATCAACCCCCTTGCAGCGAGCATACCCTCTAGGGAGGAAAGGCCGCCCTCCTCGACTACGATGTCTCCTCCTTGGCTCCGAAGACACTCGATGAGCCTGTGGTGGTCCACTATCCCATGCTTCACACCGGTGAAGTGCGAGTCTCGCAGCAGGTAATCCAACTGGTCGCAGTCCACGGGGCCATGGATGAGGTGAGCCATGGTATGGTCACTGCCGGAAAAATCACCCCTGCCCTCTGTCCAACTGAGAAGTGATCTCTCTGTCCCAGATGCGTCTGGACCACGAATCAACGAGGCGATTTGATTGGGATCGAGCCCGTGACGAGTGAGGATGTCAGGAATTGCCTCTCTGTTGTTGACCGAGCTTTCCTCACCTTCCACCAACACGTCAAACTCGCCTAGAATTATGCCCTCCGTTACCGACATGTGGTCCATCCCGCCTCGCTCGAGAAGAATGTGCTCAAGCGTGTGCGAATAGGGTCCGTGGCCCACGTCATGGAGCATTGCTGCGGCCTCAACGGTCGTCTTCTCGTGCACGTCCAGATCGAGGGACTCGGCCATCAGACCCGCTACGTGCGAAGCTCCCAGGGAATGCTCGAACCTAGTGTGATGCGCCCCTGGAAAGACCAAGTGAGCGAGACCGAGTTGCTTGATGTGGCTGAGTTTGTTCAACTCAGGCGTGCCAAGGAGGTCCTGTGTAACGCCCCCTAGCTTGAACTGGCCATGGATAGCGTCGTTGATGACCTTCATCTTTGCACCGCGGCCCTTGCAGGGGGCCTTGAGCCTTGAATCGCTCCGTGGAGAAGCATCGTAAGTACCAAGTTGGATGCGTGATTTATTATAATGCAATTGCATTTCAAATGCAATACAATTAAGTGCCCATCCCTATCTCAAGGCTCAGGAGGAACTCGAAGTGGCCGGCGTCAGTCCCATGGTCTCGCTGAGGATTCCAGAGGATCACCTGCTGGAACTAGACAGACTTGTGGGATTCGACGGGATGAGAAACAGGTCGGATGTAATCAGGGAGGCAGTACGCCGGCTTCTAGCATCTCCGCTGCCAGGACAAGGGGGCAGGGTCGAAGTCGATCTCGGTCCCGATTTGACCGTCAGTCTTCGCAACTACTGCAAGCTCGTGGGCGAGTCCGCAGATGTCGTGCTTCGACAGTCCGCTCGTGAGCACATCCGAAAGGAGCTGATGCAGGGGGCTGCTTTTGAGGAACTCCTCGCGAGACGCATGGATGAACTGCGTTCTCAATTTGATGACGATTCGAATGCTCTGAGGTGAGAGATTGAGCGAGGATGGGATGCACACAAACAACACGGGGGGGCGGCAAAACCGCCCCCCCAACCAAAAATCAAGCCGACCCAAGGGCTTTGCGAACGGACTCAGGGACATCAGGGCTCGTGCGCGGCTTTCGAATGCAGTCGGCTATAGCTCAAGGCAGGCGCCTAGGGTCCTCCGGAAACAAGAGCGAAGCTGAGCGCACTCAACACACACACCGTCCCGCACGCTCGTGCGGGGCACACCCTCCGGTCCTCTGAAATGCAATGCCACTAACCGGGTTCTGATTCTATGGACGGGGGCATCACGGACTGGAGCCGGTTCGAGCGACTGACTCCCTTCCGTGTAAGGGATGTCCTCCTCGTGGCCAGTCAGTTCGATCGCTACCTGCTGGAAGAATCAGGTTACCTCGCGGAGATTCTGCAAGAGGAGTACTCAGTGCTGAACCTATCCCAGGCCCCTAGAATCATCCACAGCCCCGATGCCGACGATGCCTTGGACCTACTTGCCTACCGCAACTTCGACCTAGTGATTACCATGACGAAGGTGGGAACGATGGATGCCTATGCCTTTGCGAGGCTTGTGAAAAGCCGTCACGAGGGAATGCCGGTGGTAATGCTGAGCCATAACACGAGGGAGTTGGCTACACTTAGAACGGGTGATGGGATTGACAGAATATTCGTTTGGGGGGGCGATAGTAGGATTCTACTTTCGATTTGCAAGTTGATAGAGGATGAGCGGAACGTGGAGAACGACGTTAGGGACGGTGATGTGCAGGTAATTCTGCTGGTCGAGGATAGCAGGAGGTTCTACTCTGCCTACCTACCACTCCTCTACACTCAGGTGGTGCGACAGACGACGAGACTAATGGGGGAGGGTGGGAACCTCCACGAGAAACTCCTGAGGCTAAGGGCCCGGGCGAAAATCCTACTCGCCTCGGACATGGAGGCGGCCAAGGGCATCATCGACAAGTACTCCAGGAACATCATCGGTGTCTTCACTGATGGTAGATTCCCCAACAAAGGCGGAGAGCGGGACACGGCTGGTCTTGAGTTGGTTCGGCATGCCCAGGGCGGCCACAGATATCTGCCAATCCTACTGCAATCGAAGAACCTCGAGTTGAAGGAAGCTGCCGAGGGACTTGGAGTTAGGTTCCTCCACAAGGAAGACCCGATGTTGTACCAAGGGATTGAGGAGTTCATGCTCGAGGAGATGAACTTCGGTGAGTTCATCTTCAGGATGCCGGATGGCGTGGAGATCGCCAGGGCATCTAGCCTCGAGCAGTTTGTCGAGAAGGCAGAGGAGGTGGCAGTCGAGTCCATAGAGTTCCATGCTACGAGGAACGAGTTCTCCCACTGGCTCAGAGCCAGAACGGAATTCTCGCTTGCAGCATCCATGAGGCCAATGAGGTTGGAGGATTTCGATGACTCGGAAGGAGTGAGGAAGTATATCGTTGGGTCGATTAGGGAGCACATTGCCAATGTAAGGAAGCTCACGATTAGGGACCACGGATCTGGTTCTGTCGAGGCGGGGTTCCAGAGAATTGGCCGGGGTAGCCTCGGTGGAAAGGGTCGTGGTCTCGCATTCTTCTACACAAGGATGGGGGAGTTGGGCTTAGGCGGTGCCTTCCCGGACGTCGAGTTCGTCGTTCCGAACTCGGTCGTCGTAGCAACAGGGGTCTTCGGTGACTTCATCTCCAGGAATGAACTGACCAGATTCGCCCACGAGGATAGGTCCGACGACGAGGTGAATCGGGCATTCCTAGGTGGTGAATTCGAAGATGAGGAGGTCTCTGAAATCAGGGACATGCTGGAGAACACGGAGTGGCCGATAGCCGTGCGCTCATCGAGCTTGCTCGAGGACTCCAGTCACCAACCGTTCGCAGGGGTGTACGCCACGTACATGCTCGCGAACGACCACTCTGACCTCGAGGTTAGACTCGGACGACTGCTTGAGGCGATTAAGTTGGTATACGCATCAATCTTCCACAGGGGTGCCAAGGCATACGTCACAGCCACTGCCAACACCATCGAGGACGAACGGATGGCGGTGGTGATTCAGGAGGTTATCGGGAGAGAGGTTTCGGGTCGTTACTACCCCGATATCTCGGGGTCGGCAAGGAGCCGCAACCACTACCCTGTCGAACCTCTGAGGATGGAGGACGGATTAGCCGCCGTTTGCATCGGTCTTGGAAGGCAGGTCTCCTCTGGGGGGAAGTGCCTGAGGTTCAGTCCCGGTCAGCCCAAGAGGGTTCACCAGTTCTACAGCACCCAGTCGGTCATCGATACCTCGCAGAGTCACTTCTTCGCCATCCCGATGAACCAAGAATCAGGGGCAGTGCACGTTTCAGAGGAGGGAAACCTGCTGCATCTGGGGCTATCGGCTGCAGAGGAGGACGACAGGCTCACTCTGGTAGGGTCAACTTACATCACGGCTGATGACAGGATAGTCGACTCAATCAAGATCGAAGGGGGGCCGAGGCTCGTCACCTTCGCCCCCATCCTCAAGCACCAACGGTTCCCACTCCCTCAGATTCTACACCACGTTCTCACTACGTGCGAGGACTACCTGGGTTCGCCCGTCGAGCTGGAGTTCGCTCTTTCCATCGACCCCGAAAACGGAAGACGGAAGTTCGCAATTCTCCAAGTCAGACCGCTGATGGACGAATCTGTGGACATTGACATTGACCTAAACGAGGTCGATAGGGAGAAGGCCGTCTGCATCAGCAGCAAGTCCCTTGGAAACGGTGTAATCGAAAATATCAGGGACGTCGTGTACGTTCACCCTGCGCGAATGAACAGGATGAAGACAATCGATCTCATACCGCTAATCGAGGAGATCGACGCCGGGCTTCGATCCGAGGAGCGGGCGTACATTCTAATCGGTCCGGGACGCTGGGGCTCGTCCGACCCATCGTTGGGAATACCTGTCCAATGGGACCAGATTATGGGAGCCAAGACCATCGTGGAGGTGCCTATGGCTGACATTCACGTAGAGCCCTCTCAGGGCACCCACTTCTTTCAGAACATCGTGTCCTTCAACATCGGCTACCTTACCATACTCGAGGACGACCTCATCGATTGGGAGTGGCTCGACGCCATTGAAGCCGCGAGGGACGAGGGTGGGTTACGGCACGTGAGGCTAGACTTGCCATTGAAGGTCGTCCTGGACAGTAGGGACTCCGAGGCCATCGTAGTGAGATGACGCCAATCTTCTTGGTCGTTCGATTTCATGGGAGTCTCCATGTCTATCGGGAGCGGGGTCGAGGCGCGTCTATTCTTCGCTCATGAACA
>JAYZFV010000024.1:0-8078 GCA_036336595.1 Thermoplasmatota archaeon | reverse complement strand
TTCGCCGAAGGCTGTGACGAGCCTCTGCTGGTGCATGCATGCATCCTCCAGCATGACCGAGTTGAACTCGACTGGCTGGCGATAGGGGGCATTTATCATCGCGTATCGCAACTCGAGCGGGTCGACTTTCCCAAACGCGTCACTGATGTTCCAGAAGTTGCCCAGAGACTTGCTCATCTTCTCGCCGTCGACGTTGATCATCCCGTTGTGCATCCAATACTGAACCACCGGCTCGTGACCCAAGCAGCATTCGGACTGGAATATTTCTGCCTCGTGATGGGGGAACATCAGGTCCGTACCTCCCCCGTGAATGTCGAAGGCTTCACCTAAGTGGTTCAGCGACATGGCCGAGCACTCGATGTGCCATCCTGGCCTCCCCGCTCCCCAAGGACTGTCCCAGGAGGGCTCTCCCTGCTTGGCCAATTTCCACAGGGCGAAATCTCGGTGGTCCCGCTTGCCGGATCCAGTATCGGTCACGCGCCCACCGGCCCCGGCTCTGACCATCTCAAGGGTCTGACCGGTCAGCTGCCCGTACTTCTCTGGGGCGGTGTCGATCTCGAAGTAGACCCCATCGTCACCTACGTACGCATGCCCCTTGCCAACCAAGGTGGCGACCATGTCGATGATTTCCGGGATGGTTTCGGTGACTCGCGGGTAGGCGTCGGCACGTTGGACGTTCATCGCATCCATCACTTCGAAGTATTCGTCGATGTTGCGGTTGGCGACCTCGAGGAAGCCAACTCCCTCCTTGTCTGCCGCGTCGATGATCTTGTCATCGATGTCGGTGAAGTTGGTAACGTAGTTCACGCTGTAGCCGCGCTTGCGCAACCATCGCACGATTATGTCGAAGGCTATCGCCTGACGCGCATGGCCGATGTGACTCGGCGAGTAAGGCGTGATGCCGCACACGTAGATCCCTACCTCGCCCTCGACCAGAGTCTCCAACTCTCGCTTCTCACGGGAGCGTGTGTCATAGGCCCTGACGGACATCTTGTCATCGCCGGCGCAGCCGACGCGCCTTCAACCCCGCGCCGCTTGGACGAGCGCAGAGTACAGAACGTCATGCCCGATTCGCTCAGGGTGCCACTGAACGCCGAGGCAGAATCTCAGGTCGTTTCGCTCCACGGCCTCAATCAGGCCATCGTGCTCCGCTAGCGCCGTGACAGTTAGAGAGCCCGCGTCAGCGACGCCCTGGTGATGGGTCGAGTTCGCCGTGATTTGCATGCCCATCAGAGTGGCGATCCTCGATCCCTCCTTCGCTACCACTCCGTGCTCGGTCACCACGCCGCCGTAGCCGCCATGCCCCTCATGTCCCGGGGTCGAATCGAGGTGCTGATGGATCCTGCCGCCATGGAGGACAGCCAGCAGTTGCATTCCACGACAAACGCACAGCATCGGCTTGTCGCATTCCAGCGCACCTTCAAGCAGGTTGATTTCAGAGGCATCCTGCTCGGGGTAGAACTCGCTAGTGTTTGGGTCTGGATTTTGGCCATGGGTAGCTGGATCCAGATCAGGACCCCCAGCGATGACGAGACCATCGATGCTGTCCAGAAGGGGGCTCGGGTTCTCGCTGGGGGGGATGATGACCGGTGTGCCGCCAGCACGCGTTATCGCAGTGGTGTAGGTCGAGGGAAGTATGGCCGAGTTCATCTTCCAATTGGCGTAACTGGCCTCTCGCACACAGCAAGTCACCCCGATGACGGGCCTAGTATCGTCGGCAGCCACACCAGCGTCAGGTGCGATTGGAATTTCAACTTCGCGCAGCCTCGATAAGCGCGTCGAAGATCTCGTGCTGTCCAATCATCTCCGGATGCCATTGAACTGAGATGCAGAACTTTTTGCCTGGATCTTCGACGGCCTCAATCAAGCCGTCCTCGGTCCTTCCAACCACCTGCAAGTCACCGGCATCGGCAACGCCTTGGTGATGCCCGGAGTTTCCGAGAATCCTAGTGCCGACGATGGTTGCGAGTTTGGAACCCTCCTCGATGTGGACATCGTGCTCGGACCACTCGCCCCCAGTGGCACCGTGCCGCTCGAATCCTGGCGTCTCAGGCAGGTGCTGGTGCAGCCTGCCGCCGTTGTCCACGCAGTAGAGCTGGTGGCCCCTGCACACTGCAAGGAGGGGGAGATCACGCTCCAGGGCTGCTCGCAGCAGGACCAGTTCCGAGGCGTCCTGCTCGAGACGCACGTCATCAGTCCTCTCGTGAGCCTCCTCGCCATAGAGCTCGGGGCTGATGTCGCGTCCTCCAGAGATGATGATGCCATCGAGTGAGTCAAGCAGCGAGTCGTCAACCTCGCCTTCCGGGATTAGTATCGGTGTGCCACCGGCGCGACGTATTGCCTCGGGGTAGTTGTGAGGCAGCATCACGACGGCTTGCCCGGGCACCTCGTAGTCACGCGTGTTAATCGACGTGGTGATCCCTATCACAGGTCGCACTCAATCACCGGACGCTTCCCTTAGCTTTCGAGCGTGCCTGAACGATCGAATTCCCACAATTATGAAGGAAATCCCAACCTGGAGGAGTAGGAGATGGGAAATTATTGCAAGCGTTGACATCTCAGAAAACTCAGTGACAATCCTTGCTCCCCCTAAAGCCATAACTAGTGCTAGAAACATACAGCCGTGCATGTAGTGGTGCCTGTTCTCCCCATCCCTCTCAGATATAGCGCCCAGCGCGAGCATTGGCAAGCCCATGAATGCTGGAATGAGGGCAGTAATGGATGGTGGGTCGGCGCTTTGAACGAAGTATGCGCAGACTCCCCAGACGGTGAGTACCACACCGTTGACCACCGCGATTCTCGGAACGGTCATTCCGAGGAAAGTGAACTCGTTGCCCATGCCATCACCAGCGTCATTTTCTATTTGACGGTGACGGGAAACGGAGTTCCGCCGTGAATCTCTGCATCACGCTTCTGCATCTGCTCCCAAAGCAGTTCGGCAACGTCCTTGACATCCATGTCAGCCCCAACGGCGTCCAGACCGTCCTTGACCATTATCGAGCAGAACGGGCAACCCACAGCGACGGTGTCGCAACCGGTCTCGGAGAGTTCCTTGGCACGAATCACGTTGACCCTCTTGTCCGCGTCCTCCTCCATCCACATCTGTGCGCCACCAGCCCCGCAGCAGAACGAGTCCTGGCCGTGATTTTCGGTCTCCACGTCCACTCCACTGATGACACTCCTAGGCTCTTCGATTATCCCTCCAATGCGACCGAGGTAGCAAGGGTCGTGGTAGGTGATGCTGCGTTCCTTCTTCGTGGCGACCTCGTTGAAGTACGGCAGCTTACCCTCAACCTGCAGTTTGGCCAGGATCTCGGAGTGGTGGAAGACCTCGAGCTCGTCCCCCCCATAGTCGGCGTACTCCTTGCCCAGTGTGTGGAAGCAGTGAGGGCAGGAGGCGACTATGCGCTTGACGCCTAGCTCCTGGAATGTCATCATGTTGGTCTCGGCCAGCATTTGGAAGAGGTACTCGTTGCCGGCCCTGCGGGCTGGATCGCCCGAGCAGCCCTCCTGCATGCCCAGGATGCCGACGTCTAGGCCGGCCTTCTTTAGCAACGAGATGGTCGAGCGCGCGACCTTCTGGTTGCGCTCGTCGAAGCTCGCGGCGCACCCTACGAAGTAGATGTACTCGGCTGGCTCGCCCACCTTGACGTCTAGATCGGCGGCCCAGTCGGCGCGCTCGTGGGCACCGAAGCCGTATGGGTTCGAAGCGGAGTCCAAATTGTCGAACGCGACGTTGAGTTGATCTGGATACTCCATCGTATCCATCACCGCGTTTCGGCGCAGGTCGGTCAGTTTGGGCACGTGCTCGATGTACAGCGGGCAGACGTCAACGCAGGCGTTGCATGTGGTGCATGCCCAAACCGCCTCGTCGGTAATGCGCTGCATCATCGTCTCCCCCGGCTGCTTGCCTGCCAGTAGTATCGGGGCGTGCTCGTTGGCGTAGTCGCGAACGTCGTGGATGACCTGCATCGGGTTGAGTCCCTTGCCCGAGGCGTAGGCCGGGCAGACGTCCTGGCAGCGCGCGCAAGAGGTGCACGACCACCCGTCGACGAGCTGCCTCCAGGTGTAATCCGTGTATGAGCTGACTCCGAACGTGTCCATGTCCAGGTCCTCCAGCGGGACCGCCATGCCGTCATCGCCAACGGCGAGCGGACGCATCTTCCCAACTGGCCCTGCGTCATGGAAGAACACGTTTGGGACCGCCATCACTAGGTGCATGTGCTTCGACAGTGGTATGAGTACGAAGAACATGCAAATAGAGAGAATGTGTACCCAGTAGGCGACGACGACCGTGCTGTTGGCCAGACTCATGCCAGCGACCCAGTATCCGACGGGCTCCCAGAAGCCCGAGGGCTCGTGAGCCGACTCGACGACGAATGAGGTCACCGTGATGAATAGTATCAGCAATAGGATGACGTTGCCCTCCAACTGCGACTCTCCCTTCAGCTTCTCGGGGCTGAAAACCACCCTGCGGATGAGAGCGGGAACGCACCCGACGAAGGCCATCGTGTAGCCGAGCTCAACCATTCCGTTCCACGGCCCGTTCAGTAGCTCCGGGAGGATGTGGTCCGAGAAAGCGTTGGCAGTGGCTAGGTCGAACATGTCCGAGGCCAGCATCAGGAAGCCCCAGAACATCAACACGTGCATAGTCCCTACAAAACGGTCCCTCAGAACCTTCTTCTGTCCGAGCCAACCCTCTAGGAACTCCCTGACCCTCCATATCCAAGAGTCGAACCTATCGTCTGGAGCCCCCAGCATGACCAGTCGCATGGCCTTCTGGACTTGGTAGACGAAGAATCCGATCGACAGTCCTCCTACAATCAGAAGGATGTGCCAGCCCTCCAAGGGGCCGTAGGTCTGCAGGAGTGGGTGTTCCACGGCATCGGCCTCGAGTCAGGCTGTGCCTGACATCGCCATTGGAGCGGCAGCACGTCCTTCAATTAACCGCCGCTTGAACTCAAACCCAACACTCATGGTCTCTCGGCGAAACGGTATGGCATGGCCAGCGCCTTCGCCCCCGGCAAGTGCATCCTGTTTGGCGAGCACGCCGTCGTGTACGGCCACCCCGCCGTGGCCGTGGCCATCGACCAGGGGGTCCGGGTCAGCGTCGAGGAGTCGTTGGAGTGGAGGCTCGGGGGGATGCCTTTCGACCCGTCCCGCCATCCTCACATCACTCACATCATCCAGAGCGTCTTCCACTACGACGGGCCTCCGCTAACCTTGGAGATCCAGAGCAGCCTCTTCTCTGCAGCGGGCATGGGATCCTCGGCGGCTCTATCTAACGCCGTAGGTGCAGCATTGCACAGCCACCTCAACTCTGACGACCCTCTGGACAGCATCAAACTGGCAAGGCTGGCGCATTCGGCCGAAGCCACGGCTCAGAAGGGTCGGGCTAGCCCTACCGACACTGCAACCAGTGCTCTTGGGGGTTGCGTGGTCGTATCGGGGGAGCATGTCGAAGGAACCAGGCACGTCTTCGACACCAGCCTGGTCACACCCGAGGGGAAGAGGGATTGGTCGATCAACGTCGTCGACCTGCCCCCTGGGGTCAGTGAAGCCTGGCTGGTGCTCGGATACACCGGCGAGGGGTCACCCACTGGGGGGATGGTCGCCAAGGTGGCGAAACTCCTGTCCGAGAAACCCGAGCTTTCAGAGGACATGGAAGCCATAGCGCGAATCACCAAGGCCGGTCTGACTGCGCTCTCGGGGGGAAACCTAGGGGCTCTGGGAATGGCTATGGACGCCTGTCACGAGAGGCTGCAGCGCCTCGAGGTCAGCAACCCATCGCTCGATCTCCTAGTAGAGGCAGCACGTCCACATTCCCTCGGGGCGAAGCTGACGGGTGCGGGCGGGGGCGGATGCATGGTTGCTCTGGCTGAGGACCCTCAGAGGGTGGCGGAGGCAATAGAAGTAGCCGGGGGCAAGCCGTTGACCTCCAGACTTGGAGCAGAGGGGGTCAGAGTAGTCTGACCAAGGCCTAGGTCACCATTCCGAGAGTCTGGTTTCGAATTATGCCTTATATACCATTTATAAGTTAAACTTCGGTCGTCCCCTTATGCTGAGCGACGAAGAAAGACTCACTGTGGTGAATGTAGTCGCCTCCACGCGCGTCGCGGAGGAACTCGACCTCCCGGACATCGCAATACAGTTGAATTGTGAGTACGAACCAGAGCAGTTCCCAGGTGTGGTGTACAGGGTCGTCGAGCCAAAGCTCGCTATCCTGATGTTCCGCTCTGGCAGGGCGGTGTGCACAGGCGGAAAGAACGAGGACAACATCCACACTGGAATAGAGAGGATGATCGGCGACCTCAGGGCTGCTGGTATAGAGACCTGGGAAGTGGCGGACGTCGACATAGAGGTCCAAAACATGGTCGCGACCTATTCCCTGTTCTACCCGGAGGACTACGGGGAGGTAGCTAGGATGGATGACATCAACACCAAGGTAATCGATTCGGAGGGTGGTGGGATTCGCGCCGCGACTGACGAAGAGGTGGAGAACGAGGATTCGAGGATTCGCGGTATCCTGAAGGGAGAGCCTCTAGCCGCGCTGCCCAGGAAGCTCAACCTCAACAATCTGACCTTCCACCTGCCTTTCGACAAGGTCGAGTACGAGCCCGAGCAATTCCCTGGACTCATCTACAGACTCGACTATCCCAAAGTCGTCTGCCTCATCTTCGGTAGCGGCAAGATGGTCATTACCGGGGCTAGGCACAAGGACGAGATTCTCGAAGCCGTCGAGCAGATCAAGGACGAGTTGGCCGATCTGCTTTAGGATTAGTTGGAAACCAAGTTTCTTGAATGGACCGCCCTGCTGGTTTGCATGCGCTCCAAGGGGCTCGTCGGCTTCCTCGTCGCTCTGATGCTGTTCCCCTCGGCCTCAGTCCTGTTGATTGGAGTCGGCCAAGGCGAGTCTTTTCTCGGCTCCGCGCGGGTCGCCGACGCCTCAGCCAAGACGACGAGCGTCGTAGACGTGCCCGCATGGCGCATCAACGACAACTGGATGTACGATGGGTATCTGGACGTCGCCGACTTCGTCGCTTCGTCCGGCGTCAGCTCCAACGCCGAGACTCTGGAGGGCTCGCTGGAGGTCACGGTCATCGACATGTACCTAGTGGATATCGAAAACGACTCGACCCTGGTCTACGAGGTCGAGTCGATAGGGGAGTACGAGTCCGACGGCCCAATCAGCATCGATGGCACCAACGGTTGCCTCTACGTCGACATGGACACCACGGAGATCATCCGCGCCTCGGACCTCGCCACGCACACCCAGGAGGCCACCATCGACGTCTACTTTGATCCGATGATCTTCGGCAGTTGCCTTTCTCTCTTCAGGCAAGAAATAGGCTTGCTCACGGTTCTGAACACCTATGCCCCTCCCCTAGAGGACTACGACTTCCCAATCAGCGTGGGCGAGTCATGGGAGATGGACTACGAGCAGGACATAGAGTTCAGCGGCACCAGCGACTACGTCCCCATCCCTAACGACACCAGCGACTCGAACACCACCAGCTGGGAGGTGGTCAGCCAGGGGGGCTCAGGGGTCTCCTACCCGGGCTGCTACCAGTCCTACAACATCACGAACTACAACAGCGATGGTGACGAAGTCGGCTACAATTGGTACTGCCCGGCGATCAGGGGGGACATCAAGAGCTCATACCTGCAGAGCTTCGGATTCACAGTGGTGCACGAGCTGGTGTCCTACCAGCAGACACTGAGGGACACCGAGGTCTCAATCGACATCGAGTACCCCCTAGCGCCGGTTGACGTCGAGATCTCGGCGTGGATAAACGTCTCAAGCCAGGGCCAGCCGGTCAGCGGCCAGGATCTGCAGTTCAGGTACGAGGCGGAGCAGATCGTGCAGGTCATCACGACCGACGAGAACGGATCCTACCACCTGACGTTCGACACCGGACATTCCCCCGATGACTCCGTTGGAATCGGTGAGCTCGGGAGCCACGGTCTGCTGGCTTGGATTGACAATGGAACTACTGAGGATATACTGGGCGCGCGCTCTCTTCTCATCGACAGCGACGTCCACGAGATCGACTTGGTCACCCGGTCAGAGGCAGTCA
>JAYZFV010000023.1:0-11152 GCA_036336595.1 Thermoplasmatota archaeon | reverse complement strand
TCCCCGCTTGCCTTCCTAGTGGGCCATGGCAACATGATCGCGGGCTTCGAGCAGGAGCTGATGGGCGCGGCTGTGGGGGAGAAGCGCGAGTTCACGCTGCCTCCCGATCGCGCCTACGGCGAGCGTGACGAGGGTGCGGTACAGCAGATGGAGAGGAGCCTGTTCCCCCAGGAACTGGAGCTCGAGGTCGGCATGGTCCTCGCCGCTCATAGCGACCAGGGCCCTGTCCAGTTGTCCATCGCCGCCATCGATGGCGACAATGTCACCGTGGACTTTAACCACCAGATGGCAGGGATGACCATCTGTTTCAGCGTCGAGGTTGTGGAGGTCCGCCCCGCTACCGCGGACGAGATGACACACGGCCACGCGCACGGCCCAGGCGGCCACCACCATTGAGCCAGATGGGGCCGAATCGTTATTCCCCAGGCCACCGACTGCCAGCCCGACTATGAGGAAGGCCGCGCTGCTCCTCGCCTCGCTCATGCTGGCGGGCTCGCTCGGCGGCTGCCTCGGGTTCGATGGAGGCAGCGGCCTCTTCGGGGAGGACGAGCCCAAGGAGCCGCTGAGGCTCAATCACATCCAGATGAAGGGCACCCACAACTCGTACCACATCGAGCCGCTGGTCTCTCCCACGAGGGAGTACATGTACACTCACGAGCCATTGGGCGTCCAGAGCTCCCAGCTCGGCGTCAGGCAGTTCGAGATCGATGTCTGGTGGGACCCGCGTGGCCAGTTGTACGTGTATCACAACCAGTACGACTCGGGGACCACCTGCCCCACCTTCGAGGACTGCTTGGCAACCCTGCTCGAATGGTCGGAGTCCAATGGGGGCCACCACCCCCTGTTCGTCTGGGTCGAGCCCAAGGACTGGCCCGAGCAGGCCACGGACGTCACCACCACTCTGGAGCTGTCGGGGCTGCTGGAGGACATCGAGCAGGAGATCTCCCAGTTCTGGCCTCGAAACAAGACGATCACTCCCGATGACGTGCGCGGCGAGTGGCCCACCCTCAAGGAGGGGGTGCTCAACGACGGCTGGCCGCTGCTTGAGGAGAGCCGCGGCAAGGCCGTGTTCGTGCTGCTCGCGTCCGGCGAGACCCGCGATCTGTACCTCGAGGATCACCCGGGACTCTCGGGTGCCCGGATGTTCACGCTGTCCGACGAGTCGAGCGACGAGGCATCGATCTTCTCGCTGACCGACCCGGTGGGCGGTGGCGAGGAGATCACCCGACTCGTCACGGAGGGCTATATCGTTCGCAGCCGCGCCGACAGCGGCGGCGAGGAGGCCGACAACAACGACACCACGCGCTTGGAGGCGGCCTTGGCAGTCGGCGCGCACAGCATCTCCACAGACTACCCAGGGCAGGTTGAGGGCATTGACTACTGGGTCGAGATCCCTAACGGGACCCCAAGCCGCTGCAACCCCATCTCCGCTCCGGCGTGGTGCTCGTCCGAGGACATCGAGTCACTGGGATAGGTGGCTCCCGATTACACCTTGGCTACGACCTTCAGCTCGATCGCGATTGAGGTGGGAAGCGAGTCTACTGCGACGGTGGTGCGTGCCGGCAGGGTCTCGGAGAAGTACTCGGCGTAGACCTCGTTGTAATCTGGGAAGTCGCGCTTCATGTCGACTAGGAAGACTAGTACATCGACCACGTCTTCTAGGCTCGACCCGTACTCCTCTAGGATGATGCGGACGTTGTTCATGACAGAGTGGGTCTGGGCGCGGATGTCGTAGTCCAGGGGGTTGCCTTCAGCATCGCGCACAGGACCGCCGGGAATCTCATTGTCCTCGGGGGTGCGCGGTCCCATGCCACTGATGAAGACCAGGTCGCCCGCTTGGTGGAGGTGGGGATAGGCGCCGACTGCAGAGGGCCCTCCCTCTGCGATGAACGGCCCGTCCTGGCTCGTTAGCTTGCCAGCCGCCTTCTTGCCGACGACGGCTCCGACAATACCCCCAATGGGCCCTCCCACTGCGACTCCGGCTGCAGCGCCGAGTGCGCCGCCAGCGGAGCTGGCTAGCGAGCCCCCGATCTCGTCGTACACCCTCTCGACGGCATCCGCCGGGGCAGACATTATGTCGTCTATGATTTGCTCGCGCTTCTCCTCGGAGGTCAGATCCTCGTCCTCGGACATCACAGCATCCCCTTTGTGAGGACGTCACGGTCACCGTGGTAGAACTCCACGTCGTCCTCGTCGAACTCCTTGTCCCCTACCGAGCCCTCTGCTGGAGTGAGCGCTATCACCGCCCCGCCCGAACCATGCAGGGCCTCGTAGGCCAGCACCTCGCCGGTGTAGTTGTTATGCTGCCCCATCGTCGCAGCCATCCACCACGCCGGCTTGTACGCAACCACCTTCTGCACCCTGATCTGGCCGTGTATCTCACGCGAGAGCTGGCTCAGGTCCTCGAGCCTGCCATCTGCGAAGAACTCGAGGATCTTGCGGTTCCACTCGTCGTCCTTGGCGCTGTGGATCCGGTCGTCGGCCGGGTCGATGTGCTCGGTGAACATGCGGTTGGAGAGGCTTGAGACGACAACCACAACCGCCTTCTTGCCCTGCGCGGCCAGGGTATCGCGCGCCGCCTTGCCAAGCACGATGGTCTCGGCGCGGTTGGAGTACATGTTGCTCGAGACGATGCAGGCCGGCAGTCTGTTGTCTGGATTCAGCAACTGTAGCGCCACCACCGACCCGGTGTCGATGGGAAAACCGTCGTAGGACACAGTCCTCGCATGCAGGCCTCGCTTCTCGCAGGCCTCTTGGTAGCCATTGGCGTAATCGACGTCCATCAGGAACGTGTAGGGCATGCTACCAAGGTAGTGGAAGTCATCGTCAACGTGGACCCAAGTAGGTTCCGGATGGGCCTGAATCTGGTGCCCCACGATGCTGGGCCAGGTAGTCGAGTACACGAGAATGATGTCGGCGTCGCTATCCTCGATCCTCTGGCGGCAGGTCTCGTACGCGTCGCGCAGATTGGAGTACCCCTCGTTCGCTTCCGGGCTGAGCAGCGGCTGCGGGTGTGGCGGGCAGTAGACGCCGAACAGAATCTCTGCCTCTTCGCTCATCCAGTCACCTCAGAGCACTATCTCTCGGGAGGCCGAGTCGGGGTCCCAAGCCGCAATCAGATTCCCTGTCCCTATGACTGACTGGTAGCCGTAGATCTCCGCTGGGTAGTCGGGGTGCCCCATCGCTGCCATCATCCAAGTCAGGCCCCCGCCCTCTGTCTCGGCCATCGTCTGCTCGGTGAACTCGGGCATGATGCCGATGACCTCGTGCATCTTGCCCTCGCGCATCAGGTCGACGAGCTTCATGTCCCAGACGTACTGGCTGTGGTTGTAGATGTGCTCGCGACTCATGTCCTCTGGCAGCGGCGACTCGGTGACGAAGTGCCTGTGAGAGAGGCTGTGGCTGCTGATTAGCACGACCTTCTTGCCACTACCCTCTATTGCCTTGGCGCAGGCCTCTCCAAGGGCGCCTGCTTGCTCGTTCATGACCTCCGCCGAGTAGTAGTGCGTGTTGCGGTTGCTGCTGATGGTGACCAGCGGCTTATCCCAGTCGGGGTTCAGCATGTGGCACGAGGTAATCGTACCGTAATCCACTCGAAAGTCCGGGTTCCGCATCATCTTCGTGACGATTCCTGCCTCGCAGGCAGCATCGTGCATCGCCTCGGCTAACTCGACGTCCACGGCGATGTCGTAGTTGTAGCGGAACAGGTTGGGGAAGATCGGGTCTACGGACTTCGATTGGAAGCGTGGCAGACCGAGGAAGTGGGTGCCGATGTAGGTCTGCCAATGAGGTGTGAAAATCACTATCGCGTCGTAGTCGATGGACTTGAGCTTGCGAGCCAGTCGGTGGTATCCCCAGCGCAAAGTCTCCCAACCCCCCTCGGCGAACGCCTCGTTCTGCTCCGGGTTCTCGGCATACACGACATGGGGTGGGTGCGGAGCAAGGCAGCCCAGCACTATCTCTCCCTTCGCCATGGCTCTCCGAGCCCCTGCCCGCACATGAACTGCTCGTCAGCCTCGTTCGCAGCGTTGATGGGGTGGGCACGCCACCGCAGCGGCGTGAAGTGGGACAGTCCTCCCCTATGGCCCGTCGCAGCCCCGAGCCTCCTCGGTTTCATATCGGCCTGCCTGCCTTATCTGGTCGACTCCCCCAACTTCCCGGCGGGGTCCTTGGTGGCCCCGTTCGGCGTGGTCGCGTTCGCGTCACTCGCACTGCTGCTCGCACCAGACGAGATCGGCAGCAAGCCCGAGCTGATTGCCGGCACTTGGGTTGGGTTGCTGGTTGCGTTCACGCCTCAATTGTTGTTCTACGTCTGGTTCATCGTGGTGATCCTCCTCTGGCTGGCCCAGTCCATCTACCTGTGGAAGGGTGACTACCCGGCCTTCCGAATCGGGATTTGGATCGGCTTTGGTGCTGTATCGGGACTCTACCTAGGCGGATTCTTCGGCCATTACTTCCTGTGAGCCGCGCCTAAGTTCCCCTAGCACCCAGCCGATGATTGCGAACGACGGTACCGAGCACAGCAAGGCCGACCATATCAGCGCGTCGTCCACGTAGTCAATCGTAACCCTGACCTCTCCAACGCCCGAGTCCCCCTGGTGGCTGACCAGCACGTAGTGCCCGTCGAATACCGATGGCGTCTCGACCTCCCCCTGCCAGGATTCCCCGGCGTCCAGGCTGAACGCCTCCCCTGCCAGGGGTGCCGACCAATCGATCGCACCATCGTTCGCGTGTTCACGCACACTGTCCCGGTGAATCACGAGGACCTCTAACGCCTCATCTCCTACATTGCTGACCTCGATCACTACGGGGTCCCAAAGGCTGTGGATCTCTATCACATCGAGGTTGACGTCCCCTGGTCCAAGCCTCATGGTGGGCTTGTTGGAGTCGGTGCCCGGGCCGTCGATGACAGCCACTGCAAGCACGACGGCACCGACAAGGGCGGAGGCTGCGACAGCGGTCGAGACAGTCCTGTCAGGGACTAGTGAGGCCCAGCCGTTCTCGGGAACGGCCCTGAGGACGGGCTGCATCCGGTGGCAGAAGACGGCGCAGACCACGGCCAGCAGGAGCCCGGGCACGAGGTCGATGAGCCAGTGGATGCCCAGGTACTGTATGCTGAACAGGTAGATGGGAACGTTGGCGGCCACGAACAGGTCGAACTCCCTGTGGCGCCACTCGCTGATGCTTATGCCGAGGTCACGCACGTGGAGCCGGTTGATGATGAGCAAGCTGATTGGGATGCCCACGTGTAGGCTGGGGATGCCGTTGTCGAGAGGGTCGACCTCGGTGAAGAAGAACAGGTTCCACTCGTTGTGGTACATCAGGGCGTCCATCCCCGGGATGAAGGTGGAGGTCACCTCGACGTTGAAGAACAGGTAGAACGGAACAGCCAGGATGTAGATGACGACGTAGTTGAGGACCGCCTTGTCCGCCATAACCTCGTCCCTGCACAGGATGTAGTACATCGGGCTGAACCAGATCAGGAAGAGGTAGACGAACAGGTAGTGGAACGAGAGCAGGTCGGTGAGGATGCCGTTCTCGAAGCTCTCCTGCACCCAGAGCGTGACCTCGCCCTCGAGGCCGTGGACCAAGTGGGTAAACCCACCGACCCTCGGCTTGATCGCCTCGTTGTGCTGGTCGATGAAGGCCTTGAACAGGTACATCAGGACGTACATGGCGATGTGCCACTGGTACCCCTTCGCCCTGATTTCGTCGGGAAGCTCACGGACTGGCAGCCTCATCTCGGGCTCGTCCCGTGTCAGTAGACGCTGCAGTGGGATGGTGACAGAGAGTATGACCACCATCATGGTCTCGTAGGGGCCCACGGGCCACAGCATGGCCACGCGGCGCGGATGTCCGAGTCATGAACGTTACACTGACGGGGACCCTACTCTTCCTCTCCCGAGGCCCCCGTCAGCAGCCTCACCTCGGGCAGGAAGGTTGCGATGATCAATACCATGGAGGCCGCGAGCAGCCACTCAAAAGCGGCTGCTTGGCTCAGCAGCGGCTCGTTGAGCGAGACGCAAGATTCGTCCAGCAGCTGCAGGCGCTCCTCCAGAGCGTAGAGGTCGGTCGAAATACCAGTGTAGCGAAACACCCTCTCCACCATGCCCAAGAGCCCTACCAACGCGAGCACGGAGAAGGCTGCACGGGGCGCGAGGACACCCGCGAAGCCCCCCTCCCCCTGAGACATCCCCCATGTCACCAGGGTGACACAGAAGGCCCAGATCACGCTGCCGGAGAAGATGACGTTCGCCTGCACTATGTGCAGACCTAGGTGCTCGTCCCAAGGAGTGAAGGAAATCCAGAACAGGCTGATTCCCGCGGCAACCGCTGCCAGCACCGAGAAGCGATTCAGATTGACCCAGCTCTGAGACATCCCCGCCGAGGACATCCAACGGTCGCGGAGAACTCCTAATTGGACCCCTGTCGTTGCGAGCAGGATGCCGCTGAGCGCATACCCGAGGGTGAACGTGAAGCCCGACCGCGGTGGAAGGTCCATGTCGGAGATGAACGGCACGAACGGCTCGCAGCCGTCTGCTACCCAAAGGACATAGGTGACTATCGGAGTGAGTGCTAGCAGGGCGATGGTAGCCTGCAGGGTGCGTTCTACCACGCCCGCCTCCAACAGTCGCTGCATGGTGCTGCCACCCCCCAAGCAGACTTGAACTGACTCCCGAACCCATAAGTCCGACGGCGCTAGTCGACTCTCATGGAGGGCCATGAGCTGTGGTTGGCCGAGTGCGCCAAGATCGGCTACGAGCCTCAGGCGAGGCGTTACGCCGAGGGAACCAGGACCTCGCAGGACGCAGCCGACCAGCTCGGGTGCAACGTCGCGCACATCGCCAAGTCGATCGTGTTCGCAGGACAGGAGGGGGCGGTCATCGTCATCACATCTGGGTCCAATCGGGTCGAGCGCAAGCGCAAGCTGAAGCGCGTGCTCGGCTACAAGCCAGGAATGGCCACCCCGGAGTACGTGCTCGAGAACACCGGCTACCAGATTGGCGGGGTGCCTCCTTTCGGGCACCCCAATCCGGTCACGGTGCTGATGGACGAGGATTTGATGCAGTACGACCTCGTGTGGGGGGCGGGCGGCACAGCCCAGACCGTCTTCCCGATCACCCCTGAGGACCTCAGGGGTCTTTCCGGGGCAGAGCTCGCAGACGTCAAACAGTAGGGGTCCCATGGTCGTCGATGCGCTGCTGAGTTCCGCCGCGTCCCTTCGCGACGATGCCGAGGCGCTGGCTGAGGGAATTGTGTCCGAGGAGGCTGTGGACTGCGTGTACAACCCTCTGAGCTACGCGTGGGGGGTCCACGAGGCTTACCTCCGGAAGGCCGGCGGGGGCGGTGCGAGAACGCTGCTGCTAGGGATGAACCCCGGCCCCCATGGCATGGGTCAGATGGGCATCCCCTTCGCTGCGACCTCGGTCGTGCGCGATCTGCTGGGAATCAGGGGGATAGAGGTGGGGCAGCCGAGCAACCCCCATCCGAAGCGCCCAGTGAACGGTCTAGTACATCCGAAGGAGGAGGTATCCGGCACTCGCCTGTGGGGGGTTCTCGCAGAGCGTTACGGAACCGCTGAGGCCATCTTCGAGCACGTCTTCCTAGTCAACCACTGCCCGCTCATGCTGCTCTCAGGCCCGAGGGCTGCCAACGTCACCCCTGACAAGGTCCGCGGCCCCAGCGTGACCGCCCTGCTGGAGCGCTGCGACCAGCACCTGAGGGAGGTCGTCGTGGCCATGGCTGCCGAGACTGTGATTGGCGTAGGCAGATACGCGGAGTCCAGAGCGACAAGCTCGCTCCAGGATCTCGGGACGAGGGTTACCTCGTGCTGGCACCCATCCCCTGCATCTCCCCTGTCCAACCGCAACGGAGGCGCGGACTGGAGGGCAAACGTTCTCGCAGTGTTGCCCTGAGGACTCCCCAGTAATTCCTTTTTCAAGTGAGAACAGTTAAGTCGACGCATGCGGTGTCCTGCGGCATGTCAGTGAAGACTACGCCCGAATACCTGATTGACAACGCGAGGAATCATCCCAACGAGCCCGCGATCTCGTCCAAGAACGCCAATGGTGAGTGGGACACCGCCACATGGTCCGAGTTCAACGACTACACCATGGGCGTCGCCAAGGCGCTCATCGCCACGGGCTTCGAGAAGAACGACAAGCTCAGCATCTACTCGTACAACCGCAAGGAGTGGTACGCCGCCTACGCCGCTGCCAACATGTGCAACGGTGCCGCCGTGGGCGTGTATCACACCTGCTCGCCAGAGGAGGTCGAGTGGGTGGTGGGCAACTCTGACTCCAAGGTCGTGTTCGTCGGCGACAACCCGATGGACGGCGGCGACCCGGGCAAGATGTGCGCCAACAGGCTCCACGAGGCCATGCCGTCCCTCAGCAAGGTCGAGACGGTGGTCGTCATGGATGGCGTGGACATGCCCGACCACCCCAAGGCGATGTCCTGGGGCGACTTCGTGGCCAAGGGGGCTGGCGTCGACGACTCAGCCGTACACGACTGCATCGCCACAATCGCCCCTCAAGACACTGCGGCCCTCATCTACACGTCCGGGACCACTGGTAATCCGAAGGGGGTCGAGCTGACTCACGACAACTTCGACTTCGAGATCGAGTGCGTACAGAAGATCACGAAGTACAACCAGGGAGACGGCTATGTCTCATGGCTGCCCTGTGCCCACGTGTTCGGCCAACTGGCCGACAACCACATCTGGATTCGTGACGCCATGCACATGAGGGTTGTGGACTCGCCGCTAGCATCGATAGACTACGCCAAGGAAGTCCAGCCCCACCTGTTCATCGGTGTGCCGAGGATCTACGAGAAGGTCTACTCCAACCTGAAGAGCGGGTTGTCAGGCTTGCCGGGGATACTCATCAAGGTCCCGGTGATCAAGAACAAGATCAAGGCCAAGGTCAAGGCGAAGATCGGCATGTCCAACTGCGTCTACGCAATCACGGGAGCGGCTCCGATCAACCCGGACATCCTGCGCCTGTTCCACACCTTGGGCATCCCGCTCTACGAGGGCTACGGCATGACCGAGACCACTGCTGGAGCCACGATCAACTACGCGGGCAACATGAAAATAGGCAGCGTCGGGAAGCCTTTCGAGGGCTCCGGGCTCAGAATCGCCGACAAGGATGAGAAGGGGCTCGGGGAGATTCAGTTCCACGGACGCCACGTGATGAAGGGCTACTACAACAACCCAGAGGCAACCGCAGATACGATGACCGAGGACGGCTGGCTCAAGTCAGGCGACCAAGGGCGAATCGACGCCGATGGCTACGTCTACGTCACCGGCCGCCTGAAGGAGCTCTACATCAGCTCAGCGGGCAAGAACATTGCGCCACTGGTCATCGAGGAGACAATGAAGTCCATCCCCCTGATCTCCCAGTGCATGCTGATCGGCGACGGCCGCAAGTACTGCAGCGCCCTGTTCACGCTCGACGTTGGCGCCATCCTGCGCGACAAGCACGGCATGGACGGCGCTAGGGTCCCCAAGGACCCCGCAGAGCAGATCGCCAAGCTCAGGGAGTTCGGCCACGAGCTCTCGGAGTACACCAACAGCCCAGAGATCCACGCCGAGGTCGACGCGCAGGTCCAGATCCTGAACGGGCAGTTCTCCAACCCCGAGCAGCTGAAGAAGTTCACGATCCTGCCTCGCGACCTCAGCGTCGACCACGGCGAGCTCACACCCACGCTGAAGATCCGCAGGATCCAGATCCGCGAGAACTGGGCTGACGAGATCGAGGCCATGTACTCGGGCGCCTGAGCGCGCGGTGATGCCCGATGGAACCCGGGGCCTGGGCCGCTCTGGCCGCCGTGTTCGTGCTCGGAGCGATGAGCCCGGGGCCCTCCTTGGCCGTGGTGCTGCGCAACACGATGACAGGTGGGCGCAGCCAGGGCGTCGCCACGGGGATAGGCCACGGCGTCGGCTTCGGGATCTACGCATTCTTGGCGGCCGCCGGGGTCGCCACTGCGCTCTCGCTGCACGACGCCACGGAGACCGTCCTCCGCTGGGGCGGCACGGCTATCCTGCTATTCTTGGGCTATACGTTTCTCAAGCACGCGCTCTCCGGGCCTTACGGGCAGCCCGACGATGGCGATCACGCGCCTTCGGGCAGCACCGGCTTCGTCCAGGGGTTCCTAATCGCTCTGCTGAACCCCAAGATCCTGGCTTGGATGCTGGCCATATACGCCCCCTTCATCGAGGCCGACATCCCATTGCAGACCCTCATGGGGATGGGGCTGATGGGGACGGTCATAGATGGCACCTGGTACGTAACCGTGGCCACCGTCCTCACTCGTGGGGACGGGGTCTCGAGGCTGCGCTCCCAGGCCCACAGGATAGACGGCGCCATGGGCGTGCTGATGTTCGTGTTCGCAGCTCTGCTGATGGGCGGCTGGCTGTGAGGCGCTCAGAAACCGCCACCAGAGCCTATCAGCGCGATGAACACGATCACGCACAGGCCGAAAAGCACCAGAGGCACGACGACTATCGAGGCTAGCATCCCGTAGGCAAACGAATTGGACCCCTTGGTGAAGCCCCAGACCATGCCGGCGACGAGTCCGACCGGCCACACGGCCGTCCCTAGGAAGGCAAACGCCATAGCGAAATCCTGCCCAGATGAGGCTCCGGATTCCTCGCCGTCTATATTTGCCCAATCTGGCGAGTCGGATCTCTTCGTGGCAAAGCTGCCCGTACTCCCATCCAAGCGCATGTACACATCGACATCGGATTCTCCCCAGCAATCCATGGGATACCACCCCCGACCATCGTCCGAGACGGTTGACATCACGGACCCGCTCATCCCCCAACAGTCAGCACGGTCACCAGCATAGTCACCACCCCACATAACGCCCATTTCGTACCAACCGACATCATCCGGGACCCCATCGAAATCCGCTTGGAAAACGGTGTAGTCCTCGCCGCTCAATTGGACCGTTCCTTCCTCGCTCAGGAAGCTGTCCTCAGCGTAGAACCAGCCGTCCTCGTAGAGTGAATCGGAGATGACGGTGAGTATCAGGGACAGCACCCCTAGCGCAATCGGCGCTCCTATCAGGCCGATGACGAACCACATGGAATCGGACAGGCCGCCGGGCGATTCCTCTCCGGGGGCCCCAAGCACCGAGCCATCGTCCA
>JAYZFV010000022.1:0-3644 GCA_036336595.1 Thermoplasmatota archaeon | reverse complement strand
CTATACTCGTCTCAGGGAACCTGAACTGGGTGCGACCGGTGCCGACCCTGTAGTCGCACGCGAGGGCGAGTTCGAGACCACCTCCGAGAGCGAGACCGGTAGTCAGAGCGATAGTCGTCTTGGGGCTGCTCTCAAGCTTGTCCAAGACGGCGTGGCCGTGGGCGGTGAAGTCGTAGATCTCCTGGAATGAATCAGTGCGGATCTTGTCGACGAAGAACTTCACGTCCGCGCCGGCGACGAAGGCCTTGCCAGCCCCTTCTAGCACGATGGCACCGACATCGTCTCGCGCGTTGAGCTCATCCAGTGCATCACTCAACTGCGAGACTAGGGTCACGTTCAGCGCGTTCATCACCTCGGGCCTGTTGAGCCGAACCGTGCCAACACCGCCCTCAACCCCGACATCCACGTATGAGAATTCGAACGGCGCGCCCCTTCCCGCGAACCAAGTGGGCAACTCGAGACCAGTCTCGTCAGCGTATCCTTGGGCCATGCGGACCGCCTCGGACACGCCGATGCGGTTGGCCAGCTCGAACGGTCCGCGTGCCCAGCGCAGCCCGACCTTAGCCCCTCGGTCAACGTCCTCCATCGAGCAGATGCCCTCTGCGACGATCTGCGAGGCGACCGCGAAGACCTGTCCGAGTAGGCGCTCTCTGATGACTACAGCAGCCCCTTCGTCGCAATCGACATCTTCTCCTATCTCCCAGGTCCTGCCCTCGGCGACGAGATCTCGCAGGCTCTTGGTCCCGGTGTAGCGAGGAGTGTCCAGTTGCTCTGCTAGATAGTCGGTGGCGTGGAGGGCTATGGGGGAGCCTGTGAGGTTCATCAACGCGAACGGGCCTAGTCCGATGCGGAACGCCTCACAGGCGACAGCGTCTATTTGAGCGGTCGAACCCACTTCTTCCTCCAGCAGCCTACAGGCCTCGTTTAGCCAAGGCACGAAGAAGCGGTTGACCACGAATCCCGGTCTGTCCTTGCAGATGATGACCACCTTACCCATCGTCTTGCAGTACTGCTCGACGGCAGCCAGCGTCTCAGCGGACGTGGAGGTCGCTGGGATAATCTCGACGAGCCTGTTCTTGGCCGGGTGGTAGAAGAAGTGGAGCCCGACAAACCTATCCGGCCTGCCTACCGCCTCGGCTAACTCGTTAACCGAGAGGGACGAGGTGTTGCTGGCTAGTATGGTGTGCTCGTCGCACACCTCGTCGAGGATGCCGAACACCTCGGTCTTGATGTCGAAGTCCTCGAACACCGCTTCGATGACCAGATCGGTGTCCGGAGAGACGTTCTCGGTTCCGACCACCCCTATGATGCGTCCTTTGATACCCTCGACCTGCGTCGGTGAGAAGATACGCCTCCCAACGGCCTCCTCAAGGAATTCGGAGATGATATCATGGCCGCGGTCGACCCACTGCTGCTCGCGATCGATCATCTGGACCTCGAACAACTCCTGCGCACTCTTCTGGGCTATCCCGGAGCCCATGTTGCCCGCACCAATGATTGCTAAGCTCTCGACGGGGCGCATACTCCGGCCACCTGCCTCGCGTCCATCAATGCAACGGAAAACCATCTGACTCACCGCCGCGAACTTATTCAGCCGCGCCGAACCTGTGCGCTGCATGGCACCGCGCCGCCGTGTAGCAGTGGTGCTGGTGTTGTTGTTTCTGGTTTCGCTATCGCATTCGGCCTACTCTCAGTCCACAGGCATGACTGGCAAGTCGGTCAGCGGCTGCACTTGCCATTCGAATTCGGGGGGTCTTTCTCCGTCCATGAACGGACTTCCTTTCGGAGCGGGTGGCTACACCCCGGGTGCGACCTACTCCCTGCAATGGGACGGCGGCCCCCATGTCTCCGGCGATGGAGGATTCAACCTCGATGTGAGCGCGGGGAGTTGGACGAACCTTGGTGCCCACGTCAAGTTGCAGAACGGCGAGCTGACTCACAGCAGCGATGCCGCCCGCTCGTGGACCGCAGACTGGGTCGCTCCTGCTACAGGCACAGGCGACGTTGATTTCACCGTCGCCGTGCTTTACGCCAACGGCAACGGCCAGAACACGGGTGACACATGGGGCACTGGGGCGTGGACTCTGGGGGAAGCCGGCTCAGCGGAGAACACCGCTCCAGTCATATCCAACGTCACATACGTCCCTACAAGCCCAACCAAGGCGACCGGCCTAAGCGTGTCCTACGACTTCCACGATGCCGACGGCGACTCGGAGCAGGGCACTCAAATCAAGTGGTGGCGCGACGGTCTGCAGGTGGCCACGATTAACGACCTGCACGATGTCCCGAACAGTTGGTTGGGAAGGGGGCAGCAGTGGCAGGTCGAGGTCACCCCTTCTGACGGTACTGAAGACGGTGATGCCGTGATGCTCAACCCGGTGACAATAGGCAACACCCCGCCGATAGCGAGGGAGCTGGAGGTTTCCCCTTCAGATCCAATCAACACGGACGACCTAGTATTGGACTACGAGTATTTCGATCTCGATGGCAATACCCAGCAGGACACGGTTACCCAATGGTATCTGGATGGTGCTAGGATTCCAGAGTTGGACGACTCAAGCACGGTATCCAGCCTTTGGACAAGGTCCGGAGACGAGTGGCAGGCCTCAGTGAGGCCGCATGACGGAACTGACTACGGCGAAACTGTTTGGACCGGAGTTATTGTCATCGGTTCATCCAATACCCAACCTTCCGCTACGGCATTCATTTCCCCTTCTGGCAATGTTGTTACTACTGATGCCCTTCAGGTGATTGTAGGTTACAGCGACCCGGACGGCGATGATAAAGAATCGACCGAGATTAGGTGGATGATGAACAACGACGGTGATGGAAATTTCATTCAAATTTCCGCCTATAACGACTTGAGTTGGGTGCCTCCGGAGGCCACAGCCAAGGGTCAGACATGGGTCGCCGAGGCTAGGGTTTACGATGGGCTGATCTGGTCGGAGTGGGTGACGACAAGCGAAGTCGTGATACAGAACTCGCCCCCGGTCGTGACCTCAATCTCGATGCTTCCGGAGGGTGACCTGATTACCACCATGAATCTGACAGTGGAATGGGAGCAGAGCGACATCGATGGCGACGAATCACACAATTCTCAGATTCGCTGGTGGGTAGATGGAGAATGGAGGAGTGAATACGATAACCAGCCCTTCATATGGCATGGTGAGACAATAAGGGATCAGCATTGGTCGGTCCAAGTCATACCTGGTGACGGAGAGGACCTTGGAATCTCGATGAAGACCAACGCGCGCGTGATACAGAACGCGCCTCCCAACTCACCCGAGGTGTCTCTGGGAGGGGACTTCGGCGGCTCGGAGCTAGGCGTACCCGACTCGGTTCACGACCTCGTGGCCCAAGCCACTTCCAATGACCCCGACGAGGAGACGGTATTGTTCGAATACCAGTGGTTTAGGAACGGCTTCCATGTTCCCGACCTCGACAGCCAGTCAGTGGTCCCCTCTTCGAGGCTGGAACCCGGTCAGATATGGAGCGTCACCGTCATCGCGAGGGACCCGTGGGGCCTCACCTCATCAGCCTCCCAAGAAGTCACAATCGCCAATCTGCCTCCATCCGCCGCTTGGTCCATCTCACCCGATTCCATGGTCCCGGGAGCCATGTCCAGCTTCGACGGAAGCGCGTCG
>JAYZFV010000021.1:0-2631 GCA_036336595.1 Thermoplasmatota archaeon | reverse complement strand
CAAGCACGACCGAAAATAACGGGTATCTAAGGCCCCTCCGCCAAACGAGGCACATGGCCAAGCCTAGATTCGCGTACCTGCTCCTGAAGGAGCACCCGTACGGACGGGAGATGCTGCGGCAGATCCTCTCGGAGGGCTTCGTGCCTGAGGTAATCATCGAGGAGGACTCGGCTATTGGCGACGAGGAGAGGGAGAAGTTCCTCAAGCGCATCGAGGGCAACCCGATCGCCCCATCGATAGTCGAGCAGGCTGCTGATTACGGCATCCCCCTAGTCACCGTCCCCATCCACGATTCGCCTGAGGTGATGCCCCATCTCGGGGGCATGGAACTCGACCTCGTCGTCTTCGGGGGCACCCGCATCATCCGCGGGGAGATCCTCGACTACCCCAAGGACGGGGTTATCAACTCGCACCCAGGGCTCCTGCCCGAGTGCAGGGGCTCGGCCTCGCCCGCATGGTCGGTCTACTACGACATCCCGATAGGCTCGTCGACCCACTTCTGCGACAACGGCATAGACACTGGGGAGTTGCTATTACGGCGCGAACTGCCAGTGAAGCGCGGCATGACCTACGAGGACCTTTGCTACGAGACCCTGGTTCTAGCCGGGGTGCTGACGAAGGAAGCACTGATGGCTTGGGAGGCCGGCCGATGGGACGAGATGCGCCGACCACAAGGTGAAAGCGGACACCCGACCTTCCGCAATGCACCGGACGAGGTGCTTGAGGCGGTCTACCAGAAACTGCGCGACCAGACTTACGCCCATTACGTGGATTAGGTGAGAAGATGGCTGAAGAACTGCTCAACGACGGATTCCCCTTCGCCGATGGTGTCCTCGATGGGCAGACTGCATTCGTATGTGGTGCCTCGAAGGGTATCGGGCGCGCCTGTGCGCTGATGCTCGCTCGCGCCGGCGCGCGGGTGGTCGCCTGCGCCCGTTCCGCGGACGCACTGGACTCGCTGGTTGCCCAGATGCACGGTGATGGGCACGAGGCCGTCGCCCTCGATCTCGAGGACTTGGATGCAGTGCGTGAGGCCGTCTCGGAGCTGGGCGCTATCCACATACTGGTGAACAACTCGGGCGGGCCGCCCGGCGGGCCGCTGCTGGAGAACACGCTGGGCGAGTTCGAGGGGCCGTTCCGACGGCACCTGCATGCCGCGCACACCATCACGCAATCCCTGGTGCCAGGGATGGAGGCGGCCGGGACCGGTCGGATCGTGAACATCATCTCGACCTCGGTGCGCGAGCCAATCGACAACATCGGGCTCTCGAACACGCTGCGTGGAGCGATGGCCTCGTGGGCCAAGTCGCTATCGCGCGAACTACCCCCCTGCGTGACCATCAACAACATCATGCCCGGGTTCACCGACACTGACCGGCTCGGCTCGCTGGCCGCATCGATATCGGAACGCACGGGCAAACCCGTCAATGACGTTCGTGACGATTGGATGAGCGGGGTTCCTATCGAGAGGCTCATCGATCCATTGGAGACCGCTGCTGCGGTCACCTGGCTCTGCCTCCCGAGCAGTGGTGCTGTTCGAGGCGTCAGCCTAGCAGTCGACGGTGGGAGAATGCGTTCAATCTGAATGGGGGCCCGCTATGCGGTTTGACGTCTTCTTCTCAATCACCCAGACGCCGGACACCTCCGGCTACACTCCTTCTGAGAGCGAGATGCTAGCCAGCTTCTTCGATCAGGTAGAGGTCGCCGACGAACTGGGGTTCGGTGTCGGCTGGGTCGCGCAAGCGCACCTCTCTACCGAGATCCAGAAGCTCAACAGCATGCCCGTAGTTCCTCACTTCCCGGGTGAGGTCGGGCTGTGCACCGACTTCTTCCAGATTGCTCAGAAGATGTTCGCGCGCACCGAGCGAATTGAGGTTGGCAGCGCGGTGATGTCCATCCTAGGCTCCGGTGGGCCGATCGCCCAAGCCGAGCGCGTGGGGGCGTTCCTCGCCTTGCACGGCCTCGACCCTGATGAGTCCCGTCGTCTGCACGTCGGGTTCTCAGCCGGCCGCTTTGAGTTCATGGCGCGTCCCTACGGGGTAGTCCCTAGGGACTCGGTCGAGGAGGCGGCATGGCCGGCCCTGCGCGGTCAGGTCTTCGCCGAGGCCAGCGAGATTTTCCTCAGGCTTCTGAACGGCGAGGCCATCTCGTCGGACATGATACGGCCCACGGTCCTGACTAGGTCCAACTTCCGCTCGGACGAGGATTGGGGGGTGGTGCAGCAGGCCGCCGTCGAATTCCGGGGCCTCGAGGGGGTGCCAGACGAGGTGCCAATAGAGCGGAGGTATTCGTTTGAGGAGATCAAGACCATTCCCCAGGAGTGGCGCCGAGAGTTGCTGAACCTGGTTCTGGGTAGCCACGACCAGAAGCTGCAGGCAGAGGTGAACAAGCTGAGGCCGGTCCAAGTGTTCAACCTCAGCATCACCCCGCCCCACATCATCGAAGAGACCCATGCCCGGTTCACAGAGCACTACCACCCTGGCGGTGGCCCATGGGAACGCAGCATGATGCCGCGTACTATCATGGTCTTCGTCAACGACGAAGAGGGGCTGGCCCCAGATGAGCGAAACGCTGCAGCGATGGAGGAGGCGAAAGCCGCACTTTCGACTTATTGGAACGCATTGGAGGGCA
>JAYZFV010000020.1:0-14067 GCA_036336595.1 Thermoplasmatota archaeon | reverse complement strand
CCGGCAGGCAGGCTGTCTGGAAGGTCGAGGCGTTCCCGGCGGCGTAGTAGCCGGCATCGGCGTCGGTGCACGAGGCCTGCCCGCTCTGGTTCTGCCAGGTCCCTGGAGCGCAGGGGGTCTGGGAGGTGGCGTTAGCCGCGGCATAATATCCCGCTTCTGCGGCCTCGCAGGTCCCCACGGAGAACGAGAAGTAGTGCCCCGGCATGCATTCCAGAGCATCGGGGTACCCACAGAATTCCCCCCATATTGCCTGCACGTAGCCAGGCCCATCTACGAACGGGTTTCTGTTGTTTTGGTATGACTCTACCACGCCGTTTCTCGCCTGCTCGGCCGCGTCCACCGGATCACTCGTGTGCCAAGCGTAAAGGGTGCATAATACGCCGAGGGTTCCGTTCCCTACCGAGGTAGATGAGTAGTTGTTCACCAGGGTTAGGTTGGGCTCGTTTCCGTACCCGTTGTACCTGACGTCCATGTAGAAGATGGAGCGCGCTACGTCCCCTTTGACCTCGTCTGGCGGCTCCCAGGCGTCTTCGGAGTAGTTGCAGCCAGTGCACTCAGAGTGCTGGGTCGTCGCGTTGTCGAAGTCCTTGTCGCTACGAGCCGAGTTGACGGTGTTGTCTGCCGGTCTCAACGCGTGTAGGTCAGTGCCTGCTACGTTGTTCATGGTCGTACCGAAGTCACCATGGGACTGTGGCCAGAGGTGCTCCCTATTCCACGACTGTCCAGTACACGTGTTGCCGTCGCCGCAGGTATCGTTCTCCGAGTGCGATCTCCTGGTGTAGATCAGAGTAACGTTGGACGAGTTGCTGGGATCCTCGTCGGTTTCCCGCAGGGCATCCCAAGCCGAGCTGTAGCTGTTCACGGTGTGATTCCTTGTCCCGTTGTAGAGCTCCGAGTGTAGCGCCATCGCCTCCGCATCCAGAACGCCTGCCTCTCCCGAACCGACAAAGTCCGGGTCCAGGCCGTTGCAGGTTCCGTCGCCGTCCTCGTCCTCAGGGGTGTCTGAGCCGTCATTCGGGTCGTTTCCACACGCCGTCTCGTCATCGTTGGTCCAACCATCGCCGTCCGAGTCCTCCTGAAGGATGAGGCTCATTGTGCCCCATCCGTCCCCTGTGTTGAGGCCGTTCCCGTTTACAAAATTCACAGCGAGAGTGAAGGTCACATTGCCAGTCCCATTGGAGGGAGCAGTCCAATCAACAGTCCAACTCCTAGAGTTCGAGTTTGAGTGAGTCACCTGCCCGATTAGAATCTGGGCATTTGTTCCTGGGTTGGAGAATGTCCCGAAATTGGATGCTAGATTGAATCCCCCCTCGCTACCAGTGGGGCTACCCGATCCACCAATTGTCAGGTTGTAGGTTTGGTTGCCTACGTAGCCGGAGTCAAGTCCACTGAGGGATGGTGTGACATCTCCGCTACCTCCGGAGTGACAGGTGCAACCGCTGCTCGATCTCCCAGTAATACCACCGCTATAACCGAAGGATGACTGAGGGATTACACCGAGGAGAACGGCGACCAATATTATCGAAATGAGGCGCCTCCGGTTCATGTTCATTGACCAGCGACTGCCGTTATTATGTCACCTCATCCCTTTCGTCGCCCAATTATCCCTCCCCCAACGCTCATGTGCTGCCTAATTTTCTCTGCCGACATGAGTCACAGGCAAGCAGCAGATAGCGTCATCGAGGCAGTTGAGGCTTCAGGGAGGCACTACCGAGACAGCCTTCCGATGATTGCCAGCGAGAACATACTGAGCCCACTGGTTAGGAGGGCTTGCAACTCCGATCTCCATGGCCGCTACGCGGAGGGATTGCCACGGAGGAGGTACTACCAGGGTTGCGAAGACTTTGACACGATAGAGGAGATCGGTATCTCCAGCGCCAAGAGGGTCTTCAACTGCAATTTCGCCAACATCCAGTCCACCTCTGGCACTAACTCGAACATGGGGGCTCTGAAGGCGCTGGCCAAGCCAGGCGACACCATCACCGCGGTCTCCACCGCCGATGGAGGTCACATCTCGCACGCTCGTATGGGTGCGGTGGGTCTGCGCGGTCTCAATCTGGTGACATACCCCTGGAACTTGGATAGGATGGAGCCAGACATCGATGCCGCTGCTGCGCTGATTCGGGAGTCCGAGCCGAGCATCGCACTCTTCGGGCAGTCCGTGTTCCTGTTCCCAACCCCCCTGGCTGAGCTCTCCGACGCTGCTCACGAGGTCGGGGCTAGGGTCATGTTCGACGCCGCCCACGTGCTGGGCCTCGTGGCGGGAGGGCGGTTCCAGGACCCCCTGCATGAGGGTGCTGACGTGATGACTGGAAGCAGCCACAAAACGTTCCCCGGACCCCAAGGAGGTTTTGTGCTCTCCGATTCGGATGACGAGAGGTTCCATAGGAGGCTGAATAGCGGCATTTTTCCTGGCGTCTGCTCATCATACCACCTGCATCACGTAGCGGGCAAGGTCGTAGCTCTGTCAGAATTCGAGGCTTTCGGCGAGGAGTATGCGTCCGACATAGTGTCCAACGCAAAGGCCTTGGGGGAAGCACTGGCCACGGAGGGCTTCGACGTCCTTGCCGAGGATCGAGGGTATACGGCAAGCCACCAAGTCGTCACTCGGCACGGCGAGGTAGATTCGGGCGCCGGAAGAGACGCGGCGGCCACCCTCGAGCAGGCTGGAATCGTCACCAACATGAACATGCTACCGGGTGACACCAAGGCCTTGGCGCCAAGCGGCCTCAGGCTCGGGACCCCGGAGTTGACTCGAGTCGGTATGGGCACCGATGAGATGCAGGACGTCGCTCGATTCTTCGCGAGGTCCCTTCTGGAGGGCGAGGACCCCCAGACCGTCAAGCGCGACGTTACCGAATTCAAGGGTGATTACCAGACGGTTCGATACTGCTTTGAGCCCGGTCCTGCTTATCCGGGCCTCGATTAGTCCCTCCGCAACATATTCAATCAGAACCGACCAGTCGCGGATGTGTACAGGGGGGTCGGTTCAGCCATCGTGATGGCCCTGCTCCTGCTCGTTCCGGGGTGCACCGGGCTACTCGACGATGACGTTGGAAATGTGCCAGAGGAGGTCACGTGCGAGGACGACCCGAGCCAGCCCGGTTGTTTCGAGGAGGTGGTTACTGAGGATGATTGTTCATCGATAGAGGTGTTCACCGGCGAGTACTGCAGGCTTATGCTAAGGCCCTCGATGCTCGATTTTGGGGAGACCTCGATCACCTTGGTTGTTGGAAGCCAGATGCAGGCACTGACGCCCAGCTTCCTCGGTGATGCCCCTGGGGGATGGCTAGTCAACCCGGGACTTCCCGAAGGCATCTCTCTAGACTCAGAATCAGGGGTCCTTTCCGGCACCCCCACTGCCGAGTCACAAGGCATGACTCACACGATAATAGCGACCAATGCAGCCGGCTCCGCATCAGACACCCTACACGTCACAGTCCTTCCCATCGCACCTCAATCGATCTCATACCCCGCTGAAGCACTCCACTGCACCATGGAATGGGAATGCACACTGCAAGCTCCCGAAATCACCGGTGGGGCCCCAGTTGAATGGACCATCGAACCGCCTCTGCCAGAGGGGCTGGCCCTGGGGGAATCTGGTTCGATCACGGGCGCTCCAATGTCGATCGGCGACTCGAACCACACCATCACTGCGTCCAACGCCGGTGGCAGCGCATTCGACACGCTACGCATCATCACACTCCACCAGCCGCCTCAAGCCATCGACTACGGCTCGCAGTCGTTCATCCTCACATACGGTGAACAGACCTCTATCACGCCGAGCACCTCGGGCGGCGAAGCGACGTCTTGGTCAATCGACCCAGATCCACCTCTCGGAATGGAGTTCACGGAGGACGGGTCCATCGTGGGCGCTCCACTGGTGCTCCAGGATCCACAGAGCTACTCGATCACGGCCACTAACACCGGCGGCTCTGTGGCGACTACCATCAATATCGAAGTCTGGGACATTCCCGTCTGGGGGCTATCTTACTCGCCCTCCGTCTTCGACCTCACCCAGGGGGACAGCATCGGGGCCATCGCCCCTCAGTGGAGCGGAGGCACGCCTGCCTCGTGGGAGGTCGAACCGCCTCTGCCCTCCGGGTTCCACTTCGATGCATCCAATGGGGCCGTCAGCGGAACTGCGCTTAACCTGCAGGAATGGAGCAGTCACACTATCTGGGCCAACAACACGGGAGGCAGCGACTCGATGCAGATAAGATTCAGGGTCATCAGCAAGCCGCCCACCGACATCACCTGGCCGAGCCTCGAGTTCACGCTCGAGGCCAACGAGAGCGTGCTCATCCCCGTCACTAACGTCGGGCCGGCAATAGACACCTGGGAGGTCAGCCCGCCCCTGCCGTCCGGGCTCGACCTCTTGTCAAACGGGACCATAGAGGGCACGCCGGACGAGCGGACTGACTGGGCGCAGTACACAATATGGGCCAACAACACCGGTGGCTCGGTCGGACAAAGCCTCTGGATAGCCGTCCACGACCTAGCTGCAGACCAGTCCGACCTGCTTCGTGGCATGGGCAACACGAATTGGGGGGGCTGGCCATCGCCGATCCTACCGATAGGGGAGTGGGCCTTCCCAGTAGGATTCACACAAGAGGGATACGGCTCCACCATCCCCGTCATCTCGGCCAGCCACGTCGGCCGGGGCAAGATGCTGGGCTACGGCCACGAGAGCTGGGTCGACGGCGCGGGACCCAAGGAGACTGCCTTCTCGCTCCAAGCGGTCGAGTGGGTCTGCGGCGAGAACGCCGACGTCGGACTGGCCTACGGGGCTGGTTACGACGGCTTCGAGGACGAGCTGGAGGACGAGGGCCACACCGTTCACTTCTCTGTCACTCCTGACAACCTGTCAGGCATCGATTGCCTGCTCGACGAGTTCTGGAACGGCCACGACGATGCGGACAACCAGAACCTCGTCGACTTCATGCACGCCGGAGGCGGCCTGATTATGGGGGGCCATGCTTGGTACTGGTCCTACTCCAACAGTGACGTTTCCCACAACTACCCGGGCAACAAGATCGCCAAGACCACGGGGCTGTTCGTCTCACACGCTTGGGGGTACAACAACGTCGATTTCAGAGTCACGCCGCACGAGCTGACCCGCCCGCAGGCAGCCATCGATGCGATTCGCGCTGACCGCATTGACAACCAGGCCCTGTCCGCAGACGACGCGGCGATAGCCGACGCAACCCTCTCGATTTGCACTGGCGTGGTCGCTCTGGACTTCCACGGCTTTTGGAGCCCTCTGCGTGAGGTCGTCAACCAGACTGGCTGGACGATCATTGAGTATGGAACACTGTGGGAGGACGTCGGCTACGACTTGGGCGAGGACCCCATCGCTGACACCCTTCTGAGGGTCGAGGCCGCCCTGACCCAGGGCCTCCCCGCCAATGAGCTACCAGCGCACCCCAGCCACGCGGAGTTCCCCGGCGAGGTACCGGCGAACGCCACCAGGATTACCCGCGACGTGACCATCGATGGCAACCAAAGCGGACTGCCAGGAAACTTCGGCTACTCCAGCGCCCGTGCCCACGTGCGCATGACGACCGGCCTGTACGCAGCCCCGGGAGAGGTTGTCACCGTGACGCTGCCCTCCGCGATTGTCGACACGGGGACCTATGTGCTAGTCGGTGCCCACAGTGACAGCCTGTGGGGAAAGAGCCAGTTGCACAGGCACCCACAGATAGTCCGATGGTGGTACGTCGACAGCATCACCATGGAGGTTGGCAACGCCTTCGGCGGACCGATTTTCATCGCCATCCAAGCCGGCTCGACGCTCGGCGACTTCGATGTGGCCATCTCGAACGTGATTAAGGCGCCGCGGTACATCCACGGCCAGACCGACGTCTACCAGTGGCAGCAGCAATATCGAAACGATCCTGCTCCCTGGGCCGAAATCGGCAGTGGCCAGTTCATCCTTACTGTGCCGAGCCACGAGATCAGGGACCTCGACAATCCCGATGAGCTGATGGACTGGTGGGACGAGGCTCTGGGGATGGAGCACGCAATCTACGGCTACCTGCCTTGGCCAAGGGTAGAGAGGGCAGTATTCGACGCTCAGATCTCCGCTGGCTGGATGCACTCCGGATATCCTTTCATGGCGCACGACCTGAGCGTCGCAGGTGTGGTCAACGTCTCATACATGGGTGAGAACGGAGATTGGGGAATGTTCCACGAGCTTGGTCACAACCACCAGTGGATGCCTTCCACACTGCCTGGGACCACGGAGACCGGCTGCAACTTCGCCAGCGTCTATCTGATGGAGGAGCTCGTCGACCCGCCCAGCCTACACCCGGCGAACCCCTCGAGGTCGTATTTTGAGGATGGGTCCAACATCAGCAATTGGTCGGTCTGGACAGCCCTCGACACTTTTCTGATCGTGAAGGAGGAATGGGGCTGGGGGCCGATTACAGAGGCACTGGTCGTCTACTACACTCTCCCGACGGCAGAGGTCCCGAGCACTGGCGACGAGAAATTCAACGCGTGGGTCATACATCTGTCGAACGCCACAGGATACAACCTCGCCCCGTACCACGCAGCGTGGGGGTTCCCCCTGGATCAGGAGACCTACGAGGCACTGGATCACCTCCCCGTCTGGGTCGACGACCCACTTCGCGGCGACTTCTTCGTTTACGATGCCATCCTGCGAAGCTTGCAGGCATCCAACGTAACCGCCAACTCATCCGTCGTTTCCTGGGAGACTTACGACAATGGCACCAACACGACCCTGACCCTGCATTACGGAACCTCGGACGGCGGCACCCAATCGTCGTCATGGGCCAACAGTGTGGGTCTCGGCCCCTCTGAGGTGGGCAATGGCTCTTGGGAATTGACTGGGCTGGACTGCTGTGGGACTACGTACCATGCGCGCATCAAGGCCACTCACGAGGAAGGAGATACTTGGTTCGGCCCAATCTCTTGGGTGACCGATTACTTGCCCGACTGACTGAAGCGCCTCAATAGGCTCTCGAAGGAGATGTCGGGAATGTGCTTCTCGTGCGCTACCGCTAGAGGAATCCAAACCAGGGTGTGCCCGATGGTGACCGCGAAGGCGGGAACAACCGCCAGCCTCCCCCCATCCAGCGCCATTGCAGCGGCACCCAAGACTGCGAAGTGGACGACGTAAATGGTGAGCGAGAGCCGACCTGCAGGCTCCAAGGCGTCCAACCGACCCCCAAACGATGGCCCTCCGCCGGAAGCCTCGTCTCCCTCCAGCAGCCTCATTGTCAGAATCACCATCGTCCCCGAGACCACGAGGAATGGCATGCTCGCTGGGAAGAAAGTCAGGACCGCCTCCCCGGAGGTCAGGGCCCAGTCGATTTCCTCGACCACGGCTACCACCACGGTCAGCGAGGTGGCTAGAAGTCCAATGGCGATGTTCCTCTCCCTGATTCTAGGCTGCCCCCCGAGATCGTGGATTATCGTGCCCAGAATAACGTAGAACATCCACGGGATCACGGGGTAGGTGCCGTTCCAGAGTAGCCTCGCTACCCACTCGGTGTAATTTCCTGCATCGACCCTCTGAAACCATCCCAACTCAGGACCCGCCGCTCCACCCAGTAGCAACGGGGAGACTACCATCACTAGCATCAGAGCCGATCTATAACCGATGCTCAGGCGCACAAGGAGCGGCGCTAGGATTGCAGCGATCGCCAGAAGGGTCAGCACTCCCGGGGTGTGCCACTCGAACCTGCCCCCCCGCTCGACGTTGAGAAGCACATTCACGAGGAGCTGGCACAGGGTCAGGACCACCACTCTGGGCAGCAGCCACCCCACCCAGTCCACTGACGAGTACCCCTCCTTGGCGCGACGATGTGCGCTGTGATACATCCCCCAACCCGAGATTGTCACGAACATCGGAGCAGCCATGCCCCCGAAGGCGGCAGCGACGAAGGCCGCGGGATGGCCCACGGTGATGCCTTCGGGAGGAACGATTGCCGCGGTATGGACCTCGACCATGCACAGCACGGCAACCGCCCTCATCCTGTCGATGTGGCGCAATCTCACCGGCCCACTCCCGATAGCCCCCTCACTTGTTCACCACAGGTGAGTACTCTCCCGCCCAGCCCAGGACGATTCTTGGGAGGTCACGGACCTCTGTCCGGATGCCTAGGTTCAATACTTCGGAAAAAAATCGCCCCCGCGCCTACTCGTCCTCGACGGCACTAGGTAGGGACTGATCCTCACTTCGCATCTCTCGGCCCCCATATGCAATCAGTCCGATTGCGGCGACGTAGAGCAACGCGATCACGTAGGTCAGGTATGACAGGGGAGGTCCAGCATCACCTCCGAAGTTGGTCCAACCCATTGGACCCATGTTGTCTGTTACGCTGCCCCTGAATGATGCAGCGGTTTCGTCATCTAGCTCGGAGAAAGAGCGGATCTCAAACACCGGATGCGTGTCAATCGAACCTTCGCTGAAGTCAGGGTTCATGCTCCCAGGTCCTCGCAGGTCATAGTGGAAGGCAGCGAGGACATCGCCATACATCACTGCACCAGAGACCTTCTCGACACGCATCGTTATGTCCGCGGCAAAATAAACCGGTAGTGCACCAGGCAGGACGTCGACAAATGTTCGAGAGCCAATCAGCTTGGCCTGAATCTGGTGCTCCGCGGGATCCAGGACCAGATGGTGCTCGACCATGTCTATGTCCTTGAACGTGACATCCCCCACGACAGTGGACTCAGCGATTGCATAGCCCACCGCGTTCAGTCTGAATGGGGAGCTTGCGTCATTGACCAACGGAGCCGACTTGCCGCCAATGGTGCCGGCAACCACCGTGTTCGCGTTGCCTACGTGGTCGGAGAGCAGGCCGTAGGTGGCTTCCTCGTTGTGAGGGGCTCGCCACGGCAGGTGCTCGGTGAGGCCATAGGTCTCGTTGGCTTCGCACTCGACATTGTACTCGGCATTGCCGTCGGAATCCAACTTGAAGTCACACAGGCCGTCGCCATCGGAGTTGATGTAGCCCTGTGAAACGCTCTGGCCGATGGTGTCGCCCTTGGTGCTCATGACGTAGACAGAGAAATCCCCCGTACTGACAGAATCGGAGCCGAAGTACGTCTCATTCGTCTCAAGGCTAACCCAACCCACGGCCATGTTAGAGATGTCCCCGTAGACGACATCTGCGACAATAGGATCCCTCCATCCGTAGAGCCAGTTGCTAACCGACTGAGTGGTGTATGCCGAACCCCCGTACTGGAAGCCCAGCAGGGCGCCGATAACCTGCTCGAACATGAAGTCCTTGACCCAGCTACGCAGAGCTGCTGCCTCTGACTCGGAGATGTCATAGGCAGCTGCAACGAATGCATCGTCCCATGGCACCACTTCCCCTCCCGCCTCAAAGGCCGTCCAATCCTCGTTCATCGGCATTGTCGTACCCGTGAGTTCGTTGTACATGAAGACGGGAGCGAAGTCGCCGGTTAGGGCCCAGTCCGAGGTGTAGAGGATTTCGCGCGTCTTCTCGACGCTGAGATCGATCGAACCTTCGTAGTTCGCACGGTTCAGGCCTATCACCAGGTATCCCCCTGCGATTGGCTCCACGCCTCCGAATGAGGTCTCCCACCATAGTTGCGCGTTCATCGTTCCAGAACCACCGACCAGAATCATCGGGAACTCGGCAGGAGTCCCGACCAGGCCGATCCACGCCCCGGCCCAGTCGGCCAGGCCCAGCAGCTGGGTAAACCCGATGTTGTATCCCACCATTGTGTCGAAGGGGTTGGACTGCGCGCCTAGCAGGAACAGGGCCACTCCGTCAAGGGGAATCCCATTGAAGTCCACAGTGGTCAGCAGTCCTGCTCCTAGGCCGGTATTGGGGTCGATTCCGAACATCAGGTACTCCAGAGCCTCTGGGTTCGTGATGTCGACTCCGCTGAGCTCGTAAAGCCGCTCCCTGAGGTCATCGGCGGTACTCAGGTCAGCGCCGCCGCCGTGCTCGATGAACTCGGAGCCTGCCAAGGCATACACTGCCCAGTCCATGTTAGTAAGCGTGGCGGCGTCAGCGCTGCCGTATCCGAGCAGCGTCGCTCTAGTCGCCGTTGTGGATTCGCTAGGCTCCCCCATCCCGGCAATCAGCATCGGTCCGATGTCACAGGTCAGGGCGATGCAGATGCCGGTCGACGGGTCGACGGCATCGAACATTATGCTCTGGGCAGAAGCCGAGAAGTCAGGACTCGCATCGCTCGCCCCGCTCTGAGCGAGCCAGTTATCGTAGGCCCCGTCCAGAACAGCCGCTGGTGCCATCGAATCAGCAACCTCCGCCGATAGGTTATGTGCTGCCTGAATCTGGGCTGACGCACCTGTTACCATTCCCACTATGTCCTGGGCAGCCCATATGCTGGGCGCCTTGTTCTGCAGTTCGTTCTCCATCATCTTGTTCGCGAATCCGGCCTTGGCGAAGGTCTCGCCGTAGGTTATACCCGTAGCGAGGCCCGCTATCCTCTGGGTGTTCCACAGGATGTTCACGTTCGTGACTTCGGTATCGCCAGAGACGGAGGCCACCTCCGTCCCGTTCTCGTTCGTCCACGTGCAGTTCTCGCACCACTCGAAACTGTCGTACTCCGAGTAGGTGATCGTGCCAGCAGTCTCGTTGAATCCAAGAACATCCCTAGTGGTCGTGACCTCGTAGATGAACGGCCCCATCTTCTCGAAAGCCTGGGATGGATCCTCGGAGGACAGCGCTGACTGGTCCGTAATAGAGTAAGCAAAGTAGACCCTTTCACTTGTCGAAACCGACCAGTTGCTAGGATGCTCATCACCATCTTCGTCTTCCCAGAAGGCATCGAAGTCCACCTGCTCATCCATAGAGTCAGTGACTTGACCTTCCACCGCCCCTTCGATCAGTCCATCGACGAAGCCCGTCACGGCGAGTCCTACGTTCACTAGCAGGAGCAGAGTCCCTATTCCTATCGCAATGGTCGGTTTGTTGTTGTCCATGGTTAACACCCTTCTACTTCGCACGAGTGGGTGCTTGACGTTAAGCGTTGCACTCGCGAGAAGCGTCATTTCTGTGGCAGGTTGAGGCTATGGGAGTTTGAATGAAACCGAAGCTGTCGAACTGCTGCTAGAAGGTGCATTTCATGATCGGCACTGGGATGATGCATAGCATGCCTCCGCCCCTCATTCAGGTACATTTTGTAGGTGACAACGCTCCCAGTGCTGAATCTCGATGGATTTCGATAAGGTTCATGTCACCGTGCACATGGGGGGACACACAGGACCCGTAGCTCAGTTGGTTAGAGCGCTCGGCTCATAACCGAGTGGTCATCGGTTCAAATCCGGTCGGGTCCACCACTGCGCCCTACCCTCATTTCGACGCGCCCCGCGTCCGTCCCGGGCGAAGCCTCAAATACGTTCTTAGTGGGGCATTTTGCGATGAGCGCGTCCTTCAGAGTGCCTCTGATGATCATGGCTGTCTACTTCCTGAGCCTCTGGGCCGGGGCGGCGGCAGTTCAGGCCCAGACCTCGCCTGACGTCTCATTGACGTGCGATCAACCACAGCCGATAGACGTCTATCCAGGAGCCACCCGGACCACCATCATCTACTGCACTCTCTCCAACCCCACCACTTTCTCCGAGAAGGTCGAGCTGACATATCAGTCGGGCGTGATTGCGGTGGCAGGGCCCGGCTCGGCTACTGTCCCCCCTGGGGACACCTCCTTCCAGGTCTCCGCCCGTGCTGACCTGAGGATGCCCGAGGGCCAGCAGGTGGTCACGATTACAGCCGTTGTAACTCAGTGGGGCGGTGGGCCAGTCACCGGGGTGACGCAGCCTACCGAGTCGAAGGTGATGACCGTCTTCAAGCAGTTCAGCAGGCTCAGGGTCGGCTCCGATATCGCGTTCTTGCAACTACGCCCCAAGGTCGACTACACCTTGATCTTCGATGTCTACAACGACGGAAACGCCCGTGACAAGTTCAACGTCGAGATCTCGAACTACGACGAGCTCAACGATGAGGGCTTCCAGCTGAGCCTGCCCCTGGTCTCACAGGAGATCGACTCGCTAGCGCCACCGGAGAAGTTCCGCGTCCAGATGAGGACTCCGAAGAACCAAGGCTGGACTGACAAGTACTTCTCGCTGCAGTTCAAGGCGACCTCCGAGTACTCGGTGCGCACGGAGGGCATCCCCAACTACCAGATCCAGGTCATGACCATTTACATCCGCGGAGTCTATCTCCCGGGCTTCGAGCTGGTTGGCACGATGATGATGGCGGCCCTAGCAGGTGCGGCCATCGGGAGGGGTGCTCGATATGACGACCCTCCGGACGACCCTCCGGTCGATCACGAGGGCAATATCGAGCCCCTAGGCGCCCGATTGTTCTAGGGATTAGCGTACTCCGTACCCTATTGGCAACGGGTTGATAACCACTAGTCGGAGCAGGTGACATATGGGCGATGGAGGTCTGCTGGAGAAGGCCTTGAGTCACCAGGCAGACGAGACTGATAGGCCATCTGGAGTTATTGACCCCGTAAGCGGGCGCAAGGTTCGTGAGACTGAGATTTCCGAACCGCCCCCTGTCGTTGACGCGGAAGTCACCATTTTCTCCTCGCCAACCGAAGATTCGGACAAGCCCCCAAGTCTGGATGGGGGGGCCATCAAGGCATTCGTTAGAAACCCCCTATACATCGGGATTGGGCTTGGAGTTCTGGGCTTTTTGCTGTCTTGGGTTTTCGCCTTGCCAAGCATCCAGAGCGACTACCCCATTGCTGGACTGGTGCCAATTTCCATATTGGGGGTGTCGTTCTACGTAGTTTGGAATTCTATTGGCCGCAAGATGGTCGTGGTGCTCGCTGTGGTTTACCTGTTGATGGCAGCCAGTCCCTTCATTGCTAGTAGTGTGTCCACCTCCTCAATTACGGTCGCCGAGAGTACCCTTTCGTCTGACTCAACAGAGATTACTCTGAAGATTAGGCAGTCCGGGGGCTTCATGTCTTCTTCGATCGACTCGGCAGATGTTTCGATATCATTTGACGGGAGCGAGGTTTGGTCCGATAATGCGAACTTCGCCATAGATAGGGAGGATGGTTTTGGTAAGTACGGACAGCTCACTCTGACCGTGTCAGATTTCTATTCGGGAAACGCCGTTAGTGATCAAGAATATGTTGTTACGGTAAACGCGGGCGGTTCTGAGGATAGCCATACACTGGCGTCTTCCCTACTGATTAGGACGGTTGACGATGCGCAAAACGAGGCCAATGGATATATGGGAACCGGCGCTGACTGTGACAGCAATACTGAGAATTGTGTAATAGGCGTCATCCTAACATCATGGATTGGATATCAGGCGGTTGGGAATAACAAGCCAGGTGGGATGCCATTTGCCGACTACAATGTAACAGCCACATTGATGGAGGGCAGTGAAGTTGCAGTCCAGTATCCCATCATAACGGTTCAAAATGGCCAGGCATCGTGGGATGATTCCAATGGGGATTACGGTTCTGGATCTGCCATTGTGGGGGACTTCGGGTCGGATTTACCACTGGATGGTTCACTTTCCGCTCCAGAGTTCGATCGTATGTACATACCAACAGATGACTTCCAGTCGGCTGGAGAATACGGCTGTTACTCATTCGTAGTCGAAGTTTCTCAGTCCGCGCCTTGGACAGCCCCCTCAATCGTCACCGATACTACGTATTATGAGTATGACAAGACAGGTGACACGGAGTCTTGGAACTTGGTCAACAGCTGCTAGTCAGTCGTTGATGCTCGAGAGGAACCTCCGCATTCTCTCGGTCTTCGGGTCGTCGATTATCGAAGACGGGCCCTCCTCGGCGACCACGCCCTCGTCCAAGTAGATCACACGGTCCGCCACGTCTCTGGCGAAGCCTATCTCGTGCGTCACCACCACCATTGTCATCCCTTCGTCTGCAAGGCCTCGGATGGTCTCCAGGACCGAGCCGATGAGTTCGGGGTCCAGAGCACTAGTCGGCTCGTCGAACAGCATCACCTCCGGCTTCATCGCCAACGCGCGGGCTATGGCGACCCTCTGCTTCTGGCCGCCTGACAGATTGCCCGGGTAAGCATCTATCCTATCGAGCATATCCACCCTATCA
>JAYZFV010000019.1:0-3092 GCA_036336595.1 Thermoplasmatota archaeon | reverse complement strand
ACGAGTACGTCATCAACGGCAGCAAGATGTGGATTACGGGGGCGGGGTATGCGGACTGGTTCTTCGTCCTGGGGTACACCGACAAGTCTGCCGGTTACCACGGTCTGAGCGGGTTCGTGGTGGACGCCGACACGCCTGGGGTCGAGCTCGGCAAGAAGGAGGAGAACATGGGGCAGCGTTGCTCCGACACCAGGGGGGTCACGTTCACTGACGTTCGCGTCCCGGATGACAACCTCGTTGGGGGCGAGGAGAGCGGGGGCTGGATGAACGCGATGAGGGCCTTCGACCTCTCCAGGCCGATCGTTGCGGCTAACGCGGTGGGCAACGCCAGAGGGGCGATGGAGGAGGCCTGGGCCTACGCCAACGAGCGCCAGACCTTCGGCCAGCCGATCGTGAGGCACCAGTCAATCTCGTTCATGCTCGCCGACATGGCCACCAAGATAGAGGCCGCGAGGCTGCTGTGCTTGAAGGCGGGCAAGAAGGCTGACTCAAACGAGCGGAACACCCTCGATGCCGCTCACGCCAAGCTCTTCGCCGCTGACATGGCGATGGAGGTCACCACCGACGCAGTCCAGGTCTACGGGGGCTACGGCTACTCGGAGGAGTATCCGGTTGCCCGCAGGATGCGAGGGGCGAAGATATACCAGATATTCGAGGGCTCCAGCCAGATCCAGAGGATGATCATCAACAGGGAGCTGCGAGGCTCCATCTGACCCTAGGAAGAGCGCTGGCGCAGCGCCTCAGTCGCGACCACGGCCATGGGCGCCTGGAGGTTGTACGAAGGCACGAAGCCGGCCATCGGGACTCGGACGACAAGGTCGGAGGCGTCCAAGATGGGGTCGGGGATGCCGTCGTGCTCGCCGCCGACCACCAGGAGGACATCGCCAGTCAGGTCCGCGTCCCACGGCTCGGCGGTCCCGGTATCCTCGAGCGCGACCACCCGAAAGCCCGCCTGCTTGGCGGACTCGACCAGCTCCCCTCCGTCCACCCAGTGTACTGGCATGAATCGATGCGCCTTCATGGAGGCTCGCTTGGCGGCCTTGCGCTCGCCGTGGTTCAGCTCGCCGTCCACGAACACCGCGCTGGCGCCGCTGACCTCCGCGGTGCGGATTGTGAAGCCGATGTTGACGGGATAGCGCGCACCGGCCAGCAGCCAAGCCAGACCGCCAGCAGCCAGTGACTGCTCGACGCTCGCACCTGGGTTGCGACCGACCAGAGCCAGCACGTGGGGCGGCTCCGTGCCCTCGGTCGCCCTCGCCATCCTCCACAGGTCGCTGCGCGAGCCCTCGCGCACAGGGATCCCACGCTCGATTGCCAGTGAGCGCAGCCGCGCGACCTCGCCGTCCTCTGAGTCGCGCAGGACGAGCAGGAGAGTCACGTCCTCGGAATCGAGCGCGGCTGCGACCTCCTCCACACCGCATCGCTGCACGGTGCCCGACCCCGGGAGGCGATTAACCGGGTTTCGGTGGCCTCGCTTGGCGAGGGGCAGAGGATTATGGGTGTCCTCAGGGTCCACGGGTCATGGAGGTCACCCGGCAGGTGGTACTGGCCTTCACCCTCGTCTTCGGCCCGCTGGTCCTCGCTTCCTACGCCTACGGCGTCTCCCACGTCGAGAGGCCGGCTGATCTGTGGGGGGGGATCCCTGAATCGTGGCAGCCATACATCATCCCGTTCATGTTCGTAGCTGCCGCAGGCTTCCTGATGTACTGGTGGGTCGCACTCTTCCAGTTCGACGAGGCCGCGCTGTCATCGCTGCGTTGGCCATGGGGGGACTCGGACGGCCTGGGAGCCGGCAGGCTGCTGCTGGCCTACGCGCTGATCCTCATCCCATCCGCACTGTGGCTCGAGAGCACGATCTACCACCTCGAGCATGGCTACTCGTGGACGCCGGCGCTAGTGGTGGGCACCCTCCTGCTCACCTCGGTCGGCAACGTCATGCTGGGGCTGCTGGCCTATGGGGCGTACCAAGACGGATTGGAGAACGCCGAGCTGATGATAGCCGGCACTGTGATGCTCGCCATACAGTGCATTCTCAACGACCTAGTGATTTGGACATACAAGTTCCCCTGGTGAGTCCTCCGAGTCGAGCAGCGGCTACCGCATCGGGGATTAAGCCGACCAGCGTCAGCACGACCCTTGGAGCACGTCTCCGACCACTGGAATCTTGTCGTAGTCGAACCAGTGCGTCGAGCCTATGGCCACCCAGGGAGCGGAGCACAGGTCGTCGTGCTTGACGCCGATTCCGTTGTACTGGCCGATGATGATCATGTTCGGATCCTGCACCCAGAGCTCGAAGGCAGCCATATACAGCTGGCCACGGGCGGTATCGTTGGTCTCGGTCCTGGCTGAAACAAGTAGAGAATCGAGTTCCGAGTTGTGGTAAAACCTGCCGTAGGCATCCCCACCAGCATCATGGCTGGCAGCGAACGGGGTCCAGTAGTTGTCGGGGTCCAAGTAGTCCGGAGCCCAGCCGCTGAAGCGGATCTCGAACGTGCTCGTGTAGTACATCGTGAGGTATTCCGCCCACGGTTTGGCATCGCCATCCGTGGCAACGCCTATTGTGCCAAGGGACTGCTGCAACTGACTGGCCATTTGGATTCGGTAGTCGTTGCCCTCGTTGGCCATGACCCGGAGAATCTGAGGCAGGCGGCACTCGTCGCCATCGCGATCCTCCTCGTCAACCACCACTGTGTTGTTGTTGGCGAGCTCCGCGCAGTCGTACTGGCGGATGAAGCCGGCATCCTCCAGAATCTCCTCGGAATATGTGAGGTCGTATGTGAAGGCCTCGTACTGCGTCCAGTCGTACAGGAAGCCGGTCGGTATGGGTCCATACTGCGCGGCCAGGGAGTTGTCATAGGTCTCGGTTCTGGCTGTCTCGTAGTCGAAAGCATAGGAGATGGCTAGACGCACTGAGCTGTTTGCCATGACGTTGCAGTCATCAGAGCCGTCATCATCGCAGTCGTGGTTGATGATGTAGTCTCCATCGCCGTCCTTTGGCTCCAGGTTCATGGCCGCCAGTGTCGTCGTGTACGTCTCCCTGTAGGTGCAGATGTATCCATCCTTGCCCCTGACGTTGGGTTTGTCGTCCAGAT
>JAYZFV010000018.1:0-16715 GCA_036336595.1 Thermoplasmatota archaeon | reverse complement strand
CGCGGGTCACGCTTGCCGGAGGCGAGACCGCGACCCTCCCGGGAATCGTCAATGAGCTCGACCTCTCTGGCACCGCCCTAGGTTGGTTCCCCCGCGGGAGTGGCATCACGGGCGAGGGTTTGGAGGCAGGTGACGTACTCATCGGCCTTCCCAGCAGCGGCCTTCACTCCAACGGCTATACCCTGGTTCGGGCGGTCCTGGAGAGGTCGGGTTGCTCGTTGGGAGATGCTGCTCCGTTCGATGTCGAACACCCCTCTAGGGAGGTCGATCGGTTTCCCGGTAGCAGTGGCAAGGCGTCTCTTGGAGAGGTGATACTGAATCCGACCCGAATTTACGTCGCCCCGGTGGTTGACCTGATTATGGAGTCTAGGGGAGAGGGGGGCGTTTGCCCGGAGGGTAGCATCAAGGCCATCGCTCACATTACCGGAGGGGGGCTCTCGAACCTGCTGAGGCTCCATGGCTCCCTCGGTTGGCACATTGGCAAGCCGCTGTCAGCGCAACCGGAGTTCGGGTGGATAGCGGAGATCGGTTCTGTGAACAGCAAAGAGATGCACCGAACCTTCAACATGGGTATGGGAATGGTGGTGGCTGTCTCCGCGGCTGCAGCGGATCCGGTTGCAGATTGGCTTGGGGAGCGGCTGTCTGGCAGTAGGGTCGTGGGCGAAGTGGCCGATCAAGGCAGGGTGGTGACTCACTCTGATCCCGGAGTGAGGTTCGCTCGCTACTGATTCCCCCCTTCGTCAATGCCTTTTGGGGTGGGGCCCTCCGCAAACCCATGGCCAAGGGCGATGCGGGCGGATGGCCCGGGGTGGTGCACCGCGAGGGGCGTACCCTGATGCGGCTGCCGAATGAACCCGAAATCACGGGGCAGGGTCCGGGGGCCAAGGGCTCTGGTTCGGTCTTTCACAACCCGGCTATGGCGGGAAGCAGGACCCGTAGTGTGCTCCTGCTGAGGCACGCAATCGAGGCGGGGCTTCTCGGGGACGGTGCCATCTACGCCCTAGATGGGCTTTCGGCGACAGGCCTGAGGGCGCGCAGGTGGCTCAACGAGTTGCCTTCTGACTTGGCCGAGAGGATGAGGGTCACCATCGTCGACCTGGACCCGATCGCCCTAGCATGGGCAAAGGGATCCCATGAGGAGTTCCCCCCGGCACATGGCCGTGGTCAAATCAATCCGGTCGAGGGGGATCTCAGGAGCGTTGTGCTAGAGAGTGGCAGGCACTGGGTCGACCTCGACCCCTATGGATCGCCCGTGCCCTTCATCGACACCGCGATCCAATCCCTGGCCCGAAGCAGCGTCATCGAGGTCAGTGCGACCGACACAGCAGCCCTGACGGGATCGTCTAGGCACCCGTTGTTGAGGCGTTACGGCGCGCGCGTTAGGACCGACCGACTAGCGCACGACTCGGGCCTGAGGGTCATGCTTGCGATGGTGGCCAGAGCGGCTGCGCGACACGACCGTGCAATCGAACCATTGCTCTCGGTATGGGACTCGCATCACCTAAGGGTCTCCACCCGGGTCATCAGGAGCGTGGAGGCGGCTAACAGGGTGGAGAGTAGCCTTGGATGGAGGGTGCATGCGCCCACAGCGGAGGAGGTTGGGGTGTCGATGGCCTCGGGACTGCACCACGGGGCCTCGCTAGAGCTGTTGCCGATGGACTGCCTGCTCCCACTCGATTACCCACTGGGTCAAAGTGATTCGAGAGCCTCTGGTCCGCTCTGGGTCGGGGCGATGGGCGAGTCCTCTGCAATGTCCTCGATGACCGCCGAGCGTGCAATCGAGGCTTGTGGGCCTCCTGCCGTCGAGAATGACCCCGTAGGCTGGACCGAGAGGGAATTCGATCTCGAACGCAGGCGGGTCGCGAGGAGCGTCCGGAACATAAGCGAGGAGGCAGGGGTGATAGATGCCCACCACCACATCGTTGTCGACGACCTGGCCGCTTGGCTGGGTGTTGGTGCACCGCCCAGCCCCAGACGAATGGTCGAGGCTCTACAGGAGTCTGGTCACAGAGCTGGGCTGACTCACTACGGACGACCGTCGTTCAGGACCGACTCCCCATGGGAGGACGTCGCAGAGGCGGCGAGGTCCCTTCAGCCGCCGATGTAGGACATCTCGATCCGCGGCAGGGACGAGGTCTCCGATGAACGCATTTCGCTGTATCTATCGGTCCTTCGACTCCAGACCGCGGCGATTGCATCGGTAAGCTCCTCTATTGATCCGCCATCGTGAATTATCGCTCTGAGGTCGTGCCCTCCCGAAGCGAACAGGCAAGTGAAGAGGTGCCCGTCTGCTGAGAGGCGCGCGCGTACACAGTCGCCGCAGAAAGGCTCCGAGACAGATGAGATGAATCCGATCTCCCCCGAGCCATCTGAGTGAGCCCACCGAGTCGCGACGTCGCTCGGTGACTCGGGCTCGACGGGAACAAGGTCGAACTCCCCCTGAAGCTCCTCGAGCAGGTGCATCGAGGGGACGACCTGCCCGGGGCTCCATCCGTTGGTCCTACCGACGTCCATGTACTCGATGAATCGGACTGTGACCCCGGTCCCCCGGAAGTGTCCAACTAGGGCGCGAACCTCGGACTCGTTGACGCCGTGTTGGACAACGCAGTTGACCTTCACGGGACCGAGGTCGTTCTCGAGCGCGGCCTCGATGCCCTCTAGCACGGTCTCGACCGGGATGGCGCAGTCGACCATGCTCGCGTGAGTCTGCGGGTCGAGGGCGTCTAGACTGACTGTCACCCTATCCAGACCGGAATCTGCCAGCAGCGGTGCCTGGTCCCTGAGAAGAGAGGCATTGGTCGTAAGCGCGATCTCGACGCCGAGGGTCGAGAGCCGTTGTACGAGAGCGGGGACGTCGGGTCTCAGAAGGGGCTCTCCGCCGGTGATCCTGACCTTGCTTAGGCCCAGTGGTAGGCACGCGCTAACGAACCGCTCGATCTCTTCGAACGATAGCAGGGCCCGTCGGGGAAGGAACGTGTGTTGCTCCCCGAAGCGCTCCCTAGGCATGCAGTACCGGCATCTGAAGTTGCACCGATCGGTAACGGAGATTCTCAGATCCCTCAGGGGCCTGCCAAATCTGTCCCTCACCACGCCTCCACGATGCGGCTGATGGTGAAGAGGTTGTCTGAGGGAGAACAGGTTGAAGAGAGGGCGGCCGTAGCGCTGCCTGAGCCAGATGCTGGAGATTACCGACAAGGCTAGAGAAATGCTCAACCAGTTCGCCGAGCAGGCTGAGAACGAAGGCGAGTTGGCCCTCAAAGTGGATATCGTCGGACGAGGCCCCAAGGGCTTCCAGTATGACCTCCAGCTAGTTGACAAGAACGACGCTCAAGAGGACGCCATAGAGACCGAGGTCAATGGAATGACAGTCTTCGTGGGTGCTCGCAGTGCTCTGTATCTAGATGGCACCACGCTCGACTACAAGGAGACGCTGATGGGTGGTGGGTTCAATTTCGAGAACCCCAATCCACTTTGGATCGACGATTTGTCGAGGGCGGTCGCAGAAATCATCGCTGAGCAGGTCAATCCGGTGGTGGCCACTCACGGAGGCCACGTGGATCTGATTGGGGTCGATGATGGCAAGGCGATTATCGCATTCGGAGGCGGTTGTCAAGGCTGTGGCATGGTCGATGTAACGCTCAAGCAGGGCGTCGAGGTCATGATCACGGAGGGCGTTCCAGGGGTCTCCGAAGTCGTGGATGCCACTGACCACGCAGCCGGCACAAACCCGTTCTACTAGGCTAGTAGACCATCGGGACGTCGTCATCGTCGTCATCTAGATCCGGAGCAGGCAGAGCCGTCGCCTGTGCGCGCTCGAATGCCTCTCTGACTCGGTCCTCGATGTTCTTCGCGTCCTCGAGCAGCCCCTTCACTGGGATCTCAATGTCCATCAGCTCGCTCAGTCCCTCAATGGCGATTAGCGCGGCCCTCGCATCGGGGTACATCGGATTGCACTCAGCCAGCAGGGCCGTCACGTCCAGCCCCCTTCGCTCGCCCTCTGCGATGAGATAGCCGGCGATTCCTGCGACCACTCCCTGCTGGATACGCTGAATGTCGGAGTTGTCAAGTTGGTCGCGCCCGATGCTCGTCGATGCCACTCCCCAGAGCTCGCTGTCTTCCTTGATGCCCAAGTCGTTGCTAACTACGCCATCGATTACCACCAGTCGGTCGAAGCCCCCCTTGGTGAACCACTCCAGCACGGTGTTAGCGAAGTGGACGTCGTGCTCGCCGGGGAACTGTATCTCGGCGGTGAAGACTCCGATGCCCTCGCCTTGGTAGACACGGACCGGATGCTTTGGCACCGAGTCGTGAATCAGTGCCACGGCGGGGAACTTCGGGTGGAGCACGGTGCCCATTGGGCTGAGGTCGAGGGACTTGATTAGGTGCGAAGTAGCGATCACACCGACGGAACCGACCGTCGAGAATCCGCATATCGCTGTCCCACCAAGGCGAGACGGGTCGGCTTCGGTGTGGAGGACGAGCGGGTAGCCATCACTCGAATCGTGACTCATGCTTCGGCCCTGTGGGAAGCCGCTTTGAATCTCACGGCTTCAAGGTGTGGTAATTTGTGTTAAGTAATATAACGAAAAAATAACCTGATAAGCAACAATCCTCCCGCACTAGCATGGCAGCCGGCATTCCCAATGACCTCGGGAGAATGTACCTCGTGCTGGGCTCACAGGAGATCAGCCTCTCCGATTACACCAGGGAGGCGAACGAGAGATGGCTCAGAGTAACCCCCCAGGACACGTGGTCGTCCACGCTATCGAGAGTTAGGATAGCGCGCCAGGAGGCATTGGAGAGAACGCTGGAGACCATTCGGAGCAGCGGATTCCCCGACCGGGGCTCGGCGTTCGCCAAGCTGCTCGGCGCTTGTGGTATCGAGAAGAAGGCTGACGTGGTACTCGCAGCTATCCAGTACATGAGATCGGTGGAGAAGGAGAGCGTCACACAGCCGAGGGAGCTCAGGAGGCTGATTGAGGAGACGAGGAAGTGGCCCAGGGGCAGAGTGAGAAAATGGAATATCTCCCTCTACATCAGCAGGATGCTAGAGGGCAGTTCCACGAGGGGACACGGTACTCCGTTTCTCGAGCACCCCCGCAGGCGCCCGCGGAAGAACGGGTACGTGGTCCTGACGGACGCCGGAAGAGACCACCTCGATCACTTGTCCCTGAATAGGTGAGCGCCATGTCAGGGGATTCGAGGGACTGGTCATACACCTCCCACGTCGGCGAGGACCTGAGGAGGGTCGACCTCGTGGGTGTTGACCTGCGCAGGGCCGTTCTCGACAGAGCGGATCTCGAAGGCGCGGACCTCTCGGGGGCCGATTTGCGCAACGCCTCCCTCAGGGAGGCGAACCTGATGAAGGCCGCATTGGACGGCGCCGACCTGAGGGGAGCACGGCTGATTAAGGCGAGGCTCGGGCTCTCCAACCTGCAGGGCGCGCGACTAGACGGTGCTGACCTGCGCGGCGTCCGCGGTAAGTACGCGGTCTGGCGCGATGCCAACTGGTGGGATGCGACGATGGACGACTCGCTTCGCACGGCACTGGAGAAGAAGTGGCCGAGGGAGTAGTCACTCGGGAGCGAGGCTGGCGAGACCCTCGCGCAGCCAATCGGGGACGGGGACCTTCTGCTTGACGTCGCTCATGTCCACACACACGGTTACCTGGTCAGAGGTCCAGCACAACACGTCGTCCTGGTTGCGGAACTCGTAGCGCCACGAGATCGAGGTGTTGCCGATTCTCGGTACAGTGATGGTGCAGTGGACAGTGTCTCCGTAGGCCAGCGGGTGGAGGAACTGGGCATCGCTGTGGACCAGCGGGAATCCTATGCCGTGCTCGTGCAGTATGGCGTTGTAGTGCATACCGCAAGAATGCTCCCAGGACTCCTCGTAGAACCTGTGCGCGAGGTCCCAGAACTCGGGGTAGTAGACGATGGCCGCCATGTCGATCATTGGGAAGTCGATTCGTCGCGCGGCGGTGAACGCCATGCCATCGGGTCGGGCAACAGGTGCTTGAACGCTGTGACGAAGTGGCGGACCCACCGCGATTCGAACACGGGTTTCCAGCTCCGGAGGCTAGAGTGATATCCAGGCTACACTATGGGTCCAGTGGCGCCTCCAAGGACCCTTCCTAATTGAATAGGTCGCTTGCGTCAACGGGGATGGATTACCGGGAACAAAGGATGGTCCATCTCCGCCCCAGCAGGCAATTCGTCCACCAACCCCTCGAACTCGGGAGAGGTTCGCCACTTGCGCGGTTCGTGGCGAATGTCGTCACCGATTACCCGGACGGAGAAGGCGCGACGACGCGAGGTCGAGCCTGCGCTACCATGCAATGTCAGCATATGGAAGGCGACGGCGTCTCCTGGAGCCAGCTCCCATCCCAGCACCTCGTGTGAGTCGGACTCGCCCTCGACGTCGGGAACCTCTGCGAGACTGCCTTCCGGGAACCACTTGGCCTGTTCGGACAGGAAGGTCTTGGGCATGTACCACGTGCCATCGTTCGATCTGGAGACGAATTCTAGCGTCGACTCTCGCGCGACGTGGTCGACGGGAATCCAGAAGCTGATGTTCTGCGTGCCCGAGATGTTGTAGTACGGCTGGTCCTGGTGCCACGGGGTCGGCTGCTTGGTCTTGGGCTCCTTGACCAGCAGGTGGTCGTGGTACAGCCGCACCGTCTCGCTCCCCATGAGCCTAGCAGCTATCTCCGGGAGGGCCGACTCGAAGATGATGTCTCGATAGGCTGGGATTCGCTGCCAGTTGCAGAAGTCCTCGAAGAACCTGCCTGGGTCCGTGTTGCGGCTCGCTGTCGCTCCTAGTGGTCCTGGGTTGGCGATGTTCCAGTCGATTGCCTCGCGAAGAGAGTCAACCTCATCGGCTGATAGCAGGTTGCGGATGGCAACCGCGCCGTTGCGCTGGTAGAACTCAACTTCTGCGTAGGTCACCTCCGGCATGGTGACCGGTTGATCTGATTGAAATTGATGTTTCCTCAACGATAGAGGGCTGAATCCTCGTGGTTTCACTCTGGGGCGCCACTGGGGGTCGAATGGCGGACCCACCGCGATTCGAACACGGGTTACAAGCTCCGCAAGCTCATGTGATATCCAGGCTACACTATGGGTCCAGCGACGTTTCGACCGAAGTCATGTGCTTAATCCCGACGGTTTTACGGATTTAGAGAACTAGGGGGAGTAACGTCTTCCACCTCGGCTCTGCCAACTTCTTCGCGTTGGGTGCGATTCTGGTGTTCTTCGTCTTGTGCGTCAGCACTCCGTGCATGCCCTCCACCGAGAACTTCACGCGGAGTTCCAGCATCCTGTCACGCTCCGCGGTTGTCATCTGATCCGAGTCCAACTCGAAGTTTGTCGCAGCCTCCTCGTCACCCTCATTGCGCAGGCTGAGGGTGCTGCCAACGATGCTCGCTCTGGGAGAGAAGTCGAAGTCCTGTGGGTCCAACATGCGGACGTCAGCATCGACGACCAGCCGGTCGCGGATGGACACCTTCGTTATCTCAATCGCCTTGACCACGCTACTGCCAAAGTCAGGTGGTTGAAAGGCCTTCGCACAGGGATGTGAGAACTCAGACACCGATCTCGCTGATTCTGAGAATCATCACAACAAACTGGACCTCTAGCCTCCATTCGTTCCCCTCGTCCGGATCGACGCCGTCGATTGGCAGGTCGGGGTCACAGTCGACCGCAGTTATGGTCCACTCCCAGGTTCCTTGGCCGAACCGCTGACCGGGCTGATTGAGCAGGGAGGCAGAGAGCGTCGCGGAGGATTCCGCGGTCGTCGTGTATCCCGACTCCGGGTTGTCGTTCATCTCACCCCGCTCGATGGTTGCGGAGGCGTTCTCGGTGATATTGTCGTGGATGGTGATGGTCGAGGTCCTCCAACCGGCCAGCGGTACGTCCAGTTCCAAGGTGAAGTTGTCCTCGGGCCACTGGATTGGCAATAGGTCCCTCGCGAGGGTGAGGGTCGCGATGACCCGAATGATTCTAGCTCCCTCCCCGGGAATGTGATCGACCTCGTATGAGGCTCCCTGCTCGAGGTAGCCAGACCACTCGTAGTCGACGTGAACCTCCTCCCAAACCACTCTGAAGGTCCGGGGAATCACTCGTAGCGTCCAGAGGGCGGTGGCCGTCGCGCCGTTGTCGTCGACCACGGTGATGGCCCCAGTGTGGTTTCCCGACTCCGTGAGTATCAACTCGGCGACGGCCCCGTTGTGGTCGGCGTCGTTGGTGGGGTCACTGTCCCCGTTCGAATCGAGGATTGCATCGAAGTCCCACAGGAACTCTAGGGAACCCCCCTCGAGATCCGTGGAGTCACTGGCATCGAGAGTGGCCGTGTCACCAGTCCTGATGAAGTCGGGAATATCGAGCACGATAGTAGGGGGAGCGTTGACGAACACGCTCAGGCTCGCCGAGTCCGTGGAGCCCTCATCGTTCGCGACGATGACCTGAACCTCGTAGTTCCCGGCGTGGCTGAACATGTGGCTGACGATTCCCTGCTTGGTCGTCTTCGTCTCGCCGTCGCCAAAATTCCAACGGTACTCATCGATTATCGTTGGCTCGGGACTGGTGGAGTCCCTCGCATCGAAGTTCACCGTCTCGCCGACGTTGATGCTGTCGGTGTCCGCGGCAATGCTGGCACTCGGGTTTCCAGGCCCGAGCCCGCTGCACCCGGTGAGCATCTGGCACAGGAGCAGGATTACGATTGCAGCAGCACTCCGAGAGCCGGTGTTCATTGCTACCAAGTACGAAACGGTCCCTCATAGGCATGTTGGGTGCGGGGCAGCGTCATGCTCGCGTTGAGAGAGTTGATGGACGATGTCGCGTGGGGAGAGGCGTGACTGTGGGGATGCTGTCCGGATATCGAGTCTTGGGATTCGACCTCGAGACCACGGGCTTCAACCCAAGGTCGGACAGGGTGGTGCAGTACGCCTTGGTGGGCAGCGATGCGGACGGGTCTCACATCAACCTGCAATCGCTGGTGAATCCGGGAGTGCACATCCCCGAGGAGGCGATCAGAGTGCATGGCATCACGAACGATGACGTCAGAGGGAGTGGTGAGTTTGGAGACCACATCGCTGATATGGCCTCCTTGATGGAAGGCTCGATCGTCGTTGGGCACAACATCATCGACTTCGACTGGAGGTTCGTCGAGATGGAGTGCATGAGAAAAGGGGTTGAGGTTCCACGCCCCCATGCAATCATCGACACTCTCGTAATCGCGAGGAGGTTCGTGATTCCGGGCAGCCACAAACTGGGGAGGCTGTGCGATCGCTTCGACATCCGTCTAGAGAGAGCGCACAGGGCTGACGTCGATGCCGGAGCAACGCTGCTTCTGCTATGGAAGATGATGCAGGCCTACCCCCTAAAGTTCAGGGGTACGGTGGATGAGTTCATCGGCTCACTGGCTCGCTGATCTCAGCATCGGAGACCACGGCAGGACCTCTGACCAGTCGCCCAAGTGCATGGTCTTGCCACCGACTCTCGCGCTGCCTAGGAACAGCGCCCCATCGAAACCAGAGGACGAGAGTGCCCTAAGTTGCTCTAGCGCCTGATCACGGAGTATTGCTCCGAACCGGTGATCGGAGCCTGCCAGCTCGCCGTCGTCGCCCACGGGTGGGGTTCGCTCGAAAAGAGCGGCCCCGGACTCCTCGTCGAACCTCACGAGGCGAACGACCTCGTCTCGGAACCTGCTTCCGGGGGGGAGCTCGCCGTCCCTGCGCGCTGTCCACCAAGTCGGGCACCACGCCTTCCACTCGCAGAATGCGCAGGCGGTATCGCTTGGCGTGCCTTGCAGGGGCTCCTCGGTCGGACTCATGCCTTCCCAGGCTTCGAGAGCGTCATCCAAGATCGATGGGCCTCCGGCGCGGTGGATGGTCTGGTTCGCTGAGTACCAGCCTTCGGCGTGGACCTGGGGGTGGTCTGGATTGTTCTGTTTGAGCAGGTCGCGATAGAACCTCAACTGTCTGCTGACCTTCTCGTCGAGCTGGGCCTTAGGTGGGTTCCCGGTCTTGAGGTCGGCCACGATCCAGCCTACCGACTTGCCGTCCTGGATGTCTGAGATTAGTAGATCGAGGCGTCCCATCAAGCGACCGCACTCGGAGACGAGGGTCGCCTCGTTTGCCAGAACGATCTCCTGCACTTCCCTCCAAGTGCCGATGGAGACCTGAGGGAGTTGGGTCGGAGGGATGTGAGCCTTAGCGAAGAGGATGTTGAGTGCACCGACCAGCCCATCGTGAGCCTTTGTAATCAGTTCCGACTTCCACCTCGGGTGCCTGGGGGCCTCAAGGAAGAGGTCGCGTTCAATTTGCCAGTGCCGGTCGAGCACCGCCTTGGCGGTCAGTGGCAGCCATCCGGTCTCCTCGTCGTCCTTCCCCGTGAGATCCAGATTGCACATATCCTCGACCGAGTTGTGGATCGCGTTCCCCATCGAGGCTGGCATGCTCACCTTGCGTGGCAGACCTTGACGTGAGAGCCAGTACTTCCTCGGGCATTCCTCGAACCTGTTCCAAGAGGACGGTGACAATTTGTGCGCCCGGAACCCTTCTTCGATTGCCATCCCGCTAACACCCAGAGCTATCAGAGGTAGGCAGGCGTGACAACGGTTAACAGCATTGAGTAACAGTGTCAATCATGGGGGAGGGGCCCGCAGTCGAAGTCGACGAGGGCGTCAATGCCTCCGGTGCCCTACTCGTCAGCTGCTTCCCCTCCGTTGGCTTCGTGAGCAGCATCGTCGCCCACTATCTGGTCGACAAATTGGAGTTGGAGATGGTGGGAGGGGTCCGCCACCCCAAACTCCCTCCCGTCTGCCTGGTCCAAGACGGTAAGCCGCTGCCACCACTGAGATTCTACGCCGGTGAGCCAATTTGCAACATGGAGCGCTGTGACAAGGTCGTACTGATCGCCTCCGAGATTCAGGTGCCGCCGGAACTGAGCCTGCCTCTTGCGACTAGCCTAATCGACTGGATTGTCGAATCCGGCGTCAGTTCGACGATAATGGTGGACTCCTTCGCCCACGGCACTGACAGTGCTCACAGCATCTTCGACGATGACGAGGGGATGGAGTCGATGCTCGGCATCGGCTCGACTGATATGGCTCACGAGTTGCTGAAGGAGATCGGGCTGTCTCTGCTCAAGCAGGGTGTCGTCGGTGGAATGACCGGTGTGGTGATGGGCGAGTGCAGGAGAAGGCGGATCGATGCGATGGCGATTCTCGCGGAGTCGGATGGGGAGATTGGGCAGGGCGTGATACCGGATGCGCGCGCAGCGGCCAGGATAATCTCCTGCATGGACGGCTTGCTGCCCGCAGTTCACTTGGATCCAGAGCCACTGCTGGAGGAGGCCCAGAGAATCGAGGGGCAGATTCGTGACATGATGGCACTGCATCTCAATCCCCCGAAAGATAGCGGTAGCGCACCCACCGGGATGTACGGGTGATCAGTAGTCCCCAAGGGTCGGCTGCCGCTCCTCGGGGAGGTCCTCAAGTATCTTGCCGCCTAGGAGTTCGGCCAGTTCGGCCTCCGTAATGACGCGGACGCCAAGTCTGTTGGCCTTGTCGAGCTTCGAGCCCGCAGACCCCCCGGACACTAGGTAATCGAGTTTCCCGGACACGGAAGATACTACCTTGCCGCCCTCGGACTTGATGGAGAGCGCGACCTCCTTGCGAGGTCGGCTCAGTGTGCCTGTGATGCAGAAGTTCGTGCCGACGAGCGGGCCTTCGACCGACTTGGTTTCCTCTTCGCCGATCTCGATCCGCTCATAAAGATCGAGGATCACCTCCTCCCTCTCTGAAATCCCGTCTAGGAGGAGGTTTGCAACGGTCTCTCCTATTCTGTCGATAGAGACCAGGCGCTCAATCGCTCTTTCCCGATTGGAGGTCAGCCCCATCATGTCGTCCATCGTCCTGACCTCCGAGCAGACTAGGGAGGCTATCTCCGGGCCGATTCTGGGTAGGCCCAAAGCCGAGATGAAGGTACTGAGCGTCATAGAGCGGCTCGCCTCCAGCTCCTCGAGGATGTTGCTAGCCGATTTTTCGGCCATTCTGTCTAGGCTCAGCAATTCGATTTCCCTGTCCTTGAGTCTATACAGGTCAGCGAGGCTTTTCACGAGGCCGGTCGAGCATAGCTGCTCGGCCAGCTTCTCCCCGATCCCGTCCATTCCGAGCTTTCTGCACCAATACAGTATGGCGCGCTCGAGGCGAGCGGGGCAATCGAGGTTGGTACAGCGGATGAAGGCCCCCTCCTCGATTAGCTCCCTAGCGCAGCGAGGGCAGTCCGTGGGGGCGGTTATCTCCACTCTTTTCGGCAGGGGACCTACGAAGGGGGTCCCGTCTGCATGAAGCCTGCCATGCAGGTCCGATTCCTCAGCAGGCCCGATGACCTCGATGATCTTCGGTATGACGTCCCCCCGACGCACGATCCTGACCTTGTCACCAAGCATGATGCCCAAGCGCTCGACCTCCCCGCGATTGTGGAGCGTCGTGTTCTCCACTGTCACTCCAGAGACCATCACAGGGGCCACTCTGGACACAGGCGTCACGTTCCCGGTCCTCCCTGTCTGCCAGAATACGTCCATTAGGACGGTGACTGCCTCCTCGGGTGGGAACTTCCACGCTAGCGCCCATCGGGGATGGTGGGCGGTCATTCCGAGGAGCTGTCGCTTGTCCAGACGGTCGAGCTTCACCACCACTCCGTCTATCTCCCATTCGGCGGAGTCACGTGATTCGTACCAGTGGCCCGTGACAGACAAAATCTCCGTCGTCGTAGCTTCGTCGTCGTCGCCGGAGACCACGGAGTTGCCAGCGACCCCGATACCGACCTCCTCCAGCCAGGATATGGCTTCGGAATCGAGATTGAACGACGGAGGGTCGGGACTCTCCGGATGACGGTCGGGGCCGGTGGGGAACTCGGCACCGTAGGCTAGGAAGACGAGGTCCTCAGGGCTCCCCTTCCCCGCATCTGCGTGTTTCTGGCGCAAGGAGCCGGCTGCTAGGTTCCTTGGGTTGGGGGCCACGTCGGAGTACTTGTTCCTGAAAACTGCCAGTGGCATCACCACTTCGCCCCTGGCGTGGCAGTCACCCTTCCAACCAATCGACTCCGGGAGGTTTGGTATGCGTCTCGCGTTGGCTGTGACGTCCTCCCCCCTGACTCCGTTGCCCCTTGTAACCGCCCTCACCAGTCGCCCTCTCCTGTACTCAAGGGAGAGCGCGGAGCCATCCAACTTAGGTTGGCAGACGAATCTCCTACCCTGGGCGGTAGTCTCGGCGACGAAGTGAGCGACCGCATCTTCGGTGCTGGCCTTGTCGAGGCTCAGCATGGGAAACAGGTGGTTTACCTTGATGGAGCCGGGAGGGGGGTCCGAGCCTACCCTGCTCAGTTGCGGGTGGTCTGGCGAGAGGCGTTTCAACTCGTCCCATAGCTCGTCGAACTCAGCGTCGGAGATCGTTGGCGCGGCCTTGTTGTAATACAGGTCTGAATGGCGCTCGACCTGCTCTGCGAGCCACGCGATTCGGGTGCGATTTCCGTCCTCGGTGGAAGGCTCCGCTACCATGGTGTCCCAAACGGGGCGACACCCTTCAAACTGACCTCTGAGTATGGAAAAAAGGGGAAATGGTGGGCCTGCCAGGATTTGAACCTGGGTCGCGCGGCCCCCAGCCGCGAAGTATAGGCCAAACTAACCTACAGGCCCTTGGGCTTACCTTGGGAGTGGGTTCACGGTCAAAGCCCTGACGGATGCTTCAGTCCTGCCGAGCGATACTGAAGGGAGCAACTTCGTCGATTAGGTCGATGTGCCCCACGAACATTCGCCTGCAGCAGTATCGCTCGAATCCGAGTTCGTCCAGAGTCTTTCCTGGATCATTGCCGGCATCCACCGAGTCCTTGAACTCCTGGTACTTGTGGGCGATTACCTTTCCGCAGCTCCAACACCTGACTGGAATCAACATGCCTGCCACCTACCTGTACGACTTCTGCCACTTCTTACGAGCACCGCGGCCCATTTGATGCTTGGGTTCCTTGCGGCGGGGGTCGTTCACAAGCAGAGTGCGATCGAAATCAAGGAACATATCCCTCAGCTCCTCGTCCTCTCCCTCGGCTCCGTCGTTGTAGTGGACGAGCCCTCGGGCGATTGCGGTTCTGATAGCGTCCACCTGGCCCATCTGGCCGCCTCCCTTCACGTCAACGGCTATATCGACCCTGTCGAATCGGTGCATCGCCTCTGCGATCTTGATCGGTTCCAAGGCCTTCCTTCGTGCTAGCGTAGGCTCCATGATGTGGATTGGCTTCCCGTTGACTCGGACTCTTCCCTTGCCCGCCTTGACTGTAGCGCGGGCAATGGCGGTCTTGCGCTTGCCGCTCGAGTTGACGACCTTCGGTGCCTTCTTCTTCGCCATGCTACTCACCGTCCCATCTAGTCGAATCGACTCCCAAGTGAGAGCTGATTTCACCCAAGCGCACGAACTTGTTGGGAAACTGGCGCTCGATGTTCGCGGTGTCGCCCCACTCGTGGTCGTCCGGTAGCTCGTCGCCGGATAGGTTGGGCGGTGTGCCAATCATGACACGCAGGTCCCTCAGCGCGCCTCGACCGCTGCTGTTCTTCTGATACGGGAGCATCCCACGAACCGTCCGCTTGAGGATCTTGTCAGGCATCCTAGGGAAGAACGGGCCCTTCCTTGCGTGGTTGAGAGTGTACTTCGCCCTGTAGTCGGTGAGCACCTTGGTCCTAGGGCCGGATACGATTGCCTCCTCGGCGTTGATGACGATGACGCGCTGCTGCTTGCCCGACTTACGGGCTGAGATCATCTCCTTTGCGACTTGGCTAGCTAGACGACCCAAGATTTTGTCCTTGGCATCATAGACGGTGGTCGAATCAGCCAAGTATCCTCACCCCCCTGCCATTGGGATTCTCTTCCATGAGCTCGCGGATGCTGAGGGTTCTGCCACCGGAGGCCTCTATCTTGGTTATGGCTCCGGTGCTGAAGCTGTACGCTGCGACCGTCTGCCCTGCATTGATTTCGCCGCTGCCGAGGACCTTGCCGGGAACGAGGATCGTGTCCTTGTCGGCGGCGTGCCTAGAGAGGTGGCTCAGGTTTGGCTCAGACCAGTTCTTGCGGCTCGATTCGAGCCTACGTGCTATGTCCCGCCACAGCGCGGAACCGGTCGACCTGCTTTGGTCTCTCAAATCATCGATTAGCGCCACCAGAGCCCGATTGGACTTCCTGGTGGTTTTACTCACAGCAATCGCTCTCCTTGGATGGGTAGCGCGGCCACCCGAGTCGGTGTTATGAATCCTACGGGACGCCCCGGAGGGGCGACCGAACTCATCCGAGGAGAGCGCGCAGCCTGCCCCCGCAGACGATCAGATTCTGAAACCCTCATCATCAACCGAATCGTCAATCCCTGCAAACCTGACCTGGCCTTCGGAATCCACGAACTGGCCTGCCTTAGTGGCAGACTCGTAGAGCTTGGACTCGGTAGCTGCAGTCCTCGATAGCATGCTGTCGCCCAACGCGTTGTTCATACGGCCGATGATTGACTGGAAGACCTGGATGGATCGGTCCCGCTGGCCTGACCCGATGTCGTGGTCCGAGTACCTAGCCTCCTCGAATAAGGAGAAGAAGAGGTCGAGTTCCTCTGGCGGCAGGACGCCCCCGAGCATGTTGTAGATGACGTCCTCGAATTCCCTGGTGGTCTCGAAGACCTTCTTCATTGCCCCTCTCGATCTGAAGTACTTGATCAGGTCCTTGTAGCACTTGAAAATCGTCTCGATGTAGTCGTTGGAGGCCTTCAAGGACATCAGGGAATCGGTCAGGATGCCCCTTAGGATCTCGATCTTGCGACGTTCGCGGTAATTCTGGTACATTATCGCGCTAACTAGCAGCAGGGCAGCTGACGCGATGCCGGAGACTACTATCACTTGGGTTGTTAGGAAGTTCTCCCTTGCGTCCACAATGGGGTCTCCTAGGAAGACGATCGGGGTGCTGTTGAGGTACTGCTCAACGAAGAACGGGCGATTGGGGTCTGCCGACTGGAAATGCACGAGAATGCGCCATTTGCCATCAACAGCCACGACGTCGGTTCCCTCTCCTGGAACCACGGTGGCGGTGTAAGGCAGTGTGAAGTTAGCAGAGCCGCGCTCGTTCGTAGTGATTATGCGGACCTCGTAGGTCGCCCATCCAGAACCGTTCCAGTACTGGATGATGAAGTCGACTCTCTGGCCCTCGACGACGAGGTCGAGCCTGTCCCGCCAGATGGTGACCTCTCCTTCGATGACATCCCCGTCTTGATAGCCAGTGGGGCTAGACCAGTGCTCTTTCAGGAGGATGTCGATCTTGCTCCTGACGAGAACCTCGATATCCATATGGGACCCGTTGACCACGGGGTTTGCCTCGGCCCTGCAACCCCCGGGTATCTCCCTGTCAGGCTCATAGGCGACCCTGATGGTCCTGAAGCCCTCGAGCTTGTTTCCGCTTGGTTCGACGCCCCTCCTGCTTGGGTTGTCGTCGGGATCGGCAGAGTACCACTCGAACTGGCCGGTTCCATCGGTCGTAATCGCGGTCGCGACCGGACGAGTGTTGATAGTGGGGTCGAGGTAGATGTTGAGGCACTTGCCGCCAATCGGTTTGCCGTTGGTCTGGCTCAGCTTGGCGTTGATGTGGAAGGCCTCCTTGAGGTAGAGGATCTCAAAGGTGGATCCGTTCGGGAA